>CAYRTQ010000066.1:0-2448 GCA_964426865.1 uncultured bacterium
CCCGGGGAGTCCTTGGCTTTTCCCGGACCGCCCTCTTTTGGCGCTTTTCTGGGCGTACAGAAAAGTACAGAGGAAGGAGAAGGGGTGAAGGATTCCTTACCCCACGAAAGCGCTTTTGTAACCGGCACATGCAGACCATGTCCGGTCATGGCGTCTCCCCATGGAAAACTGCGAAGCGCCAAATAAGAACTTCCCCCTGCATCGTTTTTCTGGTGCGGCAGCTTCCGCCGGGGTTTATGAACAGTACCGCGATATGCCGTCCGCCAGCCCTGTTCCCAGCGTGTGGAACCGGGCGCGAAACGGGGTTTCCGCTCCCGCCGGGCGGGAACGGAAACCCCGGATGCGATCCTATTCGATCACTACTTCGTTGTTTCCCTTGTATACCTCTTTCATCTTCGTCGTGGGGTCCGCCACCAGACGGAGAGTTCCGGTTTCCGGGATGTTCTCGAAGGTTACCCAGACCGATTTCTCCACGAAATCCAGGGGCGGCGGAATTTCCGGAAGCTTTTGTTCTCCGAGTTCATGATCCGAGGCATCGTAGAGGAACAGCGCGGATTTTCCGGAAGGCGCGCCGCCCAGGTTGGAAACCCGCACCCAGAGGGTGTTCTTCCCCCGTATGCAGTCATACCCCGCCAGCGCCAAATCCGGCAGAAGACGGCCCGCGGGGTCCGGTTTTACCAGACGCGCGGAGAGCATGACCGGTTTGCCGGGCGGGACGAGCACACTGAAAGAGCCGAACCGGTTCAGGGTGAAATCCCCGGTGAAAAGCGCGCGCCCGGAGATGCCGCCCATGTCCTCGGTGAGCCGCACCTCGTAGGTCCCCGGAAGAGCGCGGAAGAGGCGCGCCGTGACCTTGCGCTGCTGCGGGTCGAAAGAGAACATCCGGCATTCGAAGGATGCGCTGTCCGCCAGGGTGACCCAGCGGGCGAGGTCCTCGCCGCCACCCTCCGTCCACTCCACCGAAACGGTGCTGTCCACGCCGCCGCCCACGATCATGTTCGTGATGAGACCCTCGTCGTAGATATTCTGACTGTCCGTGTAGACCCGGGCCTCGGTGAAGTGATAGAATGCGCGGTCGTCGAGGAACGATGCGAGCCGCTGGAGGCGGGCGTTCACCGATGCGGTATCGGCGAGAGTGAACGCGGTCTGCGGGATGTTACGGCCCCAGTACCATTCGAGGATGCCCTTGTCGTAGAGGAAGCTCTTGCCGGTTCCCCAGTTGAGCGGCGTTTCCCCGGACTTGTCCCAGCGCCAGGCGGTGCGGAGCGCCCTGCGGAACATGGACGGTTCCCCGGGATTGTAGATGATTTCCCGGAAACGGTCGTGGAGCATGTCATCCACATGCAGACGGTCGATGGGATGAATGCGGCAGTAGCCGTCCTGGATATATCCCGTGGCGTCCAGCCCGGCGTACATTTTCGCCTGAATGCTCCGCGCCAGGGAGGAGCCGTCGAGGAACATGTCCAGCTTCCCGGCGAGCATGTCGTTGTCGTCGTTCCAGCCACCGCCGGTCTGGCCGTCGGGATTCTGGTTCGCCCCGATCCATTCGAGGACGCGGTACCGGAAATTCTGGATGTTCCGCTGGAAATACGCCCAGGAGGGGACATTGGCGGGAATGTCGAACTTGCGGATATCGACATCCTTCTCCGGATTGGCGGGATTGCCCCAGGAATACTTCGCCTTGGAATATTCGATGTAAAAGTCCGCGTTGAAGGAATGGGGCAGCACCCGGCGCACCCCCTGCGCGGTGTAGAGGATATCGAACGGCCCGCCGAAAGCGTAGGGAGCGGTGAAATCGGGCGAGGTGTTCTCGAATTTCCAGGGGACATACCCGAACATGCGGCTGTATGAGGCGCGGGCCGGAAGCAGGGCTTTCGCCTCGAAAAGCGGAGCGGATTCATGGAACGGCGACGGGCGCAGCACCATGCGGGCGCCCTCGGAACCGCCGAGGCGTATCTTTGCGCCGTTCAGGGTGGCGATGTCCACCCAGACGCGGTCGCCATCAGCGAGCAGGAGCGGCGTGAACTCCAGACGCAGCTTCATCCGCCGCTCCGTGTTCTCGAATCCCTTGATCTTGACCTCGGCATGGGTCCAGATGCGCGAGGGGGCGTTGGGATCGTGGACCCGCACGAGCAGGATGTTTTCCCCCGTGGCCTTCAAGGGCAGATCGAGGGTGATTCCCCCGAAACAGCGTGCTCCGGACAGGGGCGCGGTGAGGAGATTGATACGGCGCATAACCCCGGTGTCCACCGTACGGGAAGGCCTCGGGTCCGGCGTGCGGAAACCGTGGAGAACCGTCCGGTCGATGGCGGGCTGGAGCGCGTTCACCGCGAACCCGTACCGGTCCCCCATATCGCCATCCGGGTACAGGTAGCAGGTGACCTCGCCGGGAATCGCGGTGTCCTCGACCGTGGTGACATCGAAAAGACCCACCTCGTGTACCCGGGC
>CAYRTQ010000066.1:2494-12029 GCA_964426865.1 uncultured bacterium
TTGAATTCTCCGGGAGCGCCGTAGCCGGTGAGAAATGGGAACGTGACGCGCCCGCGCGCCTTGCGATCCACCAGTTCGCCGTGGAAGAAGGCGCTGCTGTCGGTGAGGGAAACCAGGGTGTCTCCGGAGAAGGCGTCTCCGGTGCGGATGCAGTTGGTATAGACCGAAAGGCCGTCGAGATTCCCTTCCACCGTGACATAGTTGAACGGCACTCTGCGGGGCGGGTCCACATCCAGCTTTTCGGCGGTGAAATCCTCGTCTCCCGGAATGATGGTGAACACCGCGGAGGGGTGCGGCCAAGCCAGCTCATACCGTCCATCCCCGCAGAACTGCGCGGGAATGCGGCCATCGCCCATGTACTCCGGGGTGACCTCGCGGAAGGAGAGTATCTTCCCGCCTTCCGGGGGCAGGACCACCGGAAGCAGCGATTTGGAAGAGACGCCGAGCGCCCGGGCCAGGTTGTCGCGTTCCGCGGGCGTGCGTTCCGCGGTCGCGGCGGACGATGGCGGCGTATTGTTCTTCATGAGGTCGCCGATTTCCTTGGCAGTCAACGGGCGTCCGCAGAAATACACCTCGTCGTAGGTCACTCTCGGCATGGGGAACCGGAGCAGGCCGGGCTGCGCGGTTTCCCACCAGGGGTCCTTTCCCCAGGTGGAGGCGACCGACTTTCCGTTCAGGAACAGCTCCAGGCCATTGGCGCGGTCCCAGTTGAGAACGATGTGGTTCCAGCCCTGCTCGTCGGGAACCGCGCCGGAGGTCACGGTATGACGGTGATAGCGGGCATCGGTCAGATAGGCCCCGAGAGCGCCGTCGGAGCCCACGGTTACCCCGATGAGGTCCCGTTCCTTGCGCCCCCAGGTATTGGCGGTCTGTTCGAAGAGGGTTCCCGGACGGAGTTTTCCGCGCACCCAGAACGCCGCCGCTCCGGAAGCGGGATTCACCTTGCCCGCGCCCCAGAGGATGGGTTCGTTATACCCCACCATGCTTTCCCGCATGTACAGGGTATTGAAAATGACCGCGGTAACCAAATCCAGGTCCGTGCCGGAAAGGTTGTCCACATCCTGCTGGGAGGGCTCAAGAGTCGTGGTGACTCCTTTGCCGAACTTTCCTTCGGTGAGTTCCAACCCACGGTCGGCGGGAGACTTGAGACCGGAGCGGGCCACGAAGTCAGTGTCCAGAAACTTCAGGTCTTCGAACGCGAGATGATAATTGACCGCCCCGGACGGTCCCGCGGGAGGCGTCCCAATTGCAAAGGCGGTTGCCGTTCCCAGCGCCAGCAGCGCCGCGAACGGAATGTGAAGCCAGTGATTCATGAAACATACCTTCTCTGTTAAAGGAGCCGGATACCGGAATGCATGCCGGACAATTCGTCCCCGGCTGATTTCGGCGGCTGCTGCGAAAAAATACCTTCGGAGGCATACAATTCCGGAAGGAGTGCCGCAATCAAAGCGTATGCCTCCAAAAAGCCCCTGCCCGCCGGTCGAAAGCTTCCGCTCAGCCGATGGGTGATCGGAAGCTTTCGGGCGTTTTACTTACAGTTCCACGCGGTTGTTGATGAGCGTGATCTCCCGCACCTTCTTCTCCGGGTTGATGACCACGCTGCACCCTTTCAGGTCCGTGCCCGCGGGCGACTGGATGGTCACCTCGACGGTCTTGGGGAGCAGGTCCGCGGGAGCCTTGAGCGACGGGATCGCGGCGGTGGCGATCACTTTGCCGTTGCTGTCACGGAGCGCAATGGTGGAAGCCGGGGCGTCCACCGAACCCAGACTGTGCACGGTCACCTTCACCGCATTTCCCTGCACGGTCACGTCATCCTTTCCGATTCCCAGATCCGGGCGCTGCCAGTAGGGCGTGTCCTTCTTCACCAGCCGGAGGGTGAGCACGGTGGTGGCGCGCGGGGCGAACGTCAGTTCCAGATCGCCGGTCCGTTCCAGGTCCGCGCTCCGGGTGACCACGCCGCGATCCGCGACATCGTCGCCGTCGGTGTCGATTCCCTGGACGATTTCCCACTTTCCGGAATCGATGTCCCAGCCGGTCATGACCGCCTGCACCGGGGCGCCCTCCAGGTTGTAGGCGATGATCTTCATTCCGGTGGGAGTGGCGTTGTTGACCAGAATGGCCGCGCTCTCATCCGTGGCGGGAGCCCTGAATTTCCAGCTCACCGTATGGCCCGGATAGATGGCGTTCCGCATGATGGCGACTCCGCCCAGACGGGCGCGCTGGAGTTCGCCGTGGTTTACGCTCACCCGGTCGCTCCAGAGACTGCCCTCGGTGTTGATATACTCCCGTATGGCGCAAGCCTCGATCTGGTCGGCGTAGAGTTCCTCAAGATACTGCTTGTTGCCGGTCATCTGCCAGGAAATGTGACGCCAGAGATCGCTTCCGGGACGGGGAGCGGTGGTCGAGGCGATCTGTTTGCCCCAGGTCTCGCGGAGTCCGAGCATGTCGAGCGCGTTGGCGTCGATCGCGCTCAGCGCTCCGATTCCCTGATCGAGCAGCGGCGCGAGGTACTTCTTGTCGCCCGTCCAGCGGTACGCGCCCCAGAAGAGATAAGCGGTGGTCCCGAGACCGGCGGGTCCGCCCTTGTCGGTGCGGAAGTTGATGGAGGTATCGATGGTATATTTGCCGTCCGCGCCCTTCCTGCGATGCGCGAGGAGACCGTCCGCGATTTCGAGCAGGAGCTTTTTCGCGGACGGATTCCCGTTGAATTCCACGAGACAGAATGCCGGATGCAGCACGAGATGGGAATACGGCTCGATGTTTTCCCACACTCCCTCCTCGGACATTTTCGTGCCGCTGTAGTACTTGGAACGGATGTGACGATGGCCGGCGGCGTTCACCCCGCTGATGCGCTCGATCGCCTTCGCGGTCTCCATGAGGCGTTCCACCTCCTTGGGATTGGCGTAATCGAGGAGCATGACCTGCGGAAGCACCTGGATGCCTTCCTCGTAGGTATGGAGTTCATCGGTCTGGATGGCGGAAAGCCCGTTGGCGAACATTCCGTTATTATAGAAGGACTCCATTTCCCGGAGCAGGGATTCCTTGATTTTTTCCGGCTCGGAACCCATGAGCGCCACGCCGGGCCACCAGTTGGTGAGATCGCCGTCATCGGAAAGTCCGCCTCCGAATTCGCCGTTTTCGATCTGGCGATTGTCGATCCACCAGGTGACAAAGCGTTTCACATACTTCAGATTCTCCACCTGACGGAAGGCCCAGAGCGGCGTTCCCGCGGACGGTTTCGGCTGGACGAAGGCCGGACGGGGTTGTTCCTTGTTGTTGTCGTACCAGTAGGTGGAGGCGAGATAGTGATCCGGGTTCACCCGCAGGAGGTCGGCGGTGTCGATCTCGAACCGTTTGTAGATATTGAGACGCCGGGTATTGGGATATTCCTCCACCAGTTGGGCGTAATTGTCGCGAATCTGGGTGAACCGGTCCAGTTCGTGCTCGGGGGCGGCATCCTTACGGGGATTGAAGATGAGCCGCAGACGGGCGCCTTCCAGCGAGGCGGTCCCGAAATCCGCGCCCGCTCCGGCGATGGCGATGTAGAGGCTCTTGCCGTTGGGCAGGATACGGTCCCGGGTGTCGAGGAAGAGAGTCTTGGCCTCGCCGGGTTTCACCGAGAAGGTGAAGTCGAAAAGCATGCGATAGGGCCAGACCGGGTCCATCACCTTGATGTTGAGCGGGAAGTACGCGCCGTGGGTGGGTTTCACGTTCAGCGCCGGAAGATCGAGCGCGATGCCGTCCAGACCGGCGTTCATGTTTTCCCAGGTATAGGAGAACCGGGTGTATTCCTTGGTGACCAGCCCGCCGCGGAACTCGCAGGGGACGAGGACATGCACGATGGGGAGCGCGTTCGATGCCGCGGCTTCCTTCTTCGGGGTGCGGGGCGCGCCGCCGGGCAGCGCCACCATGATGGAGCGCTCGTCGGGGGCGAACCGTCCGTTGATGAACTGCACCAGTTCCGTAAGATTGCGGTTGTCCGGCTCGGCTTTCCCGGTCACCGTGTACGAGAGCTGGGCCAGACCCTGCGGCTCGATGGCGGAGGTGACATTGTAGGCGGAGAGTTCCCCGATGGGGGTTTCCTGCTCCACGTTCTCGAACCGTATCTTCTGGCCGGTTATGGGCGCGGCCATACGGTGGAAAGTCTTCTCCTGATCTTTCGGGCGCTGGAAGAGCACGGTTTCGGAATCGGCGTTCTTCTCCATGTCATAGGCGAGGAGGGACATCTTACCGTATGCCGCGCCGGAAATCTCCAAGTGATTCCAGGGTTCCGCGGGCATCATGAAGGTGACCGATTTCCCGGAAGTGGAATAGCAGTCCCAGTCGGGAAGCTGGAAATAGTCGTTGCGTCCGATAATGCGGGAGCGGTTGTAAACGCTGGGCCAGGTGGTCTCGCGGATGCCGTCGTTCCCCTTCCACCACCAGCGCTTGAGATCGTAGACATCGTGGATTTCCACCTTGCGGACAGTCGCCGTGGAACCCTCGATGGCGGGCGGGATGTCACCGGGACGATTCCAGCCGTACCGCAGCCACCACTCGTTGCGCCACTGGGCGGCGTTCAGATCGCGGGTGAGCGCGGGAATGACGGACGGGGCCTGTTTTTTGGCGAGATCGGCGATATTGGAGTCGGAGAGCATGCGGTCATAGACGCGGACCTCGTCGATGTCTCCGCCGCGGATGAAATTGTATGCGCTTTGCACCTGGTAGGGGCTGATGATGCGGGAATGCGGGCCGAACTGGTCCAGCCCGGTGTAGAACACCGCGGTGGTGTCCTTTTGCGCCGCGGGAGCGCCGTTCACGTAGAGACGCACCCCTTTCGTTTCATCCCAGGAGAAGGCTATGTGCATCCACTCGTCCGGCTTGGGGAAAGAGGGCATGTCGAAGGACACCCGCGCCCGTCCCAGATTGGCGTCGGTGACAAAGGCGTCGAGACCGTGGCCGTTGTAGTCGATCCGCAGCCAGACCATGTCCCAGCTCGTGTGGTCGGCGTATCCCACCCGGAAGATGGGAAACTCGGTTTTGCCCACCGGTTCACGGGAGCGCCAGAAGAAGGACAGGGTGCCCCGCTCGGCGTACATGTTTCCGGGCGCCCACCAGGAGAGAATCTGGCCGTGCTCGCATTGCAATCCCGGGCCGCTCGCGCCGTTGGGGATGACATCGATTCCGCGCTCGAAATTCGGTTCGGGGTCGCCGGCGGCGAAATCGGCGGTGGTTCCCTTGTCTCCGGAGAGATGGAAGAGAAGGCCCGGTTCCGTTTGCGGACCGGCGTACCCCGGAGAGATCGCGCCCGAAACGGCGAGAAATCCCGCAAGGAGTGTAATTACCGCGACCACCCGTTTCAGACCGCGCGAACCAACCCTGACCGACATGTGACCCTCCTCGTAATTGGCATGTATACCGTATTCCCGGAGAACCGCTTGCAGATGCTCAACTTACCTAATATATACAATCATGCCGCAAAAGACAAAAGACAATAGACCATATTTTTTCCCGATTTTCCCCCGAAAAAGAGGAAAGGGGTGGAAGAGAACGGTTCTCTTCCACCCCTTTCCTATCTATATGTATCGTCCGAACAAGCACACTCTGCCTCGTGACGACAACAGGTCGGAAAATGCTCCAACACCCGTAATTCGGCTCGTTTTCTCTTGCTATGTCTCTGATTTCGCTTCATCTTCATTTCTACCCTCCGGACTGGTGTTATTGCCGATATCTACAACGATATATACTTTATTTACAAATACTTGGCTCGCCAGGGTCCTTTTTCTAAAACTCAAAATCGCTTGTCTAGGTAAAATACTATCTAAAAAGCGCGAATGTACGAGATGTCGGCTGGTAGAAAAGTTATTCGTCATAAAAGTTTGAATCACAGTCAAACGAAAAATCCTTGTATTCAAAGTGCCTTATGATATATTTGAGGAAAGTGAATTAAACAAATTTGTCCTTGAAGAACTTGGAAATTCAAACCATGAGTCTTGGAACAAATTTGTTGAAAAACACCAGCAACTTAAGAGAGCCCTCACTCCCGATCTGCCCATAGATAAGGTTCGGTGAAGTATAAAGAAGAATAATCGGAGATGGCATAATGATCAGAAATACAGACCAGCTTTTCTATGCTCTTTTTGATAAATTTTTCGAAGTATGTTTAATCGGCAAAGGCAGCCTTCTTACTACACACCGTAACTTCTTTAACGAGGCCAATATCAGCGATTGCATATACCGATATGTTGACAATTATAAAAGTGATAAACGAAACTTTGAAGGCAAAATCAACGATCAATTTAACGGCGCTTCTGATGAAGTAAAGATTGTTTTTGCTCACGCCAATTGGCTCTGGGCTTTCTCGGTAAACGATATGACTGCCTCCGGCAAGAAAAAAGCGGTTCAAATCTGCCTGCCAGACAACACTACCCTCAATGAAAAAATAGAAGATCTCAGTTTGTTTCCTTCGTATGGTTTTGGCAATGCCGGAACTTATCACAAACAAAACAAATACTGGGAAATTGTTTCCATTTTGAAAATGTTTCGATGGATTAAGGAAAGTATAAATAACAATACTAAAATCACAATAGCGGAAATAAAAGGTAAAATTGAAAAGATATGTGTTTTCGCAAAATATGATGAAACAGAAAATCACGCTTTAGAATGGCAGAAAGACTTTCGGAAAAACCAAAATGCCTGTGCAATGTATAACATATTCCTCTACCTATGCAAACCTGAGTGTTACGAACGGATTGCATCGGATAACCATAAGAATAGAATAGTCGAAAGTTTTTCATCGCTGCTTGTCGATGGAAATATTGCCGCAAACACCGACGAAAAAGTGTTGGCAATCAGGAACAGGATTAAAGAGTCAATAAATAGGGATTTTGATTTTTATGACGAAGAGGTCACAATTATATGGAATCCATGGCTTTCCGATACTGAATATAATGAGATACAGGGGTTATCATTCAAAAAGAATATTATTCTCTATGGCCCTCCGGGAACTGGAAAAACTCATACTGCCAAATCATTGGCGAAATCATATATCATCCAAAATATTATTGGACATGATAAGTCGAGAGTCAAAGATTACATAGAGATGAAGATAAATGTGAATAATAGGATTAGAAGACTTCAGCTTCATTCAAACTATTCCTACGAGGATTTCATTGCCAGTGTTACTCTTAAGGATGGAAAAACCGAAGCGGTAAAAGGATATTTTTGCAAGCTTTGCGAGGAGATTGAGCATGATGATGATAAGTCGCCCTATATATTAATATTAGATGAAATAAACCGTATTGACCTGTCACGTCTTTTTGGTGAAGCCTTTTCTGCAATTGAGAATAGAAATGAAGAAATTGATCTACCAGTGGGCGGGTTTAAACTTAAAATCCCAGAGAACTTGTATTTGATTGGAACCATGAATGAAATAGATTTTTCTCTGGAGCGATTGGATTTTGCTTTGCGCCGTAGGTTTGTATGGTTTCGTTACGGATATAAAGCGGATGTACTGAAAGCCATTATCAACAAAAAAATGAAGGGTATGAAAAAAATCGATGAGGATGAAATTAATTCCCTCATTGAACGATCATCAAAAATTAACGATCAAATCGGTCGTTTAAATGAGTTGGGTAAGCAATACGAGATTGGGCATACCTTTTTTTCTGAAATAATTGACATCGCAAGACAGTACTCCGCTAGACCTGGTTATATTAATGGAATTAAATTGTTCAAACCCGATGGACCCGCTCAGGTCTTATGGAATATTTCCATAGAACCGATGATTACAGCCTTTCTGGGAAATCTTGATGATACCCTGAAAGAAGAAAGAATTAATGAGATGAGAGAGATGTTTATCAATGGTAAATAATATTATTACTATTGAAACTCACGATTGCTGTCCATTCGATTCGAAATGGAATCAAGAGCTTTTTCACTTTGCGGAGGAAAGCAGGTCTGTATCAGTATTCAATATCTCTGAAAAGCATAAGCCAGAAGAGCAGGCTATTTCCTATAATTATCTTGACAAACAATGGTATGCGGGTAGGTATGTTGGAAATATTCACTTCACGTACAACAAATCTAATTATAACATAAGCATCAAACCTCGTTTTGGAGATATTGTTTTATTGAAAATGTTTGAGCAGCTATTCAATATTAAGTTTTCAAGTGGTATTTCTTCATTTAATACAGACAATAAGTCTTACTATTTAAAACTTATGATTTCTTTCATTTGGCTTCAAAAGCTGGCGAACGCGAACCGACACGGATTGCCAAGAATCAAGCGGATTAACAACCATGAGGATTATACTGTAAAAGGTAAACTATTAATAAGACCATCCATTACCTCATTACATAAAACAGGGAAAATTGTTACCGCAAGAAGAGAACAATTGTTCGACCAAGTTGTTATAACAATATTGTACCAGGCATATTGCATCTTAAAAAGTGATTATCAACTCGGCCTGTTGAAAATACCATTCAATGCTCTTGATGCCATACATAATATTGAAAACCAGACTCCTGACAATAGGTTTGTTAATCAGTATGAATACAAATCAATTAAGTATCATCCGATGTATCAATGCTACAAAGATATTGTCGATTTCTCATGGCAGATTATTCAATCACGGACTGGTTATGACAGTAAAAATAGTGCAGCAGAGGTTTCCGGCTTCTTTCTGGACATGGCTGAAATCTGGGAGTGCTATATTCGATCGATATTAAAAAACTATCTCAGTTCATCGGGATGGCAAATTACAGAATCACAATATGAACTATATTCCAACAGGTTTTACGGACGAAAAATTATACCTGACATAGTGCTGAAAAGGGGCAATAGTTACTGTGTTTTTGACGCAAAATATAAAAACATGCAATTCCGTCCGGGTTTTGCTGGTGATGTTGACAGAAATGATTTTTTCCAAATTCATACATACATTTCTTTTTTGCAAACAAAGGGTAATGTTATATTGGGCGGCCTTCTTTATCCATTAACCAATAGTAATAGCTTAAATAATATATCCTCATCACAATTATATGGCGATGAACTATTGACTACACATTTTACTGTTGATGGTCCAGAGGTTCAATCGCAATCAATTGAAACAGACAGTTTCTTTTCAAGGATTGATTTGTTATTAGACCCTATTATTGTTGATAACAACGCCTTTGCATAGTATCGTTGCGGCAGGTTCATTGTTCATCACCCCTCTATGGTCAGAAGATCGCCACGCTTCTTGACGGCCATGTGAGCGCGGGCAGGCATTCGGTGTAGTTCGACGGTTCCCGGTTTGCTTCCGGCGTGTATTTCTGCCGGTTCAAAACGGTGGGACTGAACAAGACCGTCAAGAAGCTTTTGCTCAAGTAGGCCGCGCATCCGCCATCGAAGAAAAGGCGCTCCTTTCACCGGGAGCGCTTTTTCTTTCTTGCCTCCTTCCCGCGCATGCTATATTATGCTCATATCATGCGGTTTTCCGGACGCGGAGTGAGGCTTTCGCGCCGGATGCTCATACCGGGAGGGAGCGGAATCATGAAAGAGAAGAACTGGAGC
>CAYRTQ010000066.1:12039-15936 GCA_964426865.1 uncultured bacterium
AGCGAGGTGACCCGCCTCCCCGAGGAAGACCTCGCGCTGATATCGTGCATCCGTTCGGGAACACCCATCAGCCGTCTGCACTCGATCATTTTCCTCGTTTTGTCCGCAGCCATTCTCAGCGTATACCTCCTCATGAATTTCTCCCTTTTCCCGGGATATCCGGTGATGATGCGGGGAGCGGAGAACAACCGGACATTCGCCGAGCATTATCCCCCGTTCCGCATGAACGAGTGGACCAATTTTTCCATTACGGAAGACATCATCCACGGCAAATCCTCCGAGGCCAAGTCCCTGTCCCGCACAAACCCGGTGGGATTTCCCCTGGCGAGCGTGCCCCTGACCCTGGCCTGGGGCCAGACCGGACCCTATTTCACCAACGCGTTCATCCTGTGGTTTTCCGCGCTGGTGTTTTTTTTCCTGGTGCTGGATCTCACCTCATTCCCGGTGGCGGCGGGAGCCACCCTCGCGCTTGCCCTGGCCACCCCCAACCTGTTCTATGCGGCGAGCGCTTTCTCCGAGCCGCTCGGACAATTGCTCATCGTGCTGGCCCTTTTCCTGTTCCACCGGGGGATGATCGCGCGTCATAAACGGGTGTTTTTCGGGCTCTGCGGGTTTACCGCGGGATTGGCCCTGTTTGTCCAGCCCATTCTGGCCTGCGCGGTGATTCCGTTCGCGACGGTCCTGGTTCTGGAGAGCGGAAGGTGGTCCTGGAAAGACTGGAACGTGCTCTCGCTCGCCGCGGGATTCGCCCTTCCGTTCGCGGTGTATCTGATTTCCGGCGCTCTGCACCACGGGACGCCGTTCCCGTTTCTCCTCTCCCTGCCCTACAGTCCCTACAACGCGCTTTCCCATCGCATTCCGGGCGGCGACCCTGCCCTCGTCCCGGGGATATGGAAGGTGTTTCTCGACCATCCGCAGGGGCTGCTTTCCCTCATGCCGGTGCTCCTGCTGGCGCCCATGGGATTCATCGCCATGTGGCGCAACGGCCAGTTCGTGCTGGCGTCGGTGGCCGGGGCCATCGCCGGGATGACCATCCTCTTCGCCGCGTCGGGCGCCATGCCGGTGACCGGCGAGAGCCTGGGGCCGCGTCAACTGCTCCCCATCCTGCCCCTGCTGGTCCTCCCAATGGCGTTTCTCTGGGAGGAGGGCGCGGGAGAACGGGTCTGGCTTGCGGTGCTTCTGGCATTCACCGTCTACATGAGCGGTTTCGGCTGGTGGACCGGTCTGGGGGAGCGGGGAGCCGTGGCCGGGGAAACGCTCCAGGACCGCTCCGCGCGATACATTCTGCTTTCCCGAAAGGATCGCCTGGAACATCCACGGTTCGCTTCCGCGGAGGAATTGAAACGCCGGTTCACCGGAGCGCTCCGGACGCGCGACATGGGGACATGGCTGGAAACCCTCTCCCGTGCATCCAGAGCGGAAATCGCGGGAATCGAGCGGGAAGTGTTCGAGACCCTGGCGCGCAGGGTCTCCGCCGCGGGCGGGGTCGAGGAATACATCGGGGAGGCGAATCCTTCGACCGGCATACGGCTGGTGGCGCCCGCGCTGGAATCGAGCCTTCCGTCGGAAGCGGGCGCGGTGAAATGAGGCGTCGACGCTCAACTTTTTTCGCACATGACATTTTTCGGGAGCAATTTCATCTGAAACGGAACACTCTTTTCTGGAGGAACCCTTGAAGCACCCGTTCTGGAAACACTGGAAGATTATCGCCGCCGTGCTGGTCTGCGCCTCTTTCGTCCTGCTGGACATCGGATACACTCGTCTGGCGGTGGAATCCAATGGCAAATGGGCGCCCGCGTCCTCGTTCACCCCGCTGAAAATGACGGAGAAGACAAAGGTGGCCATCGTGCGCGCCGATGACCGCGCGCTCCCCAATCCCATCTCGCTGGAGGACCCGAAGATTGACGACGCCCAGATCGAGGCCATGGTGCGTCGCGCGATACAGCTCGCCGGGGGTTTCGAGAGCCGTATTCATCCCGGCGACCAGGTGCTCATCAAGCCGAATGTGGTGGAACCGCAGGCCTCCGGCATCGGCGAGACCACGGACACGCGGGTGGTGAAAGCGGTCATCCGCGCGGTGAACGACATCGCTCCCGGCAAGCTGGACATCGTGGTGGGCGAGGGCAGCGCCAACCCCATGGAATACGAGATGCCCTACAATACCTATTACAAGGCTTCCGGCTGGAAGGGACAGCTCTGGGATGTGTGCGGCTACCAGGACCTGCTCACCGACCCCGCGCTCAAGGATATCAAGTTCCGTCTGGTGAACCTCAACGGCCCCTGGGAGGACCTGGTTTTCGTGAAAGTTCCCGGCGGCGCGTACCAGAAGGGGAACGAGGAAGGGGTCTGGATACACAAGATCGTGGCGAACGCCGATTTCCATATCACCGTGCCGGTCATGAAGATCCACAGCCCCATGACCGCGGCGCTCAAGAACAATATCGGCCTCTATCCTTCCATGCGGTATGGATTCTACAAAGCCATGGGAGTTCCCCAGGACGGCCGCAAGCATAAGATTCATCCCGCGGACCCGCCTTTGAACTGGATGGAGGAATCCATCGTGGACATCGCCCGCGCGGCGGGAGTGGATTTCGTGGTGATGGATGCGATCATGTGTCTGGAGAAGCAGAAAGCGGCGCTGTTTCAGGGGGATAAAGTGGTCAACCAGGTGCGGCGCAACATGATCATCGCCGGAACGGACATGGTGGCGGTGGACCATGTCGCCGCCCGTCTCATGGGGCTCAATCCCGATGACGTGAGCCACATCATGCTGGCGGAAATGGCCGGGCTGGGCACCAATGATCCCTCGAAAATCGAGGTGGTGGGCAGCACCATCGAGGCGAGCGCCAAGCGGTTCAAACGGAGTTCCTGGCTGATGTTCGGGCAGAGCTGCCGTACCTGGATGCTGCGGGGGCCCATCGACGCCGGGAGCGTGAAGAAGCCGATGGAACACGAGTTCCTGCCCGGAGAGGCGTCGCTCCGCCCGGTCGCGGGGCATGACGGCTGGTCGGAGGCGGTGTATTTCTTCGATGACCGTATCGACCTGAACTCCTATTACCGCGAACTGGACGATAAATCGGTCGCTTATGCCTTCACCTTCTTCGATGCCCCGAAAAACCAGAAAGCGGAGCTGTGGCTTGGTTCCGACGAGGCCATGCGGGTGTATCTCAACGGCAAGGTGGTATATGATTTCACGAAGGAGCGCGATTACGGCGATCGGCTCATCCTGAGCGAGAAGGTTCCGGTCACCCTGCGGGCTGGGGAGAATACCGTGCTGATCAAGCTCTTCCAGTCCCATAACCGCTTCGATTTCGCGTTCAATATCTGCGAGCCGGAGAAGAATCCGGATTATGACGGCAACCGGGTATCGGGTCTGAAATTCCGCACCGGGCCGAAACTCGCGGCAAGGTGAACGCGGAAAAATCACTGCCGGTCATCATGGAATGAAAAATGAAACCGCCTGTCCGGAAATAGCTCCGGGCGGGCGGTTTCATTTCTGTTTTGCGTCTTGCTGGTGGTTCGGGAAAGGCACCTGCCTCTGAGGTATCGGGACTTTGGATTCTCTCCCCTGAGGGATACTACGAGTATTCGATCAATTCGGGAAGAAAGCCCCTTCCCTGGATAGGCTTGTCATTACCCAAGTTTTTGAGGAGATGAGTATGGAGGAGTCGCGGGCGCTGTTTGCCCTCACTCCCTGGCCCTCTCTCCCACGCGAAAAGACGCGCGGGCGAGAGGGAAAGGATGGCTTCTCAAAAACAGGTCGGGAGCTGACTCGAAGCTGTAAGAAAATGCCCCTTTTTGAGCGGGCATATTCTTCACAAGTCTTGCCGGTAGCGCGCTTCTCCCTCGCCCGCGCGTCTTTTCGCGGGGGAGAGGGTGGCCGCAGGCCGGGTGAGG
>CAYRTQ010000067.1:0-9311 GCA_964426865.1 uncultured bacterium
ATGAGCACGTGTTTCGATGCATCCCGGGCGACTGTCCTGACGATATTTTCAGCCGCTTTTTCGACAATCTCCGGGGTGAAACCCATTATCGGCGGTAACATTTCAGATGCCGATGCCGGATTGGCGAAATCCTGTCCCGCGAAGACAAGAATCAGTGTTGACAGGAACAGGACGTGTTGCATAACCCTGGAAGGCATGCCCGTTTTCTCCATTTTTGAGTGTTCTCGTGTTTGATTGCCGTGGAGTGGGATCCTGGAATGGGGATAGGGCGAATGGCGCTCTCCGGAACAGCCCACGGGCATGCTTCTGTGACGGGATGAAGAACGGAAATGTTTCAACGTCAAATCCGAAGTTGACAACCGGCCCGGATTATTGGGGTGCTATATGGATATAGAACAGCGTATTCATGAGAGCTTGCGACGGATTCTCACCGCCAGAACCGTAGGGCAACCATATTGGTACAGCGGAAGACGAAACGGTGTTCACAACGGGAGGGGTTTGAACGGACCCTGTTTTCCTGCATGCGTTGGGGCGACCTGATCCCACGGTCGGGAGAATGTAACCTGTACCGTGATGTCATGGAATCTGTAATGCGCGGGGTGGGGAGGCGAGAAAGGGGAAGTTGAAGCGAAACGGATGCAAATAATTCTTAGCGAACCCAAATAAACCTTGACTCGTTTCTCTCTTCCATTCTATATTATTCAGCAATATGAAACAGAGGTCTTTTCCCTGCATTCAGCACCCAACCGGAGCAAGGCACGGAGGAGCGGTGGACACGACCGACCCAAAGTTCGAAGGCATCCCCGAAAAGCGTATCAGCAGCGTGGGAAGGAAAATACACGCCCTGCGGCTCGTGCGCAATATGTCCATAGAAGACCTCTCCCGCAAAACCAGCGTCAGCTCGGTTACCATTTCCAATATAGAAAAAGGGGTGTACAGCCCCAAACTGAGCACCATCCTCGAGATTGCCAACGCGCTCGGCACCACGATCATGTATCTTGTGGAGGAAGTCGAGCGTCCGCAGATTTTTAAAATCGGAAAAGATCAGCAGCAGTTCGTCTCCCAAAAAGGAGTGATGCTCCATGATTTCGGGAATGTCATCATGGACCGCCGGGTTTCCGTGTACATCATGGAGATGCGGGAGGGCGCGATCACCGAGGAGCACGATTCCTTCGACGGCAATGAATTCATTCATCTCCTCTCGGGCGAGATCACCGTGGGGGTCGAGGATAAGACGGAGCACCTGGAGGAAGGCGATTCACTTTACTTTCACGGTTCATACCGTCATTCGATAAAAGCGGATAAAGCGTCGAAACTCTTTTTTATCAGCGTTCATACGTAATCGCATTACAAAACAAGGAGCGTGCTATGGCTCGAATCGGAAGAGTCGGAATTGTCGGCGGCGGTATTTTCGGACAGTGGCATCTGAAGGCTTTCACCCAGCTCCAGAACGAAGGCAAAGCGGAGCTCGTGTCGATTGCCGACCTGAAGGAAGAACCCCGGAACAAGGCCGCGAAGGAATACGGGGTCAAGCCCTATGCCGATTATCGTGAAATGATCGAGAAAGAGAAGCTGGACGCCATCACCGTGGTGACCCCCGATGCGTTCCATGCCGACATCGCGGTGACCGGCCTGAACATGGGCTGCCACGTGCTGTGCGAAAAGCCCATGGCCACCACCATGCCGGACTGCTATCGCATTCTGGAAGCTTCCCAGAAGAACCCGGACAAAATTTTCATGGTGGATTTCCACAAGCGCCTCGACATGTACCACGTGGAGCTGGAACGCGCCATCCGCGCCGGTGAATTGGGCAGGATTCAGTACGGTTCCGCCTACATGGAAGATCGTATCGAGGTCTCCCGCGACTGGTTCAAGAACTGGCCGGCGGGTTCCTCCCCCATGTGGTTCATCGGCGTCCATTTCATCGATCTCATCCGCTGGGTCATCAAGTCCAACGGCAAGTACGTGTTCGCCAACGGCCACAAGGACAAGCTGAAAAGCCTCGGGCTGGATTTCTGGGACAGCCTTTCCGCCATGATCATGTTCGAGAACGGCGCCAATTTCAACGTGGATGCCTGCTGGATTCTCCCGGACGGTTTCGAGGCCATCGTGAACCAGGCCATCCGCGTGGTCGGCACCGAGGGTGTATTCGAGGTGGACAGCCAGGATCGCGGAGCGGGCGCCTGCCTCAAGGGACAAACCCAGAAGTCCTACAACCTGGGCGTCTATTCCGAGAAGCACACCCCGGACGGCAAGGTGGTTTATGGTGGATACGGCATCTGGTCCATCATGGAATTCGCCGATCATCTGAATTATGTTCTGAACGGCGGGAAGAGAGAGGACCTGAAGGGACTCTACGCCGACGCCACCGACGGACTCGAGGTTTCCAAGATCACGGTTGCCGCGCATATGAGCGCCGAAGCGGGCGGGAAACTCATCGATCTGTCCACTCTCTGAGAGGAATGTCTCATGAGCAAGAAACCCATCATCAAAATCACCGATTATATCGAGCGTGAACTCGATTATGAAACCAGGGAACTCGCCAAGCTGGGAGCGGAATTCTCGTACCACCAGGAAAAAACCGCCTCCGCGGAAGAACTGGTTCGGGATTTCAAGGACGCCGATTTTCTGGTGGTCAACATGGCCAGGATTTCCCCCGAGGTCATGGCGGGGCTGGAAAATGTCAAGGTCATCATCCGTCACGGCATCGGGTACGACAACCTGAACATCCCGGCGGCTACCGAAGCGGGAATCATCTGCGCCAACGAACCCACCGCCTCCAGCGAGGATGTGGCCGAACAGGCCATCATGCTCATGATGGCGGTATGGCGGAAACTGTCGATTCAGCGGGAAATCCTCGAGGAATCCGTCCGTCAGCGCAAATGGGCTTTCGAACGCATCTACCCGATTTACCGCGCGGGCGGCAAGACGCTCGGAATCGTGGGCTGCGGAAACATCGGGAGCATCGTTCTGCGCAAGCTGCGCAATTTCGGAATGCGTATTCTGGTCAGCGATCCGTACATCTCGAAAGAGCGTCTGGCTGAGCTGGGCATCGAGCACACCCCGCTGGAAACGCTCATGGCGGAATCGGACATCGTCACCATCCACGTTCCGGTCACCAACGAGACCCGCGGGATGTTCGACGAGCGTCTTTTCAATCTCATGAAGCCAAGCGCCATCCTGATCAATACCGCGCGCGGCCCGGTGGTCAATGTGCCCGATCTGGCCAAGGCGCTGCGGGAAAAACGTATCGCGGGAGCCGGCATCGATGTTTACGAGTTCGAGCCGCCCACGCCCGATTATGATCTCCTCAACATGGAAAATGTCATTCTCACCCCCCATCTCGCGTGGTACAGCGAGGAAGGCGGATGGGATATCCGGGTGCTGATTCTGGAAGACCTGAAGCGCTGTCTCGAGGGCAAGCCGCCCAAGAACGTGCTCAACCCGGATGTGCTGAAGAGCCCGAAACTGAAGATGAAATTGCAATAATTCCTCGCGATGACGCGGAGAATAGAGTAAGGAACAGAAAAAGGGCGGGAGTCATCGAAAAGTTCCGCGCTCTCGGTTTTCATTTATCCTTACGCGTCACGATGTTGTTGTCACGATATATTTTTTCAAGGAAGACTGTAATGATAGCGAATGTGAAAACGCCCATTCCAGGGCCAAATTCCCAGAAATACAAGGATCTTTCCGCGAAGTTCGAGTCCGGATGCCTGAATCTCCAGGCCCCCATTGTGTGGGATCACGCCCAGGGCGTACAGGTCTGGGATGTGGACGGCAATTCCTTCATTGACTGGACGAGCGGGGTGCTGGTCACCAATGTCGGTCATGCCCATCCGAAACTCGCCGATGCGGTCAGCCGTCAGGCGCACCGTCTGCTGAACTGCTACGATTCCCCGACAGTCGAGCGCATCACCCTCGCCGAACGTATGGTGAAACTCGCTCCGAGCAATCTCGACACCGCGTTCTTCGCGACCGTCGGATCGGAGGCGGTGGACGCCGCGGTGCGCACCGCCAAGCATTTCACCGGGAAATACGAGATCATCGCCTTCTACGGCGCCTTCCATGGCCGTACCATGGGTACCATGAGCCTCGCCGGAAAAACGAGCACAAAGAAGCACTTCGGTCCCGTGACTCCGGGAGTCATCCACGTTCCCTTCCCGGACCCCTATCGCAGCCCCTTCGGCTCCAATACCTCCGATGTCTCGGCCCAGTGCCTCGATTTCATGGACAAGGCCATATACGCCCAGTCCACCGGCGAGGTGGCGGCGTGCATCATCGAGCCGTACCAGGGATCCTCGGGATTCATATTCCCTCCCGATGGCTTCCTGAAATCCCTCGAACAGTGGTGCAAGGATCGCGGTATCCTGTTCATCCTCGATGAGGTTCAGGCTTCCTTCGGGCGCACCGGTAAATTCCTGGCGCTGGAATGGGAAGACCTCCATCCCAACATGGTGACCATCGGCAAGGGCATCGGCTCCGGCATGCCCATCTCCTGCCTGCTCGCCGAATCCCGCATCATGAATTCCCTCGGCGAGGGCGAGATGAGCTCCACCTGGGGCGGAAACCCCATCTGTTGCGCGGCGACCCACGCCATCCTCGATATCTTCGAGGAAGAGAAGCTCGTGGAAAACTCCTGCAAGATCGGCGAGTACATGAAAGCCCGTCTCACCGCCATCCAGGACAAGTGCCGCTATCTCGGCGACGTGCGCGGACGCGGACTGGTCATGGGGCTCGATATCGTCAAGGACAAGGCGACGAAGGAACGCGATCCGCAGACCACCCGCAAGATCATCGACGAATGCTGCAAGAAGGGCCTCATCATCGGCGCGGTTTCCGGAAATGTCATCCGCGTCGCTCCGCCGCTGGTCATCACCAAGGACCAGGCGGACGAGAGCCTCGATATCATGGAAAAGGTGCTGACCAGCCTGTAAGGAAAAGCGCCTCACCCCGCAACCCCCTCTCCGGCGCGCCGGAGAGGGGGGCCTTGTTTTTACACCCTCTTTCCCGTGCACCGTGGGGAGGGGAGAGGAATCGGAAATATTTGTTCTCGATGTGAGGGGATGATTATCCTCCATGCGAAGGAGCCGCTTCCCGAAGCGGTTTTTCCTTGCCAATGACGAGTCCGAAGGACTCATGTGACGCGCCGCGGGCGCATATGACGCTCCCTCCGGGGAGCTTATGACGGAGTTTGTCTGATGATCGAAAAAGATACCGTTCTCAAGACCTGTCTCGGTCTGCAGGATGAAACGACCGCTTTTCTGGACCGCCTGCTGCGGTTCGAATCCACCGGCGGTTACGAAGGGCCGGCCATGCACTGGTTGTACGAGCAGTTCAAGGGACTCGCCGATGAGTGCGAGTTGGTTCCCGTGTCGGAAGACATCGTGAACGATCCCGATTACGCGTTTCGCATGGATGAGCGCCCCTACACCGGGCGTCCCAATGTGCGGGCGGTGCTCAAGGGCGACGGCTCCGGGAAGAGCGTGATCATGAACGCCCACCTGGACGTGGTCCCGCCCTCCATCGGGCAGGAGCGTCCGTTCGATCCGTATGTCAAGGATGGCGTCATATATGCCCGCGGGGCATGTGACGACAAGGGCCAGGTCGCGGTGATGTGGACGCTTTTCAAGGCGATGAAGCAGCTTGGCATCCGTCCGAAGGGCGACATCATCCTCCACATCGTCATCGAGGAGGAAACCGGCGGGAACGGCACCCTGGCGTTCATTCGTCGCGGCGAGAAAGCGGATTGCTGTCTTGACCTGGAACCCTGCTCCAACAATATCCTCACCTCGGTGCGCGGCGCGGTGTGGTTCACCGGAACCGTATACGGACGCGCCGGGCATTCCGGCTCGGCGGGCACCACGGTGAGCGCGCTCAAGATGGCCATTGAGGCCATCCGCATCATTGAGGAATACCATGATGAACTGCTGGCGAAAACCCACGCCGACGATCCCCTGTTTCTCAAGTTCCCCAATCCCATGCCGGTGACCTTCGGACAGCTCACCGCCGGGGACTGGCCGGCCATGGCGCCCCAGAAAGCGGTCTTCAAGGGTGTTTTCGGCCTCCTCACCACCCCGAAAGAGGAAGTCATGCGGGAAATGGTGGAGCGGGTGAAGACCCGCGGCCCGGAGTGGCTGAAGGACAATTTCGAGATGACCTTCCAATACCGTCATGACACCAGCCGGGTCGACCCGAACCTGCCGTTCGTACAGACCCTCAAGTCCGCCTATGAGGCGGTCGGGGTGAAATCCGAGATCACCGCCATGCCCGCCTCGGCGGATACCTGGTTCTACAACAACATTCTCGGAATTCCCTCGGTTTCCACCGGCGCGGGAGAACTGGTGAACGCCCATACCAGCCGCGAGAACGTGGCTCTGAAGGACCTCGCCAACGAAACCGCGGCGCTGGTCCTGTTCGTACGGGATTTCTGCGGAATACGGTAAGCCTGACCGTATTGTTCGCGTTCCACATAAACAAACGCCCGGTTCAAACTGCCGGGCGTTTGTTTTTCCGCCATACGGTTTGGTGGCCGGAAACCGAAATACAGAAGAATTGATCGGCGGAATGCCCATGGTAACATCTGTGTCAATTTCATTCCGGGTTCCTGATCCTGACTCCTGTTCCGCATTTGCATAATTCCGATTGCACATCTTCTCCCGGTTTAACTATCTTATAGTTATGAGTTTCTGGTAATCCTCTTTCCCTGGTTCGATCATCGTGAACGACAGTTTTCCCACCTACCTGTACATCATGGACCTGCTGGGGACGTTTGTATTCGCCCTGACCGGTGGGTTCCGCGCCATAAAATACGAAATGGACCTCGTGGGTGTGCTGGCGCTTTCCACCATTGTGGGGGTGGGCGGCGGCATGACCCGCGATGTACTCCTCGGCAATACGCCCCCGTATGCGCTCCGCAGCGCCGACTATCTCATCACCACCTGCGCGGCTGGACTGTGCGTCTTCTTTTTCGCCCGGATGATCGCCCCTTCCTGGCGGCGGATTCTGTACGCCGACGCGGTCGGTCTGGGACTTTTCACCGCCATCGGGGCGGCAAAGGCTTACATGGCGGGACTCGGCCCCATCGGGATCATGTTCATCGCCACCATCGCCTCGGTGGGGGGAAGCCTCATCAGGGATATGGCCACCGGGGAAATCCCGCTCATTTTCACCCGTGAGGTGTATGCCGCCGCCGCTATCGTCGGCGGATTCGTCTACTGGGTGGTCGAGATGCACGCACCCGGCCAGCCCGCGTTCGCCGTGGCGGTACTGACCACCACGCTTCTGCGGATGGTCACGTTCCACTGGAATCTCAATCTCCCCAAATCGCGGAGGCTTCCCGCCTCGCCTTCCCAACTCGCCCGGACCCGTCATGATAACGGCGAAATCAAGGGATGCCCGGACGAGAGCGGCAGAAAATGATACGGATATGCACGGTTGTCACCTGTTCGCATTTTTATAAATTGGCTGATTGCGGCGCTTGCCCCGTATCCCGACTGTGAACGGGGGAGAGGAGGGGGCGTTCGACGCGAAACATTTCACGCCTCCAGTCGTGTAAAGGCCAGCATGATAATGGAATAAGTTTTTCGAAGTCAGGATTTCAACGGAATGAGGATAGAAAAATCGCAGTGATGTTATATCTGATTCTTGACTTCTTATCATGTATTTTATATATTGTACTCTTACCCTTTTGATTAGGTTCCGGAGTACAAATTGTGTGTTTGAACATGGTAGAACAACTGGAGAAGGCATGTCGGCAAAACGTATTGGAATCCTTACCGGCGGAGGAGATGCACCCGGTCTGAATGCGGTAATACGGGCGGCCACCGTAAAGGGCATTCAGTGCGGATACGAAATCGTCGGATTCGAAGAAGGCTGGCGCGGTCTGCTCAAACGGCAGTACCGTACGCTCACCACCCACGATGTGGAAGACATTCATATGTTGGGCGGAACGATTCTCGGTTCCTCCCGGACCAATGTCGAAAAAGTGGAGAACGGCTTCGAGATCGCCAAAGCCAGTTTGAAGGAACTCGATATACACGCCCTTATCGCGGCGGGCGGCGAAGACACGCTCGGAGTGGCGCTCAAGCTTTACCAGAGCGGCGCAAATGTGGTCGGCGTCCCCAAAACCATCGACAACGATGTGAACGCCACTGATTACACGTTCGGATTCGATACCGCCATCAACCGGGTCAGCGATTTCCTCGAAATGCTGCGGACGACCACTGAATCTCACCGTCGGGTGATGGTGGTGGAAATCATGGGACGTCACGCTGGCTGGATTGCGCTTCATGGCGGGATGGCGGGCGGCGCTCACATGATTCTGATTCCCGAAATCGAGACCAGGCTTTCAGAAGTGGTAGCCATGGTACGTCGGCGGTACGAGGCCGGTAAACGATGGGCTATCATTGCGGTATCGGAGGGCGCGGTTGTCACCGACATCATGCGGGATGTGGAACACTCCTCGCAACTCGATGATTTCGGACATGTTCAGCTTGGAACCGGCAAGGGTATCGCCGATGCGCTCGCCCACGCCATCGAGTTGGAGGCCGGGTTTGAAACCCGTTCCCTGGTGCTTGGACATCTCCAGCGCGGCGGGAATCCGACAGCATACGACCGGGTGCTCGGGACGAGGCTTGGCGTTCATGTGGTCTCCATGATCGAGGAAGGCCGGTTTGGCATGATGGCTTCGCTTCGGGGCGGCGAAATGAAGGCGGTTTCCCTGGAAGACGCGGTCGGTGTCCTGAAGACCGTGGAACGCAGCAGATACGATGTCGCCAAACTGTTTTTCAGTTGAGTGGAGTGGAGGAATGTGCGGACGATCTGACGGCGGATCGTCCGCGCCGAAGTACGGCTGGACCCGGCGGTGAATATGTATTGCGCGGACACCGCCGTCAGCGCTGAGAGAAAGAATGAATTTCGGCTCTCTGGATGTTTGGTTTGTTATACGGCGTCTTTCGTTCTCCGTGCATCCCAGGATACGCCGGACGCGCGAGGGGGCGCTGTCTTTCAGAAAGGGGTAGCTATGCCATTAGTACCGATGCGGCAGCTTCTCGACGAAGCGGCAAAAGGGAAATATGCGGTAGGCGCCTACAATGTCAACAACATGGAGCAGATTCAGGCCATCATGGCCGCGGCCAGCGAGACCCGGTCGCCGGTGATCATTCAGGCTTCGCGCGGCGCCCTGAAATACTCCAACTTCGTATACCTGCGTCATCTCATGCTCGCCGCTGCGGAAGAGAATCCGGATATTCCCCTGTCCATGCATCTTGACCACGGAAACAGCCTGGAATCCGGATTCTCAGATCGGAAGA
>CAYRTQ010000067.1:9321-15867 GCA_964426865.1 uncultured bacterium
GAGACTCTGGGGGCCGTCTCCCATGAGTTGCGTACCCCGGTGGCGCGGCTGCGGTTCGGTCTGGAGATGCTGGAAACCGCGGAACAGCCTGGAATCCGCCAAGAAAGCCATTTCCCTTGGGTTCACCTCGGTGATGATTGACGGTTCTCTCCGCGAGGATGGCAAAACCCCCTCCACATACGAAGAGAATATCGCGGTTACCCGGAGCGTGGTGGAGTATGCGCATCCGTTGGGTGTCACCGTGGAAGGAGAGCTCGGAACCCTGGGCGGTATCGAGGACGGCGTCGGTTCCGGCCAGATTCATCTCACCGATCCCGATCAGGCCCAGGAATTTGTGGAGCGCACCGGTCTGGACGCCCTCGCGGTGGCAATCGGCACTTCCCACGGCGCATACAAGTTCAAGACCGAACCCAAGCTCGCCCTTGATCTGGTAAAGGAAATCCACAGTCGTATTCCGGACACCGCGCTGGTGATGCACGGCTCTTCCAGCGTTCCCGAAGAACTGGTGGAGATTGTCAACCGGTACGGCGGCAAGATGCCCAATGCGAAGGGCGTGCCCATGAGCGCCATCCAGTCGGTTATCCCGTATGGGGTCGCCAAGGTCAATATCGATACCGACGGCCGTATCGCGATCACCGGCGCCATCCGCAAGGTATTCACGGAGACTCCGGAAAAGTTCGACCCGCGCGACTACCTGGGACCCGCCCGTCAGGCGCTGAAAGAGCTGGTGGCGCGAAAAATGCGTGAACTGGGAACCGCCGGCCACGCCGGTGATTTTGCACCGAAGACGTTGCAGGACATGATTGAGTTCTACAAGCAGAACCGTTAACCGTACCTCCCGGAAAGGGGATGATACACAATGGCAATCAAGATCGGAATCAATGGATTCGGTCGTATCGGCAAGCTGGTGTTCCGCGCCGCGATAGCCGACGGCGGATTCGAGGTGGTCGGTATCAACGACCTGATGGACACCAAGACCATGGCCTACCTTTTGAAATATGATTCTACCCAGGGTCGTTTCAAAGGTACCGTGGAAGCTGTGGCGGACGGAATCATCGTGAATGGGAAGAAGATTCTAGTGACCGCGGAGAAAGATCCCGCCAACCTGCCCTGGGGCAAAATCGGCGCGGAAATGGTTCTCGAATCCACCGGCATTTTTGCCGATGACGCCGGCCTGCAGAAGCATATTGACGCCGGAGCGAAGAAAGTCCTGCTTTCGGTTCCTCCCAAGTCCAAGGCCGACACCAAAATCAAGATCATCGTCATGGGCGTGAACGACAATACGCTCACCCCTTCCGACACCATGATCTCCAACGCGTCCTGCACCACGAACTGCCTGGCGCCGATGGCCAAAGTCATTCACGAGAACTTCGGAATCGTGAAGGGCTTCATGACCACCATTCATTCCTATACCAACGACCAGAAGATTCTCGATCAGTTCCACAAGGATCCGCGTCGCGCCCGCGCCGCCGCCATCAATATGATCCCCACCACCACCGGCGCCGCCCGCGCGGTCGGCAAGGTGCTTCCGGAACTGAACGGCAAGCTTGACGGTGTCAGCGTTCGCGTCCCGACTCCCGACGCTTCCCTGACCGATCTGGTCTGCGAACTGAAGAAAGACGGCGTTACCGTTCAGGATGTGAACGGCGCGCTCAAGGCCGCTTCGGAAACCTATCTCAAGGGCATCCTCGAGTATTCCGACGATCCGATCGTTTCCAGCGACATCATCGGCAATCCGGCTTCCTCGGTCATCGACGGTCTCTCCACCGCCATGATCGGCGGGAACATGCTGAAAGTGTTCTCCTGGTACGATAACGAGTGGGGTTATTCCAATCGTTGCATCGACCTTTTCAAAAAGATGGCCAAGTAAATCCTTTTTTCGGATGTCAACCCGCGGATTCCATACGGAATCCGCGGGCTTTTGAAAAATGAGCGGTATTGTCTGAACCGACAATCGCGGACTGACTTCCGTTCCTTCCCGGCTGCTGAAGATAATCCCGAATTACTCACGGCGATTCCACATTCCTGCATAGTACGGTTCAGACCGGTTTGCATTCTGGGGCATGGCGACGGGGCAGGCGTGAATGTCCTTGCCGGGTGTCTCCTGTCCTTTCGTTTCCTTTGAGCCGGTCATTCTCTATACTTCCGACTTTCATTCTGACTTCTCTATCTATAACCGCGAGGCGCACCATGGCTATAAAGACTGTCAAGGACATCGATGTGCGGGGAAAGCGGGTCATCGTCCGATGTGATTTCAATGTGCCACTGGATGAAAACCAGAAGATAACCGACGACAAGCGTATCGTCGAATCCCTTCCCACCATCCGTCATCTGCTGGATCAGGGAGCGAAGGTCATTCTCATGAGTCATTTGGGCCGTCCCAAGGGGAAGCCCGTTCCCTCCATGAGTCTGGCGCCGGTGGCGATCCGCCTTTCCGAACTGCTGGGCCGCGAAGTGAAACTCGCTCCGGACAGCGTGGGACCCGAGGTGGAAAAAATGGTCGCGGTCATGAAAGCGGGAGATGTGCTTCTCCTTGAGAACCTCCGGTTCTACAAGGAGGAAGAGGGCAACGATCCGGAATTCTCGAAGAAGCTCGCCGCGCTGGCCGACGTGTATGTGAACGACGCGTTCGGCACCGCGCACCGTGCGCACGCCTCCACGGAAGGGATAACCCATGATGTGGACGCCGTTGCCGCCGGATTCCTTCTCATTAAGGAGATCGATTTCCTCGACAACGCGGTAAAAAACCCCAAACGACCGTTTGTGGCCATTATCGGAGGGGTGAAGATTTCCGGAAAGATCGATGTCATCACCACGCTTCTCGACAAGGCCGACGTGCTGCTTATCGGCGGCGGCATGACGTTCACCTTCTTCAAGGCCCTGGGACTGGAAATCGGCAAGTCCGTGCTGGAAGCCGACAAGGTGGCGCTCGCCAAGGAAATCATGGACAAGGCGCACCAGTCGCGCTGTGAACTCCTCTTGCCCGCGGATTGTATCGTGGCGGACAAGTTCGCCAATGACGCCCAGACCAGAACCGTTTCCATCCATGATATTCCCGAGGACTGGATGGGTCTGGATATCGGCCCGGAAACCCGCCGTATCTATTCCGAGCGGATTCAGAACGCCGGAACCGTGGTATGGAACGGTCCGATGGGTGTGTTTGAAATGGACGCATTCGCCGCGGGAACGAAAGCGGTTGCAGACGCCATGGCCAAGGCGACGAAAAAGGGCGCAATTACGGTTGTGGGCGGTGGAGACTCCGCTGCGGCCATTGCGAAGTTCGGCATGGAAAAGGCCATGAGCCACATCTCGACCGGCGGCGGCGCATCGCTCGAATTGCTCGAGGGGAAGGTGCTTCCCGGGGTCAAGGCGCTCGATCGATAAAAAGGGGTGACACACATGAGAACCAAGATCATTGCCGGCAACTGGAAAATGAATCTCAATCACCAGGAAGCAGAGACGCTGGTGCGGGACATTCTCCGTCGGGTGCGGGATGTCAAAACGGTGGAAATCGTGGTATGCCCGACCTTTACCTCTCTTTGCCGGGTGAGCGAACTGGTAGGGGATACCGTGGTGAAACTGGGGGCGCAGAATATGTTCTGGGAGAAAAAAGGAGCGTTCACCGGTGAGATATCGGCGAATATGCTCTTGACTCTGGGCTGCCAGTATGTTATATTAGGTCATTCGGAACGGCGAACCTACTTCTTCGAGACGGATGATGTGGTCGCCAGGAAAGTAAGAACAGCTCTCGCTTCCGGTTTGACTCCCATCGTCTGTGTGGGTGAGACAAAGGAAGAAAGAGAGAATGGAAGTACCGCGGGAGTGGTTGAGCGGCAGGTTCGGGGCGCTTTCGATGGTTTGAGGCCGGATGAATTCGAGGGTGTGGTTATCGCCTATGAACCGGTCTGGGCAATCGGAACCGGGTTGACCGCAACAACGGAACAGGCGCAGGAGGTTCATGCGCTGATCAGGAAACTCGTCGCGGATATGTTCGGAAAGGAAATCGCGGAAGCTACGCGGATTCAATACGGTGGGAGCATGAAACCCTCCAATGCCCGCGAGCTTCTGGCGCAGCCGGATATCGATGGTGGTTTGATCGGCGGCGCTTCGCTTGAAGCGGAATCTTTTGAGGGAATAATCCGGGCAGGATTGTAGATCGCCGGGAAGGCTGCCGTAAATACGGCGTAATTCAGGAAGATTCGGAAGGACGAATAATGTTGCACGGATTGCTGGTTTTTGTTCATGTTCTGGTGAGCATCGCACTGATCGTGACCGTTCTCCTTCAGGCCGGAAAAGGCGGGGGATTGGCGGGAACGTTCGGAGGGAGCGGAGTTACCGGAGGAGTGTTCGGCGGAAGAGGCGCTGCTCCTTTCCTGGTGAAAGCGACCACTATTTTTGCGGTGTTGTTTATGCTCAGTGCAATATCTCTGGATTTCGTGAAATCCACGCCGAAAACGAGCAGCATATTGCAGCGCGCTTCCCAGGGTCAGAAGGCAACAACCGGCTCCGCACCGGCGGTAACAAAAGAAATGCCGGCGGCGCCTTCCAGCAACGCACCGTCGTCCGCACCCGCGGCTCCCGGAACCGCAAAGTGATATTTGGTTGGTAGTACGTCGATTCATACAAATAGTGCCGAAGTGGTGGAATTGGTAGACACGCTATCTTGAGGGGGTAGTAGCCATCGGCTGTACCGGTTCAAATCCGGTCTTCGGCACCATTTAAAAAAATGATGGGACGTATGACAAGAAAAATAAAGCTGACATATCCGGTATTCCGGAAGACTGATATCAGGGCGAAAATCAGATGATTTTTTTGAAGCGGGTGTATTACATCCGCTTCTTTTTTTTGTGGCCACTCATATTTGTCAGACGAATGAAAGGAGCGCTTACAGGGTATCGTGTCCATTATACTGAACGGGTGAACTTCACACGCGAGGAGGATCAAATGGCTGACCAGCCTGCCCAGAATATCGCCAATCTCATGTCGGAACAGCGTAAATTTCCCGTACCGGCATCGTTCCGGGATCGTGCGTACATTTCGTCGATGGAGCAATATCAGGAGATGTACCGTCGCTCTCTCGAAGATACGGAAGGGTTTTGGGGTGAACACGCCGGGAGTCTCAACTGGTTCAAGAAGTGGGACAGGGTCCATTCATTTGATCCGGACGCCATAACCATAAAATGGTTCGAAGGGGGCAAACTCAATGTCTCCTACAACTGCGTCGATCGTCATGTCGAGGCCGGAATGGGCGACAAGACCGCCATCCTTTGGGTGGGTGACGATCCCGCTGAGGAACGGCGCATCTCCTACACCGAACTGAAGGACGAGACATCCAGATTCGCCAATGTCCTGAAGGGACTGGGCGTAAAAAAGGGCGACCGGGTCTGCATTTACATGCCCATGATTCCGGAACTGGCCATCGCCATGCTGGCCTGCACCCGTGTCGGCGCCATCCACTCCATCGTATTCGGCGGATTCTCCGCGGAAGCCCTTCAGGGGCGTATCCAGGATTCCGGCTGCTCCATTCTGGTCACCTCGAACGTTTCCCTCCGCGGTTCAAAGGCGATTCCCCTGAAAGTGAATGCCGATGAGGCTTTAAAGAACAACGCCTGTCCCACCATCCGCAATGTGATTTGCGTGGAGCGCCGGGAAGCGGAAACCCACATGGAACCCGGACGCGACTTTTGGTGGCATGATCTCATGGCGTCCGCCTCCACGGACTGCCCTCCCGAATGGATGGACGCCGAGGATCCGCTCTTCATTCTCTACACGTCCGGTTCCACCGGAAAGCCCAAAGGGGTGCTCCATACCACCGGTGGATATCTCCTCTACGCCAGCATGACCCACAAGTATATCTTCGATTACCATGAGGACGACATCTACTGGTGCACCGCCGATATCGGCTGGGTGACCGGTCACACATATATCGTGTATGGTCCTCTGGCGAATCACGCCACCACCATCGTGTTCGAGGGCGTTCCCACCTATCCGGAGCCCGACCGGTTCTGGGAAGTCTGCGAGAAGTACGGTGTCACCCTTTTCTACACCGCACCGACCGCGATACGCTCCATTGCCAGCAAGGGAACGGAGTGGGTGACTCGTCACGATCTCTCCAAACTTCGCCTTCTCGGGACAGTGGGGGAGCCCATCAATCCCGAGGCCTGGATGTGGTACTTCCAGACCGTCGGAGGCGGGCGCTGTCCCATCGTGGATACGTGGTGGCAGACCGAGACCGGGGGAATTCTCATTACACCCCTTCCCGGGTGCATGCCGACCAAACCCGGTTCCGCCAGCCGGCCTTTCTTTGGTGTGGAGCCGTCGGTTTTGCGCGAGGACGGCACCACCGCCGCTGTGAACGAGGGCGGGTATCTGGTAATCCGCCGACCCTGGCCGGGGATCATGCGGACGGTGTATGGTGACCACCAGCGCTTCATCGACACCTACTGGCGTCAGTTCAAGGGGAGCTATTTCACCGGCGACGGCGCACGGATCGATGAGGAAGGAGATTTCTGGCTCATGGGACGGGTGGACGATGTCATCAATATC
>CAYRTQ010000068.1:0-15754 GCA_964426865.1 uncultured bacterium
GAAACGCGGTTTCCTCCGGAGTGTACCTCTACCGTCTGGAAGCGGGCGGGAGAACGGAGAGCCGAAAGATGCTGCTGGCGCGGTGAAACGGGACCGATGTTTTTTCCGTCGCAATGGAAAAGGGGAGTTTCCCATTCTTTTCGTGGGAAACTCCCCTTTTCGTTTCCATGAGCGTGTCGCGGGACGGCGGGACGGTCAGGCTTCTTTCTCGTCGAACCGGAACGTGAGGAAATAAACGCCGTCGTCCAGGTGGCTATGCACGGTGAACCCGCTCCGGTAGAACACGTTGAGCATCTTGCGGTTGGTGGCGAGCACCTCGGCGGTGAACCCGCTGATACCCTTTTCCTGGGCCACTTCGGCCAGCTTTTTCAGGAGGAAGGTCCCCAGTCCCCCGCCCTGCCAGTCCGGGTGGACGGAGAAGGCCACCTCCGCCATGTTGGTCGCCCGGTCCAGGAGCCAGCGGGCCACTCCAACGAATTCCTCGTCCGATTCCTCCCCCACGTATCCCACAATGGCGAACTTTTCCTCGTAATCGAGCACCACCAGCGGCTGGGCCTTGCTGTGCGGGAGGGTTTTCACCGCCGCCATGAAACGGTAGTAGACATCCTCCTCGCGCAGGTTGTAGAAGAGACGCCGCAGCCGTTCCTCGTCGGTGGGCTTGAGAGGCCGGAACTTGATCGGACGGCCGTCCCGCGTGGTGTAGGTCCAGGGGAATTCGCCGGGATACAGGCTCCCGCCCTCGGGCGGCAGTTCCTGGTCCTGGTAGATATACCGGAGGTCTTTGGCCTCGTAGAGGAGCCATTGGCGGAACTTGGGATGGGCGATGTTGATGAGCGCCAGCGCCCGTTCCCGGATATTCTTGCCGTGGAGATAGGCGATGCCGTACTCGGTGACCACGTAATGCACATCCCCCCGGGTGGTGACCACCCCCGCTCCGGGGGAAAGATAGGGCACGATGCGGGAGATGGTGCCGTCCTTGGCGGTGGAGGGAATGGCAATGATGGGCCGTCCATTGCGGGCGAGCGCCGCGCCGCGCATGAAATCCGCCTGGCCCCCGATGCCGGAATAGAACTCGTGTCCCAGCGAGTCCGCGCACACCTGCCCGGTGAGATCGATTTCCAGCGCCGAATTGATGGCCACCATGTCGTCGTTTCGCGAGATGTTCCGCGGATCGGAAACGTAATCGGTGGGATAGAATTCAAAGGCCGGGTTGTTGTCGATGGTATCGTAGAGACGGCGGGTGCCCATGCAGAACGCGGCGATGATTTTCCCCGGATGGAAGGTCTTGTGGGTGTTGGTGATCACCCCGGCCTCATAGAGATCGATGATGCCGTCGGAAAACATCTCCGTGTGGATGCCCAGGTTCCGCTTGTCCATGAGATGCTTGAGCACCGCGTTGGGGATGCCCCCGATGCCCGCCTGGATGGTGGCGCCGTTGGGAACGAGCCGTGAAACATAGTACCCGATGCGCTCCGCCTCTTCGCTGATTTCCTCGAGGGGATATTCACTGACCGGCTCGTCGAACTCGATGATGGCGTCGAGATGCTCCACATTCACGAAGCTGTCACCGAGCGTGCGGGGCATGAACCGGTTCACCTGCGCCACCACGTACCCGGCGTGCTCGATGGCGGCTTTCACCGTTTCCACCGACACCCCGAGCGAGCAGTTGCCGAACGTGTCGGGCGGGGTGACCTGGACGAGGGCGACATCGATGTGGAGACGCCCGGTATTGATGAGTTTCGGAATCTCGGAGAGGAATATGGGGGTATAGTCCGCGTCCCCCCGCAGCACGGCGGCGCGGGCCGCCCGTCCGATGAAAAAGGTATTCAGACGGAACATCTGCCGGAATTTCTCGTCGGCATAGGGGGAAGCGTCATTCAGGGAAACCAGGTGCAGAATTTCGGAATCGGCGAAGTTCTGGGGGAATTTCGTCAGATTCCGCACCAGGTGCTGGGGTTCCGCGCAGGCGGTGCTGATGTATATCCGATTCCCGGGGCGGATCTTGCGATACGCGCTTTCGATATCGGTACGGCGGCTCTCGTATATTTTCTGAAGCCTCGGTATTCTCCAATCCATGCAATTCACCTCGGGGGTGCGGAAACCGTGAATATAAAGAAAAGCCGGCGTTCATTCCCCGGCGTTTACAGCGGAAACCGGGAGGATCGAGGAGAAAACGCCGGACTCTCCGGAAAAATCCACGGAGTACGGCGACATCCCCAAGTCTCCCGATCCCGTCAACGGGTATATAGATACCGGCGGTGTATCCGGAGGGGACGGGCAAATGCCCGCCCCCCGGTATGCACATGGCGCGACGGGGGCTCTTCCCCGTGTATTACTTCGCCTGACCGGCCTCTCTCCCCCGGACGAGGTCGAAGTACAGCTTGACCGCGAGCGAGATGGAGGCCAGTTTCGAGCGGGCGGAATCCCCCCGCGAGGTGAGCACCAGCGGCAGGTCGCCCGCGAGGATCACTCCCGCGCAGGTGGCGCCCGACTGGGTGGTCAGGGACTTGTAGAGAACATTGCCCGCGTCGATATCGGGCATGATGAGGATATCGGCGTTGCCCTGAATCTGGCCCTTGTAGTGCTTCTCGTGTGCGATGGCCGGATTCATGGCCACATCGAAGGAGAGCGGACCCTCCACGATGCAGTCCTTGCGGTCGGAGAACCGCTGGGCGATGTGCTCCGCCTCGATGGAGCTTTCGATGCTCTTGTTCACGCTCTCGATGGCGGAGATGACCGCCACCTTGGGCTTCCGGATATTCAGGTTGGCCGCCACCTTGAGCGTGTTCTCGATGATCTTCACCCGCTTTTCCTCGTCCGGGTAAGTGTTCACCGCGGCGTCGCTGATGAGCAGCAGCTTGTTGCGCACCGGGATATCCATGACGAAGACATGGGAGATGAGTTCGCCGGATTTGAGTCTCCCGCTGCCCTTGAGATACTGGAACACTCCGCGAAGGATATCCTCGGTCTTGAGGAATCCCTTCATGAGTATCTGGACCTGGTTCTGGTCAAGCAGCTTCACCGCTTCCTGGATGGGGTTCTCCGTATCGATGATGGAGTAGTTGTCATTATCGATGACCAGATCGAAATCCCAGGCGATCTTGTTGATGGCGGCGAAATCACCGAGCAGCTTGAAGCGCGCGATACGGTAATTTCCTTCCTCGTTGGCGCGACGGGCGGCGAGAATGGCTTCCTCGTTGTCCGCTCCCACGATGGCGATGGAGGGAGTGAAATTCTCCTTGACCGTGATACGGGCGGCGTCGATCAGCTCGTCGAGAGTGAGTATCGGCGCTCCCTTTTTACGGTAGACCATCTTGCGTTCGAAGAGAACGGTGTCGATGAGGTGGTCTTCCTCGGTGCGAAGGGCTTTCAGACGGTCACGCTCCTCCACGTAGTTCTTGAGGGTTTCCGGTTCGTAGAAGCTCCGGAGCAGACCCGCGGCGAGCGATTCCTGCTCGATGGAACCGGGAACGAAGATGATGGGGTACCGTCCGGCGATATTGGCCCGAATCCGTCGCGCCAGATCGTCGAAGCCCGCCAGCGCCCCGGTGACCGCCAGGAATTCCACCGGTTTGCCGTCTCCGGTGAGACTCAGCACCCCGGAACTGATCCTGCGGGCGAAGAAATCGAGAACGAGTTCGATCTTCTTCTGCTGCTGGGCGGTCGCGCCTTTCATGCGGAACCCTTCCAGCGCCCGGAAATCGTTGGTCCCCGCCAGGGAGAAGAGCCCGCCCCGGTTGTAGATGACCGCTTCCAGTTCCTTCAGGGTGACTCCCTCGTTACGGATGGCGTTGAGAAGACGGGGCATATCCAGCGGGCCGGTCCGGTTGGTGGAGGGCATGTCCGCGAAGGCGTCCAGTACCGCGGGCGCGATCCCGTTACGGTGCAGCGCGGTGGAGAATCCCTTGCCCATGTATACGGTGATGGCGTCCACCTCCTCGGGCGCGCGTCCGAGGAAGGAGGAAAGCATGCGCCATACCGCCTTGTGATTGAGATAATGGGCGCCGGTGCCGTCGCGGCGGATCTTGATGAATCCGGTCAGGCGTTCGACGGTATCGATCTCATCGGAAACCACCGGATCGCTCGTGGTGAGCAGGAGATCGCCCTTGCGTTCGTGCAGGGAGGCCAGTTTCATGACCATGGCCACCGACATGTTGCTGGCGTGCTCGATGCGGGGGGTTTCCAGGTCGGTGAGCATCTCGGGAACCAGGCGATAGGTCCCGGAGGGAACGGGGTGCATGAACCCTGAGCGGCAGGCGATGCCGTCAAGGGAGTTTACGTCGATGGAACGATTCCGCATCCAAGCCAGAACCGCTCCCACCCGGGAATCCACGTCATCGGTGTCGTCCGGGGAAAGGTGCAGTTCCGTTTCATAGAGTTTCTCGATGCCCTCGAAGTACGCGACCTTGGTGGATGTCGCTCCGGGATTCAACACGAGGATGTGTTTGCATTCCGCCGCGGCATGATCCGCGGTATGCGGATTCAGAAGCCTTCTCATCACATCGCGGGAGTGGGGTTCGAGCCGTTCGAGCCGCACGAGAAGACTCATGATTCTCCCCGTGAGCGCATTAACATGGGGAGAACCGGTCAGTGTCCGCAGGGATTCCACAACCGAGGTGAGTTCCACCACGGCATCCCGGACCACCGATTCGTCGGAACCGTCGCCAACCCGCTTGAGCAGGTCGTCGAACCAGGCTTCTCCGGCGGATTCCAGCTGACGTTCATAAGCGCTCAAACCGATGCGCGATTTGCCAATTTCCGAGACAGACTCTATTATCCTTTTCTGCAGGTCCACGGCGTTACATTCCTCTTTTCCTGATGAGTTCTTCGACTGAGTCCGGATTTGCCAGGTGGCTCAGATCCTCCCCGATGGAGATATCACCGGAAACAATCCGTTTCAATACCCTCCGCATCACCTTTCCCGTCCGGGTCTTGGGGAGTTGGGAGGCGACGACATACTGTGAAATGCGAGCGAATTCCCCGATACGCCGTTCCACGGAGTGATTCAATTCCGTCTCCAGCGCACCGATACCCGCTGCGCGATCCTCTCCCGAAAGGAGGGAACCGAGCACCAGGAACGCGACCAGGTTCTGACCCTCCTCATCCTCGGTGGTCACCACCGCGGCCTCGGAGACAAGGGGATGGGTGACAAGCACCGCCTCCACCTCGGATGTAGCCAGAGACTGGCCTCGTAATTTTATGACATCATCCAGCCTTCCCATGAACCAGAAAAAACCGTCGCCGTCCACCCGGGCGCCGTCGTTTGTGCTGTAATAGCCCGGGACCCGCTGGAAATAGAGCTGGCGGTACCGTTCATCCTGCCCGTATATGGTGCGTATCATGGACGGCCAGGAGGATCGGAAAACGATCTGCCCGCTCTCGTTCGCGCGGCACACCTGCCCCAGGTAATTGATCACCAGGGGCGCGATGCCCGGAAACGGCAGCCCCAGGGCGCCGGTGCGATTCAGTTCCGGGCTGGGGAAGGTGTTGATGGCCGATGCCCCGCACTCGCTCTGAATCCACAGATTCAGGACGTGCTCGGGACGTGAAACGAGCGTCTGCGCCGCGAATTGAATCTGCCGCGGCTTGAGCACGTCTCCGCTGGTGGCGACCAGCGCGAAACGGCGCCCGGAGAAAAGAGGGCTTCCGTCGAGTTCCCGCTTCAGGTCTTCCAGATGGGTCGGGGCGGCCAGGAGCGCGGGCGACTCGCTCGCCTCCAGCACACGCCGCAGCCTTCCCCCGATTGTCTGCGTTCCTTCGGCGGCGATCACGATGCAGGAGCCGTTGACCAACGGGCCCCATACCCCGTAACACAACCCCGCGGCGGAGGAGAAGTCCAGAAGGCAGGCCAGACTCCGCACCTCGAGGTCCTCGCCCGGGGAGGCGAGGAGGTAATCGAAGGATGCCGCGGCCTGCACCAGAAATCCGCCGGTTGCGAACACCGAACCCCTCGGAACCCCGGCGGCGGTGTTGGCATAGAGAATGAAAAAGGGATGCTCGGCATCGACACTCACATGATCTTCGAGTGGCGCGCGGACGTCCCCTGCCACAAAATCCGCATAGGAAACCGTCCCGTCCGCTCCGGCCCGCCCCGTATCGACCACGGCGATACCGGCGGAGGAGGCCGTCGCGCGGGCGCGCGCCTCGTAAGCCTGTGAACCGGATCCGAGACAAACGGCCAGAAGCGAAGCGGAGCAGTCCCTGAGAATTTCACGGGCAAGTTCAGCGGTGTAGCGGATGGGGATGGGAACAGGGGTGAGACCGAGGGAGGAGCAGGCGAGCAGGAAAAACAGGGTTTCGGGAGAGTCGGGGAGGTAGAGGGCTACCCGATCCCCCGGTTTCAGCCCTTTCTCTTTCATGGCGGCTGCCAGAAGCCGCGCCTCCCCGTTCAGTTCCCGGTAGGTGAAGGAGTGCGCCCCGCCCTCATCATCGATGAAGAGGAGCGCTCGCCGTTCATCCCAGCCCCGCTCGCGATGTACATCCAGCGCATTGCGGCAGGCGTTGAGCTTTCCTTCGGTAAACCAGGCGACCCTTCCCGCGGCCAGGTCCTCATCGACCACGGTGGTGAAGGGAGCGTCCCACCGAAGACGGCCGGACTGGTAACGCCAGAATTCCTCACGCCGCTCCACGGTCTGATGGTAGATCCCGTGGTAACCTTTCAGATCGGCGGGCAATCGTGCGGGGTACAGGTCATGACGTCCCCTGTTCTCCGACTCGGCAAGCGAATTGTCCTGAGCCATACGATCTCTCCTCGGCGAATAGAAATCGTGAAGCGACATATGTCGCACCCCATTTTCTTACTATATAAGATAATGAATGACTTCGGTAAAACGCAAAGACAATCGATTATCGTAACCAGCGGAAACCGCAAGGATTTTCGCCGGTTACAGGCTTCCGTACCGAAACCGTGCGCCGGGAATGAATTTCATTCCGCCCGCTGTAAACTAACGGATATTCGATCGGTCGCGGGGATTTCAGAACAGGCGCGGAGACCTTTCCCCGCCGTCTTTTTGCCCTCCGGCTTTTCTCCCCGTTCCGACTTTGGCGCTCCGGCGATTTGGATCCTTGGCGCTTTTTTTACAGCCCGATCTCTCCGGCAACTTCCCGCATGCCCATGATGGTGTCCTGAATGAGTTCATCCAGTTCCACTCCGAGCAGGGCGGCCCCCTTCTGAATGACCTCGCGGTTCGCGCCGGCGGCGAAGGAACGGTCCTTCCATTTCTTCTTCACCGATTTCACCTCCATGTCCATGACACTCCGGGAGGGGCGGACCAGGGCGCTGGCGGTCGCCAGACCGGTGAGCTCGTCGATGGCGAAAAGGGTTTTCTCCATATCGGTCCGGGGTTCCACATCGACGCAAAGTCCCCAGCCGTGGGAAACCGCCGCGCGGATGTATTCCTCCGGCCAGCCCCGTTCGGCGAGGATTTCCCCGGTCTTGCGGCAATGCTCTTCCGGGAAGCGCTCATAATCGATATCATGGATGAGACCGACAATACCCCATTTTTCCTCCTCGGACGCAAATCCGCGTTTACGGGCGATATACCGCATTACCGCCTCGACCGCAAGAGCGTGGTTGACCAGTGCGGGATTCCCGGTGAATTCGCGGAGCAGGCGAAACGCCTCCTCGCGGGTCGGGATGTGTTCCGGCATGACATTCCTCCGAATTGTTGACGGGCAAGGTTCCGAACGATCCATACTTTGAATGATCGAAATATACATCATTCCCATCCCGTGCGAAAGGGGCGTCCCGCCCGGTCAAAGGTCACTTTTCTTTGGGATTTGTTTCCGGTCCGATATTGATTATTTTTCAGGATACGGAATCGGTAGCGGGATACGGCGGCGGCTGTACCGGAAAAATTCTTCTGTCTGCGAGGGGTATCATGGAAAAGTCTACGAATCGACGCGATTTCATCCGCCGGACATCGGGCGGGATCATCGGCCTCGGCCTGGGCGCAGGGGAACTCTCCCGGGCGCACGATGGTTTTGCCGCGCCCCCGAAGGTAAAAGTGGCGGTCGTGCGCAACGCCAAGGCCATCAGCGACCGTAACGTCTGCGACAAGAAACAGGCCGCGCTCATGATCGACCGTGCGCTGGCCACGGTCACCGGGAAACCCACCGCGAAAGAGGCCTGGGCGGCGCTGGGAATCACCCCGAAAGACGTGGTGGGCATCAAGGTGAACTGCAACAGCGCGGGATTCGCGCTCACCGCCCACACCGAACTGGTTTACGCCCTCTGCGAAAGTCTCTCTTCGGTGATCCCCCCGAAAAATGTCATCATTTACGAGCGGAACGCCTCGGAACTCGAACGCGCCGGATTCCGTCTGAACACCACCGGCCCGGGAGTGCGCTGCATGGGCGCCAACGAGGGCGGCGGATACCACCCCCAGGAGGGGCTCACCCGCATTGTCACCGACCGCTGCACCAAGCTCATCAACCTGCCCTCGCTGAAAACCTTCGAGAGCAATTTCGCGGGAAGCCTCTTCCTCAAGAATCACATCGGCTCCATCCCACCCGACCAGATGTCGCAATGTCACGGCAACACCGGCATGACCGCCAAGATTCTCTCCCAGCCCAGCCTGAAGAACAAGACCGTGCTGGCGCTCTGCGACGGCCTCCGGGGGACCTGGACGCGGGTGGAACCCTGGTATTGGGGAGGAATCATCGCCAGCCGCGACCAGGTGGCCGCGGAATACGCCGCGCTGCAAGTCATCAACGAGAAGCGCGCCAAGGAATCGAAAATGACCTTCGACACCCCGCCCTATGTGAAACTCGCCGAATCCGCGTACAAGCTCGGCACCTGCGACCCGTCGAAAATCGATCTGGTCCGGGTGACCATGTAGAGAGGAAAGACCGGAGGCAGAGTCCGGGAGAGGAGCCAACCTACGGGATGGATGCCGGGTTTGATCCGGAAAAGCGGTCCGCATTCCTCCCGGATTGGACGGGAATCCGTATCGGGACGCCATCCATTCGATTCCGGCAAAGACATTTCCCCTTTGAGAGGGGACATGTCTTTGCCCCAGGCGCTCTACCGTCACACTCACCGCCCGCGCCATCACCCATGCCATTGCCATTCAGGAGACAGACGCACGTGAAACATCCCTTCTTGAGTATCTGCGCCGTCATTTCCGCCTTCCTGCTGAGTGTGGGGACGGGCCGCTGCGATTTCGCTTCCCTCGAAGAGGCGCTTCCCGCTCACGGCCCCAGGGACGAAATCATCGCCCACACCGCATACACGCTCAAGTACGACGAGAAATACGAGCAGGCGGCCTGGGTAGCCTACATTCTCACCGCCGAACGGGCCGCCGCCAAAGCGCCCCGCAAGGACAATTTCCGTCCCGATCCCAATGTGCCCACCGGGTCAGCGACTCCGGACGATTATCGCGGCTCCGGATACGACCGGGGACACCTGGCGCCCGCCGCCGACATGAAATGGTCTCCCCGCGCCCAGTCCGAATCGTTCTACATGAGCAATATCAGCCCCCAAGTCCCGGCGTTCAACCAGGGCATCTGGAACGACCTGGAAGAACAGGTGCGACGATGGGCGGATAAGAACGGGGAACTGTACATCGTCACCGGCCCCGTCCTCGCGGGGAATCTCCCCGTCATCGGGGCGGAAGATGTCGCGGTCCCCAAATACTATTATAAAGTGATTCTGGACTATCACGCGCCGGATTTCAAGGCCATCGGCTTCATCATGCCCAACGAGGCATCGGACAAGCCAATCGCCGCCTATGCGGTCACCGTGGACTCCGTGCAGAGCTTCACCGGCATCAACTTCTTCCCGGCTCTCCCGGACTCCCTGGAACGGGTGGTCGAGGGAACGCTCCAGCCCTCGCAATGGCAGCTCTCCGGCGAAACGCAGGTGGCGGCGACCCGCGACTCAGCGCCATCGTCCGCTGAAACCGGTTCCGCCCCCGCTTCCCGGATGCCGCCCGCCCAGGAGGGACCATCCACGCGTCAGATCATCCTGGCCATGGTGGTTCTGGTGGTCATCGCGCTCATCGTGTGGATAATCCTGGTAACCCTCGGAGAGGCGTTCGGACTGTTCCGGCGGCGTCGATGAACTGGATCCTGCTGGCGGGACTCACCGCCCTCTTCTACGGCCTTTACAACTTCTTCATCAAGCTTTCTTCCGGGCACATCCACCAGATCGCCGGATCGGTCATCCTGCAGGTGACCTCGGCGCTGGTCGGCGGCGGCATCCTGGCGTACCTGTATTTCGCGCGGGATCCTCTCCCCGTCTCCAGCCGGGGCGTCTGGCTCGCGGTGCTGGCGGGCGTTTTCGTGGGTTTGGCGGAAATCCTCTCCTTCACCGTATTCGCGAAAGGGGTTCCCGCCTCGACCGGAATCCCCATCATCGTCGGGGGAACGGTGGTCGCCGGAGTCCTGCTCGGTCTGGTCTTCCTGGGGGAAACCCTGCGCCCGGTGGACTGGCTCGCGGTGCTCCTGATCGTTGCGGGAACGGCCATTCTCGGCGCCCGGGGATGAAAAGCGAAAAACCCTCAACCACGAAAGACACGAAAAATGAGTGTTTCACCGGGGGGGAAATTTCGTGATTTTCGTGATTTTCGTGGTTACATGAACGGTATTGGGTTCAGACAGGCCGTAGTACTCTGTCAAGTCGATAGTGTTTGGGGATTGCGCTTCGACACTTCGACAAGCTCAGTGTCCGCAGGCTCAGTGTCCGCAAGCTCAGTGTCCGCAGGCTCAGTGTCCGCAGGCTCAGTGTCCACCGCTGACTGAGCGCCCACCGCTGGCTGAGCTTGTCGAAGCCAGCGCATCGGGAACATGTTTACCCACTACTATCGCCTTGACAGAGTAGCAGGAACGCCCTTTCCCGACTTGGCCGGGAATCCGTGTCAGCCATCCCCCGCCCGCAAAAAGATCAAAGCTCCTGTTGACTCTCCGCCCGCGCCGCTGTACTTTTACTCATCACGGCACGTACGCCGGTTTTTCCGGCTTTTGCCGCCTTGCTCCATGCTCTCCGTTTCCCGTGGTGAAATATCTTTTCTCTTTCTCTCCGAAAGGAAAAACCGATGATGAAAGCGCTCCCGCTCCTGGCGGCGCTCTGCCTCCTGATCCCGCCGCCCGCGTCGGCCCAGAGCCAGAAAGCGGATTACAGCATGCTCGACGGCAATCCCTACAATCCCAAAACCGACCCGGATATCGACCTGTTCATCGGCCACTGGAAGGATAACGCGCCCCGTCACATCTACGGCGCCCTCATCGAGCGCGACATCCTCACCAAAAGCGCCGGAGACCCGCTGAAGCCGCACACCCGGAGCGCGGTGCTGACCTACATCAACCGTCTCTCCTATTGCAGCCTGAGCGCGAAAAACAATACCATCCCCTCCACGCTCAAGGGCGAGCAGGTCATCCTTTACATCGACAAGGGACGGGGTTCCATCACCGCGGGCGGGAAAACCGCCGAGCTCTTCGGCGGGCTCACCGTGCTCCTGCCGCCGGGAATCGAGTTCACGCTCCACAATCCCGGAGGCGATCCGCTGACCATGTATCTCATTTCCGAACCCCTGCCCTCGGGCTTCGTCCCCAAAAAGGAAATCGTGGTCAAGGACGAGAATACGCTTCCGGTCGACGGCGCGGATATTCACTGGTCCCATATCCCCAAATTCTTCTTCGGCAAGAAGGACGGCCTGGCGGTGATCGACGGGATGGCGCCGGTGTGGTACGACCCCCTGACCATGGGCCAGCCGCACAGCCACATTCCGGGATTCGAGGAAATCTGGTTCTCCGTGGAAGGGGACCCGACCATCCTTCTCGGGAAAAAGCTTCGGGACTTTCCCGCCGGAACGGCTTACAAAATTCCGCCCAACTACCTGACCCCGCATTCCACCATCAATGTTTCGGGCAAGCCGATCAAGGCGTTCTGGTTCATCATCCGCACTGTCCCGGAAGACCCGCCGCCCTCCTACGCCATGCTCTACGACAACAAATTCGACCCGGACAAGGATCCCGATATCGACAAATTCACCGGGAACTGGCGTGAGTCCATGCCGAAGAACACCCACGGCTCCCTGGTCGAGCGCGATATCCTCACCAAAGGCGACCCGCTGAAACCGCCCACAAAGGCCGCGGTGCTCAAATATGTGAACCGGTACACCCGGGCCTCGCTCTACGCCCATGCCTCAACCACGCCGGTCACGCTCAAGGGCGAGCAGGAGATATACTACATCCTTTCCGGACGGGGGTCCATCACCGCGGGGAAGAAAACCGCCGATCTCTATCCGGGAATCGCGGCGCTCATGCCCGCGAACCTGCAATTCACCATGAAGAATACCGGTTCGGAACCCCTGAACATGTATCTCATCTCGGAGCCGATTCCCGCCGGGTTCCGCCCGAACAAGGACATGCTCGTCGTGGACGAGAACACGACGCCGGTCAGCACCACCGATGTCCACTGGTGCGGAATCTGCCGTCAGCTCTTCACCACGAAGGACGGTCTGGGAACCCTGGAATCCATTCTCACCTGCGCGTTCAGCCCGAATACCTTCTTCCAGCCCCACAGCCACAATCCGGGCACGGAGGAGGTCTGGACCGGAATGAACAATTCCGGCTATTTCCTGCTCGGGCGGGAAATCCGTCCCCAGCCCGATGGCACGGCCTATCTGATCCCGGTCACCGGGGTGACCGCCCACGCCAATTTCAACCTGTCGAACGACACGGTCAAGCTCTTCTACTTCGCCCGCTATCAGGACCACGCGGTGCGGAAGTAGTCCGGCCTTTTCCCATGCCCCACATGAAAACGGCGCTCCCGGGGGAGCGCCGTTTTCATGTGGGGGAGACTATTTCGTTACACAGCGGGGAAAGAGGCGAAATAATTGATGACCGCGAAATAGTAGACCAGCCCGATACTGAAGATAGTGACGATGGCTTTCATGGGAGTTCCTCCGGTTGGGGATGTATTTGTTTTTCCTGAGAGTCTTCGGTTCCTCTCCTCTTCTATATAAATATGACGGGGTCCGGAGGAGAAATATTTCAATTATTTAATACTCACGGCCGCGATACACCGGATGCCGCGCCATCCGCCGCATCCGGACAAAAAAAGTCGCAAATCCATCCTTTTGTAATTGACAATCCCCGGCATGCGCTTCATACTATTCTATAATTTCCCGAGTTGGATTTTCCCGGTCCGCGAATTGTACAAAAATCACCGGTCATATTTCCCAAACCCCTGAAGGAGACCCGCCGTCATGAAGCATGCGCTTGTCCTGATCGTTCTGGTCGGCTGTCTGTTCGGCGCATTGGCGGCCAGCGCCGATGTGACGCTGGAGCCCTGCACCTACAGCGAGAATTTCGAGTCCCGTCTGCTGGGCGCCTGGGCTTCCTACCCCCTGTGGCAGGATACCGCCTACGATCCCAATTTCCGCATCAACACCCTCATCCCCGGTGATCCCAACATCTCCATCGAGCAGCGGGTCACCCCGTACACGAACGTGGACAACTATTGCGGCGCTGAAAAGCTGCTCGACATGTACCTGACCCCGGATTCCACCATTCGCCTCCGGTATTTCCTCAAGTCCCACCTGCCGTTCGAATACTTTACGGTGCGGATCGCGGCGGGTCCCGATGGCCAGGCGGATGTTCGTTTCGACCATCCGGTATTGAACAACTGGACCTGGGTGACCGTGACCTGGAACGACTTCATGCGCGAGAATCCCCGTCTGGCCGGGAAAGACCGGGTGAAAGTCAACGCCCTCGCGGTGCTGGCGAAATGCCCCAAGGCCGACCCGAACATGCCGTTCTACTTCGGTCTCGACGATGTCACGTTCAAAGGCGCGCGGGCCTGCGCGTTCCAGTTCGCCGAGCCGGTCATGCACAAGCTCCCGGAATTCGCCCCCTACATTCCGAAAAAGCCCTATTTCAAGGGCGACCGTTTTGTCCTTCGCGGCTCCTGGCCTCTGAAAGCCGGAAAAGTGGAGGTTACGGTGACTCCCTACGCCGAACGGACCCGTGTCGTGTACACCGCGGCGTTGAAGAAACAGGGTGATTCCTGGTCCCTGGCCCCCCTGTCGCTCAGCTGGCCGGAAGGGCTGTATCTCGCCACGCTACGGGCCTACACGGATGACAAGAAGAGCCCCGCGCTGCTCTCCGAGACCCCTTTCACCATCCACATCGCGCCCAAGGGCATCGGCGGCAAGCATCCCCGTCTGTGGTTCGACGCCGCGCAGAAGCAGCAGATCGACGCCCGTCTCAAGAGCGACCGGTTCAAGAGCGTTTACGGCGACATCACCAAGAACGCCGAGTCCCAGCGCACCCGGTACCCGCTCGACCGTATCGTCTATGATCTGGACCAGTATCCCGACGAGGACTGGCTGCCAACATGGTCCGAATCGGGGGCCAAGTATCTCGGCTCCGGCGAGGCGGTGCACTGGAACGCCCTGGCCTACGCTTTCGCGGGTGACAAGGCCGCCGGCGAGTATGCCAAGGCGGTGCTCATAAAACTCGCGGATTATCCCACCTGGACCCATCCCTGGCAGATCAAGCGGGGGAGATGGGCCGACCACCGCTCCGGCGCCTGGGCGCACCGTCTCGCCATCGGCTACGACCTGGTGTACGATCTCATGAGCGAGAGCGAGCGGGTCAAGGTCCGCAAGGCGCTCATGGACAACCTGGTGAAGGATGCGTTCAAGTCCCACGTCTACGACAACAACATCACCTGCAACACCTCCAACTGGCTGGCCATGATCACCGGCGGCTCCCTCATGCTCCAGACGGCGATGTATGCCGACGGCCCCGATGTGGAAAATCTGGAGCCCTATTTCACCGGCACCGCCATGAAGCTTTTCGCGTTCTGCGAACGGGTCACCAATTATGGCGAGGCGTGGGGCGAGGGGTACGGCTACAATCAGTACACGTTCGACAATCTTCAGCGCAGCCTGCCCTCCCTGATGAACGTGTTCAACATCGATTTCTCCGCTCCCTTGAAAAATTCCTGGAAAGAGTATATCTGGAGCGGAAATATCAAGAACAAACAGTATTTCTACTACGGCGATTCCGGCAACATCGGGGCGGCCACCAACTGGGCGTGGATGGTGGCCAAGAACAAGGATCCGCTCCTCGGCTGGTACTACAACTTCATGAAGGGCGGCGAGACTTTCCCGGATGTGCTCTATGAAACCTCCGATGTTCCGAAACAGGACCCGTTCGCGCAAAGCCCCTCCCGTCTCTTCCGCGAGGTGGGAACCACGGTGTTCAAGAGCGGCTGGGAAAAAGACGACATGTCGTTCACCCTGCGCACCGGCCCCTTCTACAATCATCAGCACCTGGACCAGGGATCTTTCTGGTTCGCGGATCGCGGGGTAACCTTCATCGAGGAGCGTCACGGCTCCACCTACTATGACGATCCGCTGTATCAGCCCTGGTATACCCAGCCGGTGGCCCATTCCACCATCCTCATCAATGGCAATCAGCAGAGCCAGCGGGTGGGCGACCATCTGGTGTTCGCTCCGGGGTTCGAGGATTACGCCCATGTGACCCACTATCTCGAAGGCGGGTTCGCGGCATTCTCCAGCGGCGACATCGGGAAACTCTACTGGGGCGAGGTGAAAGGCCTGGAACGCAACGTCCTCTTCCTCAAGCCCCGGATGGTCCTCATGCTTGACACGGTCTATCCCGCCGAGCGCAACGCGGAAATGACCATGCTCTACCAGACCGCCCGTCTCGGGGACATCACCGCGGGCGGAAAACGCTCCACCATCACCAAGGAAGGGGTCACCCTGAACATCATGCACCT
>CAYRTQ010000069.1:0-15650 GCA_964426865.1 uncultured bacterium
GTAGTCGCGGCCCATGATCCGGTAAATCAGCCCGAAACAGGCCAGGGAGACCAAGGCCACCTGGAGCGCGATGATGACGAGGAGCGGGAGCGCCAGCCCGGCCAGTTCCCAGAGTTTCAGGGTCATGAGCGCCATGACGATGAACAGGGAGAGCGCCACGGCGCCGATGTTGTCGATCACCCGCTGGGAAAGCCCGATGACCCCGGTGAGATCGTCGATATTCCGTATCACCGAGGCGACCAGCATGGCGCCGATATAGGGCGGAAGGGTGATCCCCAGGGAAGTGAAACCGCGGCTCACCCAGGAACCGGCCCACATGGCAAGGAGAATGGCGGTGAAACATTTCATGAGCAGGTAGGATTCACGGCCCTCGCCCTGGGGGGATCCGCCCGGTTTCTGCTCGACCTGCATTTCCGCCATGTTCACAGCCGAAGGGAATTCCCGGGCCGAGGGTTCCCCCAGAGGCTTCTTCAGACCGTGGCGTTCGATGAGCCAGGTCCCGATGGGGCCGCCGATCAATCCCCCGGAAACGATTCCGCACATGGCCGCGGCCACCGCGACCGAAGCCGCGCCGGTGATTCCCGCCTGCTCGAAGAGCGAGGCGAACGCCAGGCCGGTGGCCGGCCCCCCGGTCAGGGTGACCGAGCCGCAGAGAACGCCGAACAACGGGTGCATCCCGAGCGTCAGGGCGGCGAACAGTCCAAGGATATCCTGCAACAGGGCAAAAACCACCGCCACGATGAAAAACAGCAGAACCTGCGGACCTCCCGCCCGAAGCAGCGAGAGACTGGCTCCGAATCCGATGGTAGTGAAAAACGCGATCATGAGCGGGTTCTGGAGCGTGGTATCGAACTGGAAGAGCGTGACCCCCCAGTGACGCGCGGACGCGACCAGCACCGCGATCACCAACCCCCCGATGACCGGCGCGGGAATGTTGAACCGGGCAAGCGGAGTGAACACCCGGCGAAGCCCGTACCCGATAAAAAGAACGATCCCGGCCAGCGCCAGGGTATGAATCAAATCCAGTTTCAGCATGCACACCTTCTGCGTCGGATACGAATTCTCTTCAGGAATGTATCTGCATCACTCCATCGAACGTACATTGAATTTCGGAAACAGGTCCCGCCCCGCCCATACGGGCGCATGCCGTACGTCCCCGAAGGTATAGTCCATTACTCATCCAGCGGCGTTATCTTCGCCGGCGCTTTGGCGCTCGGGCGCTTTCCTTATCGCTTTGTTCCCCGGCTGATGACCACGTTATCCACCACCATCAGGGTGGACCAGGTACGGATGCCAATCCAGCGTGAGGAATCCATGACAAGCGGAGACTCGTCCCAGGTTTCCAGGAGGATCTGGCCGTTCATCTCGTAGCGGATGTGCCCGTGATCGAACTCGAACGCCACCCGGTTCTTCTTCCCGGAAATCACCGGTGACCAGGAGGTGTTCGACAAGGCCAGTCCCTTGCGATAGAAGGTGGTGCATGTGTTCCAGTAGGAACCAGTGGTGAGCGCGTATCCGGAGTCGAAAAAGCGTTTGTCCGGAGAGGAGTTCAGGAGAATGGTGATGTCCCCCATGAGTCCGCCGGAGGAATAATTGGTCACCTCGAACTCGATGCGCACCGGATCGGAGCCGCAGGGGGCGAGCATGATGGCCCGGTTGGCGTTCCCCCCCATCGCCCGGAGAGCGCCGTCACGAATCTCCCATTCTCCCTCGGCGATGCGAAGGCGTTCCATGTCGTTCCGATTGTCGAACGTGAATCCGGCCACCCGTTCCCAGGCGATATCGGCATGCCGCAGGCTGAGCCCGGCGAGGCGGGATTTCTCCATCGCTTCCGGACGGGGGTGCGCGGCGCAGGCGGCAAACAGGCAGGCAAGGACGAGGATGGCGAGACAAACGGATTTGGAGCTTCGAAACGGCACGGAATGATCCTCCACGGCGAGCGGTTACAGGGTGAACAAAGGAAAGCCCGGACGGGCTGCAAGGTCAGAACAGGCTCCGGACCAGAAGCAGCAATCCCGCGATGACCAGGACCATTCCCGCGGGAGCCCCGATAATGGTGAGCATGAGCACCAGCCCGACCAGCATGAAAACCAGGCCCAGAATCCCGGCCACCAGGCGTCCGGTCAGACCGAGCAGGAGCGCCAGCAGATTCCAGAGGGCCGCAAACGGCCAGAACATCCAGGGAGTCCGGTTATCCGGCATGATTCCTCCAGAAATGATCGTCGGGGAAAAAACCGGAAGGCTGTTCCCGGCGGAACGGAATACCCGGCTTTTTCCGGGATGGGAGTAAAGTACGCGGATGGCGGAGCGGGGTCAAGATGTTTCGGCGACGAGGGAGATCGCCGCGGGAATTTTTGAGCGGTGTTCACGGGAGAAGAATGCGGAGGGATCGCCGTTTCGAACCGTTATGCGCCGAGCCGGACAAGACAGCGCAGCACTTCCGCCACGCTCCAGGCCTGCGCGACGCATCCCCGGGGGGTGAACGGCGGCTCGGCGTCGAATATTTCGCTGATGGTGCCCATGCTGGCCTCGCTCAGATGGGAATCGAACCCTTCCAGAAATTTCAGCGCGCCCTCCCGGTCTTCCGGGTGGACTTTCAGCCAGGCGTCGATGAACGGGCCGATGAGCCAGGACCACACCGTTCCCTGGTGATAGGCGGCGTCGCGGGAGCGCAGATTTCCGAAATAGATGGGTTTGTATTCCGGGCTGCCCGGGGCGAGCGACCGGAGGCCCACCGGAGTCAGCAGCTTCTCTTTCACGATTTCGATGACCGGGGCCCAGCGGTCGCTGGAGAGCACGGGATAACGCAGCGAGATGGCGAGCACCTGGTTGGGCCGCAAGGATGGATCGTCGCCGCCGCCTTCCGTGTCCACCACATCGTACAGGTATCCCCCCTCCTCGTACCAGAAGCGGCGGTTGAACGACAGGCGCACGCGTTCCGCCTGCTCCGCCCAGGGACGGGCGGCGTCCTCTCCCCGTTCCTCCCGGATCCAGCCTTCCAGGAGCCGGAGCGCATTATACCAGAGCGCATTGATTTCCACCGCCTTGCCGCGACGGGGGGTCACCACCCAATCGTCCACCTTGGCATCCATCCAGGTGAGCTGGTATCCCTCCTGCCCCTGACGGAGGAGGCTGTCATCCGGGTCCACCCCGATTCCGAAGCGCGCGCCCCGCAAATGATGGTCCGCGATATCGATGAGCTGGGGAAGGAGCGCGGAGAGCAGCTCACGGTTCTTCGCATGGGCGAGATACCGATCGATGGCATGGAAGAACCAGAGCGTGGCGTCGGCGGTGTGATAGAGACCGTGACGCTCGCCCTCGGGAAACATGTTGGGGATGAGCCCGAAACGGATGTAGTGGGAAAATGTCCGGAGAATCCAGTCCGCCTCCACGTGACGTCCGGTGGCGAGGGTCAATCCCTCCAGGCTGATCATGGTATCACGGCCCCAGTCGGTGAACCAGTGGTATCCGGCGATGATTGTCCGTATCTCGTCTCCCGAGGCATGGGCCCGCGCGGAGTCCTCGCTCCGCCCGGCGGGAGTGATGATGAACTGGTCCGCGGCCAGGACCAGTTCCGCACCCAACCCCGTTTTGACCGGGATGGCCGCATTTTGCAGCAGTTCCTTACGGCGCTCGGTTTCCGCACGGACAGCTTCGATGGGACGGAGCGCCAGCGCGGTGGGCCAGTCCTCGGTGGAGGCCATCATGGCGTACACCCTCCCCGGCTCGATCTGCATGGAGAAGTAGCCCGGAGTCCAGAGCACTCCACGGCAATCGTAGCCCCGCTCCGCCTCGGTCCGGCAGAATATCTCTTGGAGAAGTTCGGCTTCGATGGTGAATGTGGCGTTGTCCCCGAACATCATCATGCGGAGCGTCGGAAACTGTGAACGCCCGGAGATTTCGTACCGGTTCCCACTGACAGTGAGCGCGTAATCGCCGGCGAGCGGTTCGTCGATCCGATGGTCGTGGGGCCGGAAATGCATGGCGGGACGGAGATTCATACGGACCGGCTTCCCGTTCCCGATCATCCGGTATATGACATGGACGGTGTTCTGCATGTGCGGCATGACCACGGTCTTCTCGATCACCGTGCCGTCCAGATCGAACCGCCAGACCGGCAGCCCGTCGTCGAGACGAAACTCCACCAGGTATTCCGCTCCCGGGTAAACGACCTTCTTTTCTTCCAACTCCTCTCCGCTGAGAGTCACGGTGCGGCCATCCGGGAGAATGAACCGGTCGGAAAGATAGTTGAGCATCATCATGCGCCCAAGCGGGGCGGGTTTCGCCGCGATGAGATATCCGTGATACCGCCGGGTGATGACCCCCGCCACGGTGCCGGACGCGTATCCCCCCAGGCCGTTGGTGACCAGCCATTCCCGGGTGACCAGACGCTCTGTGTCCTCATCGCCTTTGATCCAGGGCATGCGGCGCGTGGTTTCAATCATGGGCGACCTCCTCTCGCGGAGCCGGTGCGAGCACCACCGCGGCATGGCCGGGGATGAACCAGTTGTCCTCGGTATCCAGAGGAGCGGTGCCCGTGCCGCCATACCGGGGGTCCTCGCTGGACCAGAGAATACACCACACCGTGTTTTCGGGTGGAGCGAGAAGCGGCTCCGGAGCCGGATTCAAATTCAGGTACCGTCCGAAATTCACCACCAGCAGGCGATCATCCCCATCCTCGCCGAAGAAACGGAGCAGGAACGCCTCCCCTTCGAGTACCGCGCCATCCACACGCCCGGTCTGAAAGGAGGAAACGAACGCCCGATCCTCCCTTCGCAACCGGAGGAGATCCCGGTGCAGGCTGTACATCTCGGCGTGACGGGAGCGCTCGGACAGGTCGAGTTTGGAACGCACGAATGTCTCCGGATCGGCGGGATCGGGAAGTTTGGCCCGCATCTCCGGCTGGGCCAGGCTTCGGAACTGGGCGAGGAAATTGACCCGTCCAAGATAGATATCCTTGGAAATGTCCTCTTTCTGGTTGGCGAAATAAAAAAATGGGCTGGAGGAAGCGAACTCCTGCCCCTGAAAGAGCATCGGGGTTTCCGTACCGAGCAGCAGCAGGGCGGTCATGGCCTTGTACTGGCCCGGTCCGGACAGGAACTGGACCCGCAGGCCCCGTCCGGAATTTGCCACCTGGTCATGATTCTGGATGAACGAGATGAAGTGGTACGGCTTCAGCCCCATTGTGGGGGTTCCCCGGCGTTTCATCTGCCACTTGTACCACTGTCCCTGAAACAGATATCCCCATTTTGCGCAGGAGATGAATTCCTGAGGAGAACCTTTATAGTCCGTGTAATACGCCTCGTTGTACCCGGTGAGGGCGACCATGGCGGTGTGGTGAAAGTCGTCGTTCCAGAGCGCGTCCAGACCATAGCCCCCCTTCTCGAAGGGGCGAAGGAGTTTCACATCCTGGGGCTCGTTTTCCGCGATGATATAGGAGAAGCGCCCACGGGCCGCCTCCCGCGCCCGCCGGGCGACCGCGGCGATGATGTGTTCCGGGGAGGTGTCATAGATGTTCTGTGTGGCGTCCAGACGAAGACCGTCCAGATGAAACTCATCGATCCAGTATCCCGCGTTGAAAACAATGAAATCCCGCACCGGCCCGGAATTCGCGCCGTCGAAGTTAAACGGTTTCCCCCAGTCGGTCTTGTAGCGGTCTGTGAAATAGTCTTTGCAAAACTGGGGAAGATAGTTCCCGTCCGGTCCCACATGGTTGTACACCACATCGAGGATCACCCCCATACCCACCTCGTGCGCCCGGTTCACGAATCTGCGGAAATCGTCCGGAGCGCCGTAGAGACGGGTGGGAGCATAGATGTTCACTCCATCGTATCCCCATCCGAACCTTCCGGGGAAATCCCCCACCGGCATGATTTCGAGTACGGTCACCCCGGTATCCCGCAGTGCATCGAGATCCGGAAGCGCGGAATCCCACCGTCCCTCGCGGGTGAACGTCCCGATATGCATCTCGTAGATAACCTGCCCCTCCGGGGCGACACCCTTCCATTTCCCGTCGGTCCACTCGAACGCCCCCGGATCGATCACCTGCGAAGGACCATCCGGGCCATCCGGCTGAAAACGCGACGCCGGATCCGGGTACAGGACGTTTTCCCCGTCCAGACGGTACCGGTAGCGGGTTCCCGCATGCGCGGATTCCACCACCGAGGAAAAATAGCCCGTCTCCTCACGGCCCAGCTCGAAACTCAGCGCTTCGGGAAACGCACCCTCGGCATCCCCTTCCACCACCACTTCCACCCGTTTGCGGACTGGCGCCCATACCCGGAAGTGAACACCGCCTCCGGGAATGACTTCCGCGCCCACGGGAAGCCGTCTGCTCTCCATAACCTCCGGGATATTCACCGCTTTCGAACCCCTTGGCATACAGGCGCTCCCTTTGTAAAAAACGTCCCGCAGCTGACTCCGACGTATTTCTTATTAATATTATTATATTTTAAATATATTTACCGACATTCCATGCGTCAAGCGCTTTTCCCGCAATACGGTTTGTTTTAGCCGCAAACCGAAAAGCTCTCTCCCACGAAAGACACGGAACACACGGAAAATGAGTGTTTCCCGGGGGAAATTTCGTGATTTACGTGTCTTTCGTGATTACATAAACGGTTTTGGCTTTTACCGTATCGCGCGCACCGAAAACAACAAATTCCAAATTGTGCGCCCGGAGCGGATATGACCATATGGGTGCGCGGAGCGGGTGCAATTTTTTTTGCCACCGTCTTCCGCTCCGGGCGTGTAACGGGTGTTTCCATCCCGCGCGAAACCATAATGCGCTTGCGTTATACAGCCAAAAAGTGCTATATTTTCCTAATATTTTGTATAATGGAATTATAGGCTCATTTTTCATACATCCACCGGGGAGGGTTTGACTTGACCGAGGGAAGAGTTAACAAGATCGTGGCGGCCGCCCTGTTCACGGTCATGCTGGTCGTGTACCTGATGACCGTGGCGCCGACCCTGTCATTCTGGGACTGCGGCGAATTCATTTCCACTTCCTATACCGTGGGAATTCCCCATCCGCCCGGATCTCCGCTGCTCTCGCTTATCGGACGGGTAATGACGCTCTCTCCCATTCCGGACCTGCGGGGCCTGGGATCCACCGAGATAGCATACCGGGTGAACCTCCTGGACGTGGTGCTCGGCGCCCTGACCGTCATGTTCATGTATCTCATCATGGTGAAGCTCATACGACGGTTCCGTCCCGCCGTCGGCTCCCGCATCGATACCGCCGTGGTGCTGTTCTGCTCAGCCATGACCGCCTTCATGGTGGGATTCGCGGACGAGTTCTGGAACAACGCCATCGAGACGGAAACGTACATGCCGAGCATGCTCCTCTCGGTGATCGCGGTATGGCTCGCCCTGCGGTGGGAGGAACGGAAGCATGAACCCCGGGCCACCCTGTACCTTTTCCTCGCCGCCTACCTGATCGGACTCGGCAACGGCATCCATCTCACCGTGCTGCTCATCGCTCCCACGGTGTTCCTGCTGGTGCTGTTCGCCCGTCCGGACTGGTTCGCCAGCCTGAAGCTCTGGCTGAGCGCGGGCGCGTTTCTCGCCGGAGTGGGCGTCATCAAGCTCTTCGGCGGACACGAACATTTCTATCTGACCGTGGCGGTCCTGGCGCTCATCGGTCCCGCGGTGATGTACGTACTCTACAACCGGTCCAAAGAGGTCTGGCACATGACGCTCATCGGGCTGGTGCTCTGCGGCTCCCTGTACGCCATCGGGTACTCGGTGTATCCGACTGTCATGGTGCGCGCGGCGAAGAGTCCCTCCATCAACGAGGGCGATCCGCAGACCTGGGACCGGTACAAGTCCTACCTGGATCGCGAGCAGTACGGCCAGGGGAACATGTACGCCGGCATGTTCGAGCGCAAGGCGGATTACGGGTACCAGTTCGGGTACATGTACCTCCGGTACCTCATGCAGCAGTTCCCCATCTGGGGGCCCGCGGTGGACATCTCGTTCACCAACGACCGTTCGGCGGATGCGGCGGGACCCGTGACCCTGACCACCCAGGTTCCGGTCTCCGTGCTGCTCCTGTCCCTGCTCCTGTATGGCTTCTATACCCATGCCCGTGAGGACTGGAAGCGGTTTGTCGCGCTCATGGCGTTTTTCGTGGCCTCGTCCGCGGGGCTGGTGCTGTATCTGAACATGGACAACCCCCAGGTGCGTGAGCGCGGGTACTTCTTCCTCGGCTCCTATATGATCATCATGGTGTGGATCGGCATGGGCATTCTCGGGCTCATCACCGATGTGCGGGAGTGGCTGGAGAGCAAAAAGCTGACACGGGCGGTGCTGCCGGCGACCCTGGGATTTTTCGCGGTGTTCGCCACGCTTCCGCCCGCGGCGGCGGTTTCCCGGCATCTCGACCCGAATTACACCAACTGGGACGTGCACAATCGTTTCGATGACTGGGCGCCCTATGATTACGCCTACAACATCCTCGTTTCCTGCGAGAAGAACGCCATTCTTTTCACCAACGGCGACAACGACACTTTCCCGCTCTGGTATCTTCAGGAGGTGAAAGGGTTCCGCACGGATGTGCGCATCATCAATCTGAGCCTCCTGAATACGGATTGGTACATCCTCCAGCTCAAGAACGAAGGGGTGAAAGTCCCCATCGAGTATGACGAGGAATATATCCGCAACACGCTCGCCGCCCGCACCGAGGAAGCGTTCCTCAAGCGGATGTGGCCGGCGGAAGGCAAGGAAGTGGAAGCCGCGGGGATGAAATGGAAGCTCACCACCCCGCAGAAGATCAACGCCCGCGATGGCGAGGTCGGGATTCTCCGGGTCCAGGATGTCATGGTGTACAACATCATCAACTGGACGAACTGGAAGCGTCCGCTCTATTTCGCGGTGACCGTGGCGCGCGAGAACATGTGCGGGCTGGACGACCATCTGTCCATGGAGGGCATGGTCTACCGTATCGTGCCGACTGTCGCGCTCCCCGGCGAGATGCAGGTGAATGTTCCGGTTCTGGACAACAATGTGTTCAACCGGTACCAGTACCGGGGACTGACCGATCCGGACAACTACATCTCTCCCAACACAAAGCATCTGGTGACCAACTATTTCATCGGATTCGCCCAACTCGCCGAGCGGTACGCCACGCTGGGAGATTCCACGAACGCCGTCCGGGCCGCGCAGGGCGCCATCGACAAGACCCCGAGCGATCCCGGGAAACGGGCGCTGCTCTACCAGGTGCTCGCAAACGGCAAGATCTACGGTATCGCGAAACAGTATATCGAGAAAGAGATGGCCGCGCCGGAATGGGCGGGGGTCAATCTGAGCGATCGTCTGGCGATGTACGCCATCCTGTCCAAGGCCGGCGACAGGGAAAAGGCGCTCTCGATGGTTCGGACCGAACAGAAGAAATCCGGAACGGATTCCTCCGGCACCGATATCTGGCAGCAGTACATCATCAGCCTCTACACCATGGGAGATATCGAGGGCGCCATGGTCGCCCTCGACGAGGTGCTCCGCATCACCCCGAACGACCGTACCATGCAGGAAACCAAGGCCGCGCTGCTCCAGCAGATGCAGTCGCGGACACCGCAGGATTCCTCGGGGGACAAGAGTGAATGATCGGGGCGGACATTCCCGGACGATAACCACGGGGGTGGGTCGGACGGGGACGGAGAACCAGCCGTCCCCGTCCCGCAGGGCGCACGCGGCTGTCGCGGCGGGAGTTTTCTCCATCGCGCTCCTGGTCTATCTGCTCACCGTGGCGCCGACCGTCCCCTTCTGGGATGCCGGAGAGTACATCACCACCGCGGCCACACTGGGCATCCCCCACCCTCCCGGATCACCGCTGCTTTCCCTGACCGGGCGGGTGATGTCCCTGCTTCCCCTGTACGATTTCCGGGGCGGCGGGTTCGAGCACATCGCCTTCCGGGTCAACTGCATCGCGGTGCTTTCCGGAGCGCTTTCCGTCCTCCTCCTCTATCTCCTGTCGGTACGGTTCATCACCCGCTTTTCTCCCCTGACCGGGCGTCTGCGGCGTGATTTCCCCGTATTAGCCGCCGGGGCGGTATCCGCGCTGACCGCGGGATTCGCCCCCCAGTTCTGGGAGAACGCGGTGGAGGTGGAAACCTATCTGCCCAGCCTCATGCTTTCCCTGCTCGCCATCTGGCTCGCCCTGCGCTGGGAGGAACGCCGTACCGATCCCCGCGCGACAGTCTACCTTTTCCTTGCCGCCTACGTCATCGGCCTCGGTGTCGCGGTCCACCTGACCGTGCTTTTGGCCGCTCCCGCGGTGGTTCTCATCGTGATCCTGGCGCGTCCCGGACTTTTCGGAGAGTTGCGGTTCTGGGTGTCGGCGCTGCCGCTCGCAACGGCGTTGATGCTGCTGAAAATCTTTGCCGGGCGGGAGGTTTCCTATCCCGTCCTGATTCTGTTCGCCCTGACCGGGCCGCTTTTGGCGATGCGTCTGGGACGGTTTTCCGGGTCCTGGAAACAGACATTCGCCGCCGCGCTGGTCTGCGGCTCGCTTTTCATCATGGGCTGGTCGGTATATCCCACCATCATGGTGCGCGCCGCGAAGGGGCCGGTCATCAACGAGGGCGCTCCCGACACCTGGAAGCGGTACAACGCCTACCTCGACCGTGAGCAGTACGGCCAGGGCGCGACCGTGGACATGATCGAGGGGATGTCCGGACGCAAAGCGGACATCGGATACCAGTTCGGATTCATGTACTTCCGCTACCTTCTCCAGCAGTTCCCGAAGTGGGGCCCCACGATGGAGATGACGTTCACCAACGACCGCGCGGCGGAGTTCCCGGGGCAGACGGTGAATATCGTGGAGAAAGCCCATATACCGGCGCTGGTCTGGCTGCTCATACTGGCCGGGGCGGCGCTCCAGGCCCGTCGCGACCCACGGGGGTTTTCGACGCTCGCCCTGTGGTTTCTCCTGACCTCGGCGGGGCTGGCGCTCTATCTCAACATGCAGAATCCCCAAGTGCGGGAGCGGGATTACTTCTTCCTCGGGTCCTATCAGGCGGTAATGCTCTGGCTGGGTCTCGGGATGTTCGGCGCGCTCCGTCTGGTGCAGAACGCGGTGGAACGTCGGCGTCCACGCCATGACGCGCCCCTGACCGCGGCGGCGGCGCTCGTGCTGGCCACCCTGGCGCCCCTGGCGGCCCTTTCCGACCAGATGGAGGAGGGGGTTTCCAACTGGCGGATGCATGACCGCTCCGGGGACTGGATCCCGCTCGATTACGCCACGAACCTGCTGGTCACCTGCGCGCCCGGAGCCATTCTTTTCACCAACGGCGACAACGACACCTATCCCCTGTGGTACGCCCGCGAGGTGATGGGGGTGCGCCGTGACGTGAGCATCGTGAACCTCAGCCTTCTCAACGGTCCCTGGTACATCAAACAATTGCGGGACGGGGACCCGCGTGTGCCCATCTCCTTCACCGACGAATTCATCGACCGCAGTCTGGCCGGAGATGACCCGGAATCCCAGCGGACTCGTCTCTGGGACCCCGAGCCCCGTGAGGTGACCATGGCGGGAATGACCTGGAAAATGCCGCCCAGCGCGGTGGGGACCTTACCGGACGGCACCCGGGCGGGAGTGCTTTCGGTGGCGGCCATGACCGTGGCGGACATCATCAACACCACCAACGGAAGCCGTCCCATTTACTTCACCACCTCGGTGAACCCGGATTACATGATCGGGCTGTTCGAGCACATGTCCATCGAGGGCATGGCGTTCCGTCTGGTGAAAGACCGCGCCCCGGACAACGAGTATCTCTCCGACGCCGTCGCGATGGAACGCAATCTCTTTCACAAATACCGGTACCGGGGCATCGCCGATCCCGGGGTTTACAAGTCGCCGGAAACACGCCGCATGCTCCGCAACTATTTCATAGCCTTCTCACGGTTGAGCGAGCAGTACCTGAAGGAAGGGCGCTCCGCCGACGCCGTGCGGGTGGCGAAGGAATCCCTGCGGATATGCGATCCCGACCCGGATGTCCGGATGCTCCTCTACACCATTTTCCGGGACCGGGGGCCGCGTGGTGAATTCGACCGTCTGGTGGATGCGGAAATCGCCGGACTCCCGAAGGACGATTCCGGAAAGGCGCTGGAGGCAGGACTGCGGTTTCTCCAGTATGGCATGGCTGGTCCGGCGTCGCGTATCCTCGGCGTCCTGACCTCGAAAGACGGGAAAAACCCGGAGGTCTGGAGCGCGTATACCGCCGCGCTTTTCCAGGCTGGAGACTACCGCGGGGCGCTGGACGCCGCCATCCGGTTCCAGTCGCTCGCGCCAGGCGATCCCCAGGGAGGGGAAATCCGCGCCATCATCGAGCGGAAACTGACCGAGCCCGCGATTCCCGACACGCTCAATACGGAAGAAGTGCGATGAACCAGTCAATTCAGTCCGCCGGGGGAAAACCGGCGGTGATCCGTTTCCTCTCCTCCGGGCTTTTCCGGGCGCTGGTATCGATATTCCTCCTGGGATACATCGCCTACTGTTATCATGCCGGGCAAATCCTCTCCAATATGTGGAACGCGGACAAGCCACTCCTGGCGGGCGCGGTAGCCGTGTTCATGGTGAGCGGGGTGCTCGGTGCGACCCAGTGGGGGGTGCTCCTGCGCTTTCACGGAATCGTGCTGGAATTCAGCGGGACGGTGGCGCGGTATTTCATGGGACTGTTCTTCAACTTCATCCTCCCCGGCTTCGTGGGCGGCGATGTGATACGGGTATACAAAACCGCACGGGCATCCGGACGGGGAACCCAGTCCTTTTCCTCCACCCTCGCCGACCGGGTGCTCGGCCTGCTCGTACTGGTGCTGTTCAGTCTCGGAGCGTTCCTCTTCCTGCCGCAGGGACCGGCGGACAAGGCGATTCCCGCAGCGGTTTTCATGTTCTCTGTGCTGGCGGGATTCTTTGTCATCTTCGCCTGGCGTCGGCTGGGCGGCCTGCTCGCGTTCCTTTTCGGGCGGTTCATTCCCGAAGGTTTCGGAGAGAAGATTTCCGCGGTGTATTGCGAGATGCACGACCTGACCCGCTCGCCCTCCACCCTGGTCCGGATACTCCTGCTCTCCGGTCTCATCCAGGTGACCCGCATCGGAGTGCATTTCCTCTGCGCCCGCGCGGTGGGCATCGATCTGAGTTTCGCCTACTTCGCCCTCTTCGTGCCGGTGATGGAGATCGTGGCCAGCCTGCCCATTTCCTTCGGCGGGGTCGGGGTGCGAGAGATGATGGGAGTGACGCTGTTCTCCACGCTGGGGATTCCCAAGGAAACCGTATTCTCCTACACCCTGCTCGCCTATACCGCGGGGTTCACCGGGTCACTCCCCGGCGCGGTGGCATTCGCATTGGGAGCGGGAGATAAAAGATAAGGCGTCAGGAGCGCTGCGCGCGTCATATGCACGCGGGGCGTGCGTCATTGGCTCCCTGCGGGAGCGTCATATGCACGCGGGGCGTGCGTCATTGGCTCCCTGCGGGAACGTCAAATGCTTCCTCCGGGAGCGTCAAGTGCGCCCGAGGCGCGTCAGGAGGGGCTTCGCCCCGCATACTCTTTCAATCGGAGAATGCGGGTGTGGGTTGGCTGGCTTCGACATGCTCAGCCAGCGTCGGACGCTCAACCGACGTGGGGCGCTGAGCCTGCGGACACTGAGCCTGTCGAAGTGTCCAGGCGCAATCCGCCCAACACTATCCGATTGAAGAAGTACCCGTCTTTTCGGCTCCCCGACATTTTCCCAATATCTGGATATCTGGATCACAAAAAATGAAAATTCTCCTCATCAACTGGATGGATATGGCAAACCCCGCAGCCGGTGGCGCGGAGGTGCATCTCACCGAAATATTCACCCGATTCGTGGAACGCGGGGACGAAGTCACCCTGGTCTGCTCCGGATTCACGGGCGGCGAGCGGTACGACGACTACAAGGGCATCAGCATCATACGGGTCGGGAACCGCGAAACGTTCAATTTCGTGGCGCCCTCCATTCTCACTCGTCTGGACCGTGAGATGAATTTCGATCTCGTGGCGGAGGACATCAACAAGGTCCCGCTGTTCACGCCGCTCTATCTCCATAAGCCCATTCTGGCGCTGATCCCCCATCTCTTCGGGAAAGCGGTGTACCGCGAAACGAATTTCGTGCTCGCCTCCTATGTGTATCTCATGGAGCAGCCCATCCCGCTCGTATACCGGAACGCCCTCTTCGAGGTCATCTCCGACAGTACCGCCCGGGATGTCATCCGTCGCGGCATACGGACGGAGAGGGTGAAAGTGGTCTACTGCGGCATGGATCACGGGACCTACACGATTGACCCCGCGGCCTCCAAATTCGAGACGCCGACCATTCTCTATGTCGGACGGGTCAAGCGCTACAAGAGCGTGGATGTCATCATCCGCGCCCTGCCGGAAGTGATCGCGAAAGTTCCCGGGGCGCGGCTGGCGGTGGTGGGTTCCGGCGACAATCTGGATGAGCTGCGCCGTCTGGCCGGCGAACGGGGAGTGGCCGACCGCGTGGTGTTCACCGGGTATGTATCCACCGCGGAGAAAGTGGACTGGATGCGCCGCAGTCAGGTCATCGTCAATCCCTCCCCCCGCGAGGGCTGGGGGCTCACCAACATAGAAGCCAACGCCTGCGGCACTCCGGCGGTGGCGAGCGATGCCGACGGCCTCCGGGATTCCGTTCGTGACGGCGTCACCGGGATGCTCTTTCCCTATGGCGATCACCGGGCGCTGGCGGATCGTCTGACACGCATTCTCACCGACGACTCCCTGCGGAATACGCTCACCGCCAACGCGATCGAATGGTCCCGGACATTCACCTGGGAGAACGCCGCCCGTGAGACGATGGAAATCGTGGATAAAATGGTCGGGAAAAAGAAGTGAAATCGATCCACGGAGGGCGAAGAAATGTTGTGGATATACGGTTTCCCGCCCGCGTTTCATTCATTATTGAATTGCGGCTATCCCCCTGTCACTGAAGGCTGACGGCGGATGGTTGCCTTTCGTCGTTTCCTCCGTGTCGTCTGTGGCTAAATCCTTTTTTGCGAACTTTGCGAGAAATATTCTCCCCGGGAGGTATCCATGAAAGTCGTGGCCATTTGCGGCAGCCCTCGGAAGGGCGGAAATACGGAACAGCTTCTCCGGGAAGCGCTCGATGTGATCCGATCGCACGGCATCGAGACCGAACTCATCCCGCTGGCCGGAAGAACCATCCGCTCCTGCACCGCCTGCATGGCCTGCCGTAACGAAGACCGGTGCGCGCTCCGTGACGATTTCGATCCAATATACCGGGTCATGATGGAATCCGAAGGGATCATCGTGGGATCGCCGGTGTACTTCGGCTCGGCGACACCCGAGATGATGGCCTTGCTGGATCGCGCGGGCTATGTTTCCCGTCACAACGGCCACCGTCTGGAACGCAAGGTGGGCGGCCCGATCACGGTCGCGCGTCGCGCCGGACAGAACTTCACGTTCGCCCAACTCCTGATGTGGTACACGATCAACGGTCTCATCGTTCCGGGAAGCAGCTACTGGAACATCGCGTTCGGGCGTGAGGCGGGCGAGGCGCTCCGGGACGAGGAGGGAGTGCGGACCATCCGCAACTTCGCGGAGAACGTCGCCTGGCTGCTCAAGAAGATACACCCGGAATCATAAGATCGG
>CAYRTQ010000070.1:0-9588 GCA_964426865.1 uncultured bacterium
GACCGGGGGCAGGTAAAAAGTGTTTTCCTGGCCATACCCGCCCGGAGTGGGATGTATTTCCTTCCACACCGTTTACGGGGGGAAGGTGGCCGCAGGCCGGATAGGGGGCCGCGGGTCACCGGTTCAGACACCGTATCCCCTCCCCCGCCCTCTTTCAGATAAACAGGTTCACGTTTCCCGCCTCGGCGCGGTCCAGGTACATGGCCACTCCGCCTTCCTCGACACCCTCGATGAGTTCCTCGCGCTTGATGCCCATAATGTCCATGGTCATGGAGCAGGCCACGAGACGGACTCCCGCCAGACGGGCGCTCCCGATGAGCGATTCGAGAGTGGGAACGTTCTTTTTCCGCATGACGCCTTTCATCATTCCGGTGCCCATGCCGCCCATGTTCATGCGGGAGAGGACAAGCTTTCCCGCGCCTCGGGGCATCATCCACCCGAACATGGATTCCATGAGATTCTTGCGCACAGCGACCGGCTCGGGACGGCGCAGGACGTTCAACCCCCAGAAGGTGAAGAAGAGGGTGACTTCGCTCCCCATCGACGCCGCGCCGTTGGCGATGATGAACGCCGCCATCACCCGGTCGTAATCGCTGGAGAACACCACGATGGTCTTCTTTTTGGCATCCCCGGCGGAGAGCGGCGCGGAAGCGGGCTTCAACCCGGCCTTGCGCACCACCGCCCGGAACCCTCCGTTTTCGGCGGAGAGGTCCACCAGGGTATTCCCGGTGCTGTTGCACCATGCCGGAATGTCCGTGGCGAACCCGGGGTCGCTGACCTTGATGCTCACCGCCTGTCCCGGCTCCATATCCCGTATTTCGCTCCCCAGACGCATGATGGGGCCGGGGCACTGAAGCCCGACCGCGTCGATGTGACGGGCGATGGTTACACTGTCCCTCCGGGGCTCCGCGGGCGCGGCGGCAGCCGACGGATGCTCCCGCGCCTGTTCCACCGAGGCGCAGACCGGGCCGCACTCCCCGGCGTCGTCCCGCATGTCTTTCTGGACAACCCCGACCGGCTTCACCGCGCGAAGGGCGCTCACCGAGTTGGAGAAGGTCTTGTAGCCGCCGCTGAGATTACGGTTCCGGAATCCGTGCTGGGTGAGTATACGGCAGGCCAGATATCCGCGCAGGCCCACCTGGCAGGTGACCAGGATTTCCTTGTCCCGGGGAAGCTCGTCGAGACGCCCCCGGAGGTCATCCACCGGAATGTTCACCGCGCCGGGAATGGTCCCGGCCTGCACCTCGGCGGGGGTGCGCACATCGAGGATGAACTGGTCCGGCTTCGGGTCCAGCATCTCCTCCACGGTCACCAGCTTCATGTCGCCCTTGAGCACGTTGGAGGCCACGAATCCGGCGTAGTTCACCGGGTCCTTCGCGGAACCGTAGGGCGGCGCGTAGGTGAGTTCCAGATCCTGCAGGTCGTGGACGGTGAGTCCGGCCCGCAGCGCCACCGCGAGAACGTCGATTCGCTTGTCCACGCCCTCCGCGCCCACCGCCTGCGCTCCCAGAATACGGCCGTCGGAGGGATCGAAGAGGAGCTTGAGGGATATGGGACTGGCCCCGGGATAGTAGCTGGCGTGGTTCGCCGGGTGGACATAAACCTTCTCGCAGGGAATGTTACGGCGTTTCAGCACTTTTTCGGAAAGTCCGGTCATGCCCGCGGTGAGATCGAACACCTTGACCACCGCGGTTCCCTGGGTACGGCGATATACGCTGTCCCGTCCGAAAATGTTGTCCGCGGCGATTCGGCCCTGACGATTGGCCGGGCCGGCGAGAGGAATGAGCGCCTTGAAATCGCCCACGAAATCCTTCACCTCCACGGCGTCGCCCACCGCGTAAATTTTTGGGTCGCTGGTGCGCATGTGGTCGTCCACCAGGATGCCGCCGGTCTCCCCGATGGCCAGCCCCGCCTCACGGGCGAGCTTCACGTCCGGTTTCACCCCCACGGTCATCATCACGAAATCGCAGGGGACGGTGTCGCCGGTGCTCAGTGTCGCGGTGAGTCCCGAGTCCTCCTCGCGCAGTCCGGTGAGCGAGACGCCGAGCCGGAGGTCCACTCCGCGCAGCGTGATCTGCTGATTGAGCAACGCCGCCATTTCAGGGTCCAGCGGTCCCATGACCTGGTTCATGAGTTCCACCAGGACAACTTTCACCCCGCGCTCCACCAGCGCCTCGGTCATTTCCAGGCCGATGTACCCGCCTCCTACCACCACCGCCCGCGAGGGCTTCTCCGAATCGATGAACGCCCGTATGGAATCCATGTCCCGCATGGAACGGAGGGTGAACACCCGCCCGCTCTCGATTCCGGGAATACGGGGCCGCACCGGTTCCGCGCCGGGGCTGAGAATGAGCTCGTCATAGTGCTCCACTGTCTGGGCGCCGGTGCGGAGATCGCGGACCACGACCTTTTCCTCCAGACGATCGATGCGGACCACCTCGGTGTGGGTGCGGACATCGATGCGGAACCGCTTCCGCAGGGAATCGGGAGTCTGCACCAGCAGCCGCCCCCGTTCCGGAATCACCCCGCCGATGTGGTAGGGCATGCCGCAGTTGGCGAAGGATACATGCTCCCCCCGCTCGAACATGATAATCTCGGCATCCTCTGAAAGACGCCGCGCCCGCGCCGCGGCGGACGCTCCGCCCGCCACTCCGCCCACGATGACGATTCTTTTCTTGTCGGCCATTGATGGTTTCCTTCTCTCTCGTGTGTATTGATTGTTGTTTGAAATGCAGTGTCAAAGTGACAAGGCGAAAACACGCTGCGATCCGCCCGCGCAGTCATCTTCCCGGAGCGCGGCTCCGTTTCACATCACCCGCAGCAGGATTCCCATTCCCTCCCGCACCCGGTCGAGTTGGTCCCCCTCCAGTTTGGAGAGGAGAAGCCGCTCGCAATCGTCCTTGAGCGCGTCGATCTTCCGTTTCTGCTCCCCTCCCCGTTCGGACAGGGAAATGAGGACCGCCCGACGATCATGGGGGTCGGTTTCGCGCTCCAGGAAGCCCTTGCGGATGAGACGCTCGATGATACGGCTCCCGCGGGAGGGCGAAAGCTCCATGCGCCGCGACAGTTCGTTGCCCGAGACCCGTTCGCCAGGGGTCAGGGATTCGATGGCCGCCATTTCCCGGGGGACAAGGCCCGCCTCGGCGCTGAGGTCCTCGATTTTGAACATGCATCGCCGCTTGAGAAGGAAGATGTCGTCCACGATTCTTTTTTCGGTGCTCATGATATCCATTGCTCTCCGGTTGTATTTGCCATCAGCATTATTTGCTATTGGCAAATATAGCAGAAAAAAAAGAACCTGTCAAGCATTTATTTCACCCGTTCACTCCCGGAGCAGTTCGGGATGGGCCGCGGCCATCCACTCGCGCGTCCGGGCCACGAGCCGTTCCGCGAGCGCGATCATCTGGTCGGCCTCGCTGTTTGAGATGGTTCCCATTCGTTCGTAGCTGGTGATATTCCTTTTCTTGCGGTAGAGGTCCAATTCCGCGATCAAATCGGGGTCGGCCTTCATGGTAAGCGCAAGAGATTGTATCACACGGTAATGCTGCTGTTCCCGGCCCGGACGGTATCCTGACGCCGCCAGAGCGGCGGTGGCCGCGCGAAGCGCCGCGTTGTAGGCGATAGCCAGCCGCCAGTCAGGACTGAGACCCGAGGCGCGGCAGTCAACGAGGTCTCGTTCCATCGCGTCGAAAAGATCAGTGATTTCCCCTGCGGTCGTCTGGTGTTCCTCGACCCACCGGTTATTGCGCCAGTCGCGCAAGCTCATCCTCTCCTCCGGTCAGAAACAGTTTCTTCCCGTCCATCACCCGTTGCAGGAAATGATTCCCCGCCCGGACGCCATCGCTGAATTCCACAGAGGAAAACACCGCCGGGTTGACCTCTCGCCCCAACGCGGCCTGGGCGGGCTGAAAAATTTTCACCAGTTCCCGTAGCTCCACATCTCCGATAATCATCACATCCACATCGCTGTCCGTCCACTCGCGCCCCTCAGCGACCGAACCAAAGACAAAGGCGCTTTGAATACGGCGGGAAACCGGGGCGAGCGCGTCACGGAGGATATCGGCGACACCGGAGGTTTTGACCGCCAGACTCCGGAGTTCCGGGAAAACTGGGCTGGATTCGTTGGCGCGATAGTATTTCTGACGCCCTTCCACACAGCAGGTCAGGATTCCCATTCCGGCCAGCCGCGCCAGCTCACGGCTGAGATTGGTGGAATTCTCATCCAGAATCACGGTGAGCTGCCGTACGAAAAACCGTTGGTCATGGTGGGTCATGAGCCAGGAGATCAGACGGGCGCGAAGGCGAGAGCCGAAGAGTGCGGAAAGCATGAGCCGCTCCTTTTGCAGTAATATTCACTCCATATGGAGTGAATATTACTGCAAAAAGTGACGATTGTCAAGAAATACCGGGTGCTTCTCAAACGCTACCGCAGCGCAACCGCCAGCGCGGCGGCTCCGGCGGCGAGCGAAATCAGGACGGTGACGAGCGTGAACTTGAGCCGGGTGCGGAGCGATCCCACCTCGGCGGCCAGGCGTCCGTTCTGCTCGGCAAGGGTGTTGATGAGACGGGAGCGTTCGCGGTTTTCCTCCTGGAGCGAGGCGACCAGGCTTCCCAGCCGCGCCACGTCGTCCCGCAACAGGGTAACCGCGTCCTCCAACGGCGTGTAGGCGTCGATGCTGTCGCTCCGCACCTCCACCGGAGGAGCGTCACGGTCCGTTTTCATCATGCTGCGGGCCTTGGCGATGACCTCCGGGGCCGCCTTGATCATATCCGTCCAAGGGATCATTCCGATGACTGTCCTCAAAATCGGCGACACGATATACCTCGGTTCTTTCTTTGCGACTGGTTGAGTCTCATTTCTTCACTGGGGAAGATATACGCGGAAACGGGAGTAAAGTCAAGATGAATCCCGGCCCCGTGGTACAGGACGCGGGGGGATGTCCCGGCGTTCCCGGTATTCCGCGCGGGCGTCGGCGCCTTCTCGCCGCGCATGCTCCCCTCGCCCCTACCCTTCCAGAACCTCCCGTATCTTCCGGGTAAAATCGACCAGGGAGAAGGGCTTCTGGATGAATTTGATGCCGGGTTCCAGCACGCCGTGGTGTACGATGGAATTGTCGGTATACCCCGACATGAACAGGATCCGCAGGCCGGGATACATGACCTCCAACCGGTCGGCGAGCGCCCGTCCGCCCATGTGGGGCATGATGACATCGGTGATGAGCAGGTGAATGGGCTGGGGAAATTTCTCCGCCAGGGCAAGCGCCTCGTCTCCGTTTGCGGCGGATAACACCCGGTACCCGGAGGAGGCGAGATGGCGCGTGATCATGGCGCGGATCCCGCTGTCATCCTCCACCACCAGCACCGTCTCGGAGCCGCGTGGATAGCCGTCCGGGCTGAACCGGCTCTCGGGTTGCGCTTCGGTTTCCTCGATGGCGGGAAGGTATACCTTGACCGTGGTGCCCCTTCCCGGTTCGCTGTACACCCAGATTCCGCCGTTGTTCTGCTTCACGATGCCGTAGCAGGTGGAAAGGCCCAGACCGGTTCCGCTGCCCTTGGGCTTGGTGGTGAAAAAGGGTTCGAAAAGATGGGCGCGGGTGCCCGCATCCATTCCCACCCCGGTATCGGACACCGCGAACATGACATGGTTCCCCGGCTCGGTTTCCGGATGGTTCTTGGCGTATTCCTCGTCAAGGATGACGTTCCGCGTTTCGATGGTGAGTTTTCCACCCTCTTCCATGGCGTCGCGGGCGTTCACCACCAGATTGGTGAGCACCTGTTCGATCTGCCCGGGGTCCACTTTCACCTGCCACAGGCATTCATCCGTAATGGTGATCAGTTCGATGTGCTCCCCGATGAGCCGACGGAGCATCTTGTCCATATCCAGCAACGTCCGGTTGAGATTGACCACCCTCGGCTCGATGATCTGACGCCGCGAGAAGGCCAGGAGCTGACGGGTGAGATTCGCGGCGCGCTCCCCGGACTTGCGTATTTCCTCCAGGGTCTCGTAATTCTGGTCCTCGGGGTTCATGAACATGAGCGCCAGTTCGGCGTTGGCGTTGATCACGGTGAGGATGTTGTTGAAATCGTGGGCCACCCCGCCCGCCAGCCTCCCGATGGTCTCCATCTTCTGGGCTTGGAGAAGCTTCTGCTCAAGCTGCTTCTGCTCGGTCACATCGACATTGATGAGGACCACATGGGACACCACGCCCGATTCGGGTATGATGGGGTAGATATAGGGCTGTATGGCCCGTTTCCTCGAATCGGGGAAATCCCCGGTGCTGTTCGGATCGTGCTCCAGAAGGGACAGGGCGACCGTTTCCCCCCGGAACACCGCCCGGACCTGATCCCGGATGTTCAGGGTTCCGATGTGGGGATGACGAAGAATGTTGTAGGTTCCGATCAACGGTTCCTTGCGGACGTTCCAGAGTTCCTCGTAGGCGTGGTTGGCGTTGATGAGCAACCCATCGGGATCGTACACCTCGATGGAAATCGGCGACTGCTCCACCAACTGGGTGAACTTGCCCTCGCTCTCCCGGAGCGCCTGTTCCGTCCGTCTGCGCTCGGTGATATCGCGCACGGTGGCGAGAAGAACCGTCCGGCCCCCCATCTCCACCCGGTCCACATTGAGCAGCGCGTGATATACAGACCCGCTCCGGTGTTTCAGTTCAACTTCCAGATCCCTCACCCGCCCCTTCTCCTGCAATATTCCCAGCATCCGGTCACGGTCTTCCGGGTGGACGTACGTTTCGCGGATATCGACGTTTCGTAATTCCTCCAGGGTATACCCGGTCAGTTTCCGCATGCTCCGGTTCATGTCCAGGATATGGCCGTCCATTGCAAAGATTCCGGTGCCCACCGGGGTGGCGTCGAACAAAAACCGGTACTTCTCCTCGCTCTCCCGCAGGGCTTCTTCCGCCCGCTTGCGTTCGGCGATGTCCCGGGTCACCGCAAGGATCTGCGGCTGGTTCTTGAGCGTCAGGACCCGCACGGACAACAGGCATATCCGCGCCGTGCCGTCTTTCGCCCGGAACCGGAGTTCCATATTGCGCACGCATCCCGTCTTCCGCAATTCCTCCACCAGACGGTCCCGGTCTTCCGGGTTATCCCACATGGAGATGTCGAGAGAGGATTTCCCGATGCAGTCCCCCCTCGTATACCCCAGGAACTCGGTGAACCTCTCGTTGATATCGAGATACACGCCATCCGAAAGACGGCTGATATGGATGGAGTCGGGGCTGATCATGAACGCGGCCCGGAACTGTTCCTCGCTCTCCCGCAGGGCTTCCTCCGCCCTCCGGCGCTCGGTGACATCCAGCACCAGGGAAAGGATGGAAACCAGATTCCCCTGCGCGTCGTAAATGGCGGAATCATACCACTCGCAGTAGATGACCGCGCCGTCCTTGCGGTAATTACGGTTGATATTCAGCGACCGGGGCCGCTTGCCGGTCAGGAGACGGTCGGATTCATCCCGGACCAGTTCCCCGTCCCCGTCATATACCCACCGCACTTCGGAAATGGCTTTCCCCTCCATTTCCTCCGCTGTCCAGCCGAACACCCTCTCCGCCTCCTTCGACCAGCGTATCACCCGGAGCATCGGATCGAATTCTATTATCGCGAGGGGAGAATTGTCCATGTGCGCATTGAGATGCTGCAAGGCGGTCGACAGGGCTTCCTCCGCCTTCCGTCGCTCGGTGACATCCTGGTTGACCACGATCGCGCCGAGCGACCGTCCGTTTTCATCGAGCACCGGCGCGGTGTAATTCAGAATGTCCCGTTTCTTGCCGTCGAACGTGTCAATTTCCAGGAGTTCATCGACTACGGTCACCCCATCCCGTATGGTGCGGGCGAGCGCCCATTCCTCCGGCGCGATTTCCTCGCCGGAAGGGAGACGGCGCGCTTTGAACACCCCGTATCCCGAGGGATCGACATGCGGCTCCGCGCCCCATATTCTGACCCCCGCGGCATTTCCGTTCAGGAGCCTGCCGTCCCGGTCGGCAATCCAGAGGCCGACCGGAAGCAGATCGAATATCTTGCGGAGCATCGCCTCACGGTTTCGCAGCGATTCCTCGGCCTGTTTGCGTTCGGTGATATCGCGGGCCGATCCCACGAGCGCCACGATCTCCCCCCGGTAATCAAACTGCGCCCTCGCCGCCCATCCGAGCCATTTCCAGCCCTGTACGGTGAGCGCGCGCTCCTCGTAGTAGCAGGTATGGGGAGGCTGGAACAAGGTGGCCACCGCCGCCTCGACCACCGGGATATCCTCCTCGTGGACCAGCGGGAAGTAGGCCGCTCCGAGAAGTTCCTCCTCGCGTTTGCCGAAAAGCGCGCAGTAGGAAGGGCTGGCATAGAGGAACCGTCCATCCAGGCCGGTTTTGACCACCAGGTCGGTCTGGTTCTCCACGATGAGACGGTATTTCTCCTCGCTCTCCCGGAGCGCCTTCTCGGCCTGCTTTTGGGCGGTGATGTCACGAGAGATGATTCCCACCTCCACCACTTCCCCCGCATTGTTACGGACCGGGTAGAGCGTGGTCACTTCCGTTTCGCTGATCCCCGAATAGGAAAACACATTCTCGTACGTGATGGATTTCCCGGACTCGAACACCATTTCATAGAGACCCCGGTATTTCGCCGCGTCCTCCGCGGGGAGGATGTCCTCGATGCGCCGGTCCTTCACCTCCGCGAGAGATATCCCGAATTTGCGATGGCGGGATCCCCCGGCCACTCGGAATACTCCGTTACGGTCCACGCTGGCGATCAAATCCTCGCTGGACTCGATCAGACGTCGGAATCGTTCCTCGCTCTCCCGAAGCGCGTCTTCCGTGTACTTGCGTCGGGTGATGTCGGTCAGGAAACCGAGCGTCGCGGGCTCTCCCTCCCATTCGATGCGCACCACGCTCATATCCAGCCAGCGGATATCGCCGTTCCCGCACACCACCCGGAAGGGGCGCCGTTCCGATACGGGTTCGCCGTTCACCCATTCGCGGTCCCTTTCCACCACCAGCTCACGGTCATCGGGGTGGACGAAATCCGCAAACGGACGGGAGGTGAATTCCCCGTTCGAATACCCCAGTATCTCCGTGGCCATCGGGTTGGCGAAAACGAGACGTTCCCCCTGGGAGACAGTCACGATCTCCTGCACGTTCTCCAGCAGTACACGATATTTCTCCTCGCTTCGGCGCAGGGTATTGAGCAGACGGTCCCGCTCCATGAGGGCGCGGGCCAGCTTGATATTGCTGTGGCCCAGGCTGGATATCATTTCCGCGAGCTGCATGTAGAACCGCATCACCGTATCGACCCTCTCGTGGCTCCAGCGCGGCACCCGTTCGTACGCGGCTATATACTTCTCCTCATCGAAGCCATATCGGTGGGCCTGCTCCCGGAACACATCGTAATCCATCGGATCGTCATCGAAGAAAAACTGGCCCATGAACAGATTGCCGATTTGTTTCCCGCCCGCCATAATGGGGGTCGAGATATCCCGCATGTTGTTGTGACATCGGTAGGTTCGCCATGTCCCCGGGGTGGCGCCCCGGGCGAGGACGGTATCGCTTTCCAGGCAGAACGCGGCGGTTTCCGGATGCACGCGAT
>CAYRTQ010000070.1:9598-15634 GCA_964426865.1 uncultured bacterium
GCAGATATCCCCCCAGCCGGAGCCAACCAGAACATTACCGTGGATATCGACAAAAGCGGAACCGACCCGGGTGAGTTCGAAGAATACATCCATGAGCCGTTGAAGCGCCGGGATGTCGAGAACATCCGCGAGTTCCAGCCCTTCCGGTCCCGGCGCGGCGTTTATGAGCTCCCGCAGGATTTTCTCGCGCTCTTTCCGTTCCCGGTTCTTCCCGTCCCGGCAGAGCGTCAGTTCGACAGCCATCTCCAGTTCGCGATCGGTCACCGGCTTGACCAACCGCAGGGGAAATCCCGATCCCCCGGGCCGATCATCTCCGGAAACCCGCGCGCTCTCCTCAAGGAAGATCACCGGGATGTCCGGATTGGCGCGAAGTATCTCCGCGCGGCCGCCTTCGTTCATTCCCCGGGCCGGACCGAAGTCCATGATGACCAGATCGGGTGGCATCCGTTCCCCACTCCCGTATTCCGGAGAATCCGTTTCCAGCACGTCATATCCAAAAGCGGTCAGCGTGTCCCTGATATGGCTGGCGAAAACGGCGTCGTCCTCCACCAGGAGAATGGTTCCCTTCGACATGTCGCAACTCCTCCGCCTGTGGCAAAATCCCCTGTGAACCCCATTCCGCCGGAGCGGCAAGAATCGTGCGGATAGTACGGATGGCATTGTGTTGAATGCGTCCGGTTCAGCTACGCGCGGCTATTCTCCCTCACCCCCGCCCCTCTCCCCCGCGAAACGACGCGCGGGCGAGGGGAAAAGGAGCGTTTCGGGCAAGGCACGCGAAGAATATGCCCGCTCAATAAGGAGGGTGCTTCATACGGCCTTGCGTTCTCTCCCGGCCTGTTTTTGAAAAGCCATCCTTCTCCTCTCCCCCGCGCGTCTTCTTGCGTGGGAGAGAGGGCGGAGAGTGAGGGCAAAAAGCGCCCGCGACTCCTCAATAGCCATACCTTTTTGTTATATCGGTCTTATGACCCGTTATCCAGCGTCTCCCGTATTTTCCGCATGAATTCCGACATGGAAAACGGTTTCTGGATAAATTTGACCCCCGGCTGCAACACGCCGTGATGCACGATGGCGTTGTCGGTATACCCCGACATGAACAGGATGCGCATTCCGGACTGGAGGGCGGAGAAATGGTCCGCCAGTTCACGGCCTCCCATGAGCGGCATGACCATGTCGGTGATGAGCAGGTTGATGCGCTCCGTGTGTTTATGGACCATCGCCAGCGCCTCGTCGCCATTGGCCGCGGACAGCACCGTGTAACCGGAGGCGGTGAGCTGGCGGACAACCAGTTCGCGGATGCTGTCGTCGTCCTCCACCACCAGCACCGTTTCCTTGCCGCCGGGGAAAGCGTCCGGGCCGTCCCCCGGATTGAACGGACGCCCGGGGTCCTCGACCGCGGGGAGATACACTTTGGCCATGGTCCCCTTGCCCACCTCGCTGTAGAACCAGATGGATCCCCCGTTCTGCTTCACGATGCCGTAACAGGTGGAAAGGCCCAGCCCGGTACCCTGGCCCACCGGCTTGGTGGTGAAGAAGGGCTCGAATATATGGGAGAGGACTTCCTCGCTCATTCCGCCCCCGGTATCGGACACCGCCAGCATGACATACCTTCCGGGAGCGGTATCCGGATGCGTCCGGGAGTATTCCTCATCGAGGATGACATTCCGGGTTTCAAGCGTGAGCTTTCCGCCCCCGGACATGGCGTCGCGGGCGTTCACCACCAGGTTGGTGATCACCTGTTCGATCTGCCCGGGGTCCGCCTTCACCGGGGAGAGCGATTCATCCGGGATGGTTTTCAGCTCGATATGCTCCCCGATGAGCCGACGGAACATCTTGTCCATATCCAGCAGCGTCCGGTTGAGATTGATCACCCTCGGTTCGATGATCTGACGCCGCGAGAAGGCCAGGAGCTGACGAGTGAGATTGGAGGCGCGTTCCCCGGCCTTGTTGATTTCCTCGAAAGCCTCGTAATGCGGGTCCTCGGGTTTCATGAACATGAGCGCCAGTTCGGCGTTGGCGTTGATCACGGTGAGGATGTTGTTGAAATCGTGGGCCACTCCGCCCGCGAGACGTCCCACGATCTCCATTTTCTGGGCCTGGAGGAGCTGCATTTCGAGCCGTTTCCGCTCCGTGATGTCCCGGACGAACGAGACGAAGAGATTTTCTCCGGAGAGGTAGGCGATGCTGATTTCCACATCGATGATCCTCCCGTCCTTGTGACGGTGACGGGTTTCGAAACGGTCGGCTCCCCGCGCGACGATCTCCTCGCGTCTCCCATCATAGAGTTCCACTTCGTCTTCCATTCCCAGCATCTCGACATCACCGGCGAGCAATTCCTCGCGGGAATACCCGGTCATCCCGCAATAGGCCTCGTTCACCTCGACATACCGTCCCCGCCCGTCCACCAGCGCGAAACCGTCACGGGTCGTTTCGAGGATCTTGCGGTTGCGCTCCTCGCTTTCCCGGAGGGCGCGCTCCGCCTGTTTCCGTTCGGTTATGTTGAGAACGGTGAAGAGCGCCCGCCCGGTTTTTTTCATTTCCTCGCTGAAATTGACCTGGAGCAGGATGTTGATCTTCCGTCCGTCATGGGTTTCATCCACAATCTCAATTTTGGCGCGTTTCTCCCCCGCCTGATACGCGGAGGCCAGACGGCACAGGGCTTCCTTTATTTCCCCCCCCCGGTACGCTTCGTCCTTGCCGATCACGTCCTCTTTATTCCGCGCCCCGTACATAATGACCGTCTCCCGGTTCACATCGAGAAGCCGGAGAGAGGAAACGAGCGCGTCGAGGACCTTGGGATCGCGGCCATTCATGCCTGTCATCCCCATATCCCCGGCTTCCCTGAAAAGCCGGAGCGTTTCGGAAACGTCATACTCCCAGATGGACACGGGGATGGAATCGTATATCTCGCGATACCGCCGCTCGCTCGCCCGCAGCGCTTCCTCGGATTTCTTGCGGGCGGTGACATCCTGGAAGGTGACCACGAAACCGTGGCTGGGATCGTCCGTGTGCAGCACTCTCCCGGTGAGCGTCACATAAATTGTGGAGCCGTCTTTTTTTCGCATGCGGGTTTCGATGCTCCCCCGCCCTTCCCGAAGCACCTGGGAGTAAAATTCACTGCCGATCTCCCCGTACTCCGCATCGGTGAGATACAGAAACCGGGTATCGGAGCCCACCAGTTCCTCACGGCTGTATCCCAGCGCCTCGCACATGGCGTCGTTCACACTCCTCATCACCCGGTCCCGGATGAACGTGATGCCCATCGGAGTGGCCTGGAATACACTGCGGAGGGCGGACTCGCTTTCGCGCAATGCGGCGTCCGTGTTCAGGCGGAGGGTAATATCCCGGAAGTTCCAGACCCGTCCGACCACGGAGTCGCCGATGCGCTGGGGCCGTGAATAGCACTCGAACACCCGTCCGTCCAGGAGTTCGACCACCCCGAAACCATTAATGTCCGGCTGTTCGTAATACCGCATGACCTGTTTGCGGAACCGTTCCGGCTCACGGATTTGGGACATGGCGTACTCAATCAGGCCCATGTCGTTCATGCTGTCGATACCCTCTTCCGGGATACCCCACATGCGGAGGAAGGTGTGATTGTACCCGGATACGGCGCCGGTGATACTCACAACGAGAATGCCGTCCTCCGTGGATTCCAGCGTGGCCTGAAGAATGGAAAGGGTATGGCCGCGCTCATCCTCCGCCCGTTTACGGTCGGTGATGTCGCTGGAAAAACTGAGCACCGTCCGCACCGTTCCATCCCGGTCGAATTCCGGCGCCAGCCGCCAGTCGAAAACCACCGGTCCCAAGAGTCCATCGAAGGTGAACTGGTCGCGCCCTTCCTTCCCCGTCTCGAACACCGTCGCGATCCGTTCTTCGTAATAATCGCACTGCGACGGGGGAAATCCCATTTCGCGATGGGTTTTCCCGATGAAGGACTCCGGGGGAATGCCGACGACTTTACGGACCGAATCGCTTGCGAAGAGATGCCGCATCTCCCGGTCGAACCGCATGATGATATCCGGGGAATTCTCCACCAGGGTGCGATAATTCTCCTCGCTTTCCCGGAGAGCCTCCTCCGCCCTTTTCCGCCCGGTGATGTCGCGGGCGACCATGATGACGCTGTCTCCGGAGAAGGGGGAAAGGGTGGCGGAGAACCAGTGTTCCACCCGGTCGATTTCCAGACGGTATTCCATCGTCACCGTCCGCTGCTTCTCCAGGGACTCCCGCACATGGCGAAGGAAGAAATCGGCCTTTTCCGCGGGGAACACCTCGTGCATGGTCTTCCCCGCCAGTTCGTTCGCGGAACGGTACAGGAGATTCATTCCGGACGGAGCGAAATCGAGATACCTGCCACCTGAATCGACCACGATGATGACATCGGTCATCGCCGAAAAGAGGGCGCGCAGACGGGATTCCGAATCCCGGAGGGCCGCCTCCGCCCGTATCCGCCCGGTGATGTCGCGCATGAACGCGTATATCCGCCCGCCGTCCGTTTCGCTGTAGGCGGTGCTGATTTCCAGGTGTACGATATCGCCGTTTTTCGTTCGGTGACGGGTTTCGAACAGGTCACGTCCGTTTGCCCGGATATTTTTCTGATGCTCGGCAACCGCGCGGTCGTTTTCCACCTCTTCAAACTTCGAAATGTGATGGTCAACTATTTCTTCCCGCGCATATCCGGAAAGACGGCAGTACGCATCGTTCACCTCTACCACCATACCGTTCATGTCCGCGACCCAGATGCACTCGCTCGTGGTTGTGACCACCGTGCGGTACCGTTCCTCGTTCTCACGGATGGTCTGTTCCGACTGGAGGCGGGCGATGGTATTGCCGATGGGAGCGATGAGCGCCTCCACGATGCCGGGGAGGAGCGCGGGAAACGTGTCGAGCGTGTGGGAGGCGAAATTGAAGCACCCGATCACGTTCCCCTGGTGGAGAATGGGAATTGCGGCCAGCAGGCGCATCCCCTCGGGAAGCGCTCCCGCGGCAATTTCAGGGTCTATATCCCTCACATGGACATAGACCGGTTCCCCGGCCATCACCATCCGGGTGTTCGGGGAATCGGCGGGATAGAAGGACGCCTTCCCGGAGAACTCCGGGGACAATCCCTCCTGCGCCACGAGATGCAACGAACCGTCGGACCGGTCGCGGAGGTACACCCCGCCCTCATCCATGCCGCTCATGGGCAGCGCGGTCCGCAGGCAGAGCGACAATCCCTCGTTCAGGTCACGCACCGCCCCGAGCGCAAGCGCCAGATCCCGTAAACCGGCCATGAGCAATTCCGTCTGCTTGCGCCCGGTGATATCCTGATTTATTCCCCGGTAGCCCTTGAACACCCCCTCTCCGTTATAGAACGGCGCTCCGCTGGTGAGGAAGCACACCCGTCCGCCATCGTGGGTGAACGTCCAGTTTTCCACATTGGAGAACGGACGCCGCAAGCGGATCACATCGATCGCGGCCCTCGAAAAGGGCTCCCGTTCTTCCGGCGCGATGAATTCCAGCGGAGACCGCCCGATCATCTCCCTCGGCGCGTACCCGGTGATCTTCATGATCTGGTCCGAACAGTAGGTGAGAATGAAATTCTCGTCCGTCTCCCAGTACCAGTCCCTACGGGCGGAAAGAATATTCTCGAAGAACGCCACCCGGTCGCGGGCTTCCGATTCTCCTCTTCGCGCGTGTTCCAGTTCCGTCTTCAGCGCGGCGTTCTCACGGCGCAGGGATTCCCGTTCCGATCCCTCGCCTTCATTTTCGATACCGTTTCTCATGCCGCCTCCCCGGAATTCGCCCCTCGGCGAAAATACATGGCCATTCCCCCAGACCGTATAACCGGTTTCGACTCTGTTGTACTGTCAACTGAATGGTGTTGCGCTTCGACACTTCGACACTTCGGCACTTCGACACTTCGGCACTTCGACACTTCGACAGGCTCAGTGTCCGCAGGCTCAGTGTCCGCCGCTGGCTGAGCTTGGCCCCAATACCGTTCATGTAATACCAAATTTGAATCAATCTCCGTAGCAAAGGCAGCCCCCTTTCCGGCCT
>CAYRTQ010000071.1:0-7343 GCA_964426865.1 uncultured bacterium
AGAATACAAATACCAGTGGAACGCCCGGGATCGTTTGAATCATCGATTGGAAATCCATCATACCGTATGATGATTCCCTCAATACGGAAAACAGTAACCCATTGTCCTGAAAGATGCCGGAAAAGAGAATCATGTGCGGCTCAGGCGGGAAAGGAGAGCTGTTCCATGTCAAACGGCATATATCCATACATCATTGTGGGCGGCGGAACGGCGGGCGCATCGGCGGTGGAGGGAATCCGCGGACTGGACCGTGAAAAGGCCATACTCATGATAGGAGCGGAAGAGGACCTGCCGTACGATCGTCCCACGCTCACCAAAAAACTCTGGTTCGGACAGAAAAAGGTGGAGGATATCTTTTACCATGACCGGGATTACTACGCCCGGAACGGGGTGGAGTTGGCAACGGGGAAAACGGTGGTCGGCCTCGATCCGGAAAGCCATTCGGTGACCGATGACACCGGGAAAAGCTACCGGTTTGAAAAGCTCCTCCTTGCCACGGGCGGAACTCCCCGTACGCTCACGATTTCCGGCGGAGATATCGATGGCATCTACTATTACCGCTCTTTGCAGGATTACCGTAATCTCCGCGCGGAAGCGACTGAAGGACGATCCGCCACGGTAATTGGCGGGGGATTCATCGGGTCGGAGCTATCCGCGGCGCTCTCGTTGCAAAAGGTGAAAGTGACCATGATCTTTCCCGAGAAATATATGTGTTCAAGGGTTCTGCCCCCCGATCTCGGACAGGCGGTTCAAAAACGGTTCAGGGATCACGACGTGCGCATCCTGATGGAAGACATGCCGGTGGAGATACGGCGCGAAAGAGGGAGGTTTTCCGTCCGTACCGGAGCGGGCGAAACGGTGGAGTCGGATATCCTCGCGGTGGGAATCGGGATACAGCCCTCCATGGACCTGGCGAAATCCGCGGGACTGGGCGTCGCAGATGGGATCGTGGTGAATCAGTACATGCAGACCTCCCATCCCGATGTGTACGCGGCGGGGGACAATGCGCTTTTCCCCTACCAGGCGCTCGGAAAACAGACCCGTGTCGAGCACTGGGATAACGCTCGGGGACAGGGTAAACTGGCCGGCAGGAACATGGCCGGGGCACGTGAGCCGTACACATATCTCCCTTACTTTTTCTCCGATCTCTACGAATTCGGGTACGAGGCGGTGGGCGAAATCGATTCACGTCTGGAAATCTTCGCCGACTGGCAAGAGAGATTCAACACCGGAACCGTGTACTACCTGCGGGACCATGTCGTCCGGGGGGCCATGATGTGCAATGTATGGAACAAGGTCGACGAGGCCCGTAAACTCATCCTGCGGGGATCGCGGAAATCGGAGGATATGCTGACGGGCGCGATTCGCTGAACCGGTGAAAGGAGCATGGCATGGCACAGGTCGAACAGGAGACCGTGAAAGAAACTTCCACGAGCGAACTTCTCACCGCCGAAAAAATCGGGGAAATGATGCGGAACGTCCCCCAGTGGTCGCTCAAGGAAAAGGAAATCGAACGCGAATTCACATTCCCCGATTTCCGCAAGGCGATGAAGTTCGTGAACCGTGTCGCGGACCTGGCGGAAACCCAGGACCATCATCCGGACATACACATTTCCTATAACCGGGTGCGCCTGACCCTCTCCACCCACAAGGAAGGCGGGATCACCTTCCGGGATTTCTTTCTGGCCCGCATGATCGATGCGGAGGTATGAGGGAAAGGATTGATATGGCTGAAGGCAGGATTGCGGGGCATGCGTCAGGGTGAATCGGGCATGGATTGTTTCCGTGATTCATGTCAAATTTCATTCAATACCAGCAAAAGGGCTCTTTTCTTCATGCGGGCTTCGGTTCCGCAAAACGCCGGCGACCAGGGCCGCAACCGGGAAGGAAGAATTGAGCGGTCTACCGCTGTGGGATCGAAATTGATATCGGAGATTTCCCCGGCGGAGCGATATCTTTGCGTCTTCTGTCATTTTCAAGGAGTTTCCCATGGAGCAGAATACCTTGCGGGGAAGGACCGCCCTGATTACCGGCGCGGCGGTGCGCGTGGGCCGTGAAATCGCCCGGGCGATTGCCGCCGAGGGCGCCGATGTGGTGGTGCATTACCGTAATTCGAAAGCGGAGGCGGAAATGTTCGCCGGAGAATTACGGGATCAGGGGGTGAAATCCTGGACGATTCAGGGGGACTTTGAAAGGCCGGAGGAATATTCGACTCTTGTCCGGAGAACCCTGGATCTCACCGGTGCGCTGGATATTCTTGTAAACAATGCCTCCATTTTCCCGAAAAACACCATCCGGGACGTGGACTTTTCCGGCATTGTCCGCAATATGGAGGTCAACGCCTGGGCGCCGTTCGAACTCAGCCGCGAATTCGCCCGTCATGCCGGACGGGGGGATATCATCAACCTGCTCGACGCCCGTATCCATCACTACGACTGGTCGCATGTCGCATATATTCTCAGCAAGCATGTTCTCAAGGTTCTGACCGAAATGACCGCCCTGGAATTCGCTCCTGACATTCGGGTGAACGGGATCGCTCCAGCGCTGATTCTCCCCTCGGCGGGCATGAGCAGGGAAACCTTTGAAAAGCTTGCCAAAACGGTCCCCCTTCAGCGGGACGGCAGCCCCGCGGATATCGCCGGAGCCGCCGTTTACCTGCTCCAGGCCCGGTTCCTGACCGGTATGGTGATCGATGTGGACGGCGGACTGCACCTTATGGAGTATCGGAATGGACCGCATCGTGGTGCGTGATCTCCGCGTCCGGTGCATCATCGGCGTGGACGACGAGGAGCGACGGGAGCGTCAGGACGTGCTCCTGAATCTCGATATTTTCACCGACCTCCGGAAGGCGGGGAAATCCGACCGTCTGGAGGACGCCCTGGATTACCGCGCCCTGAAAAAAAGGATCGTGCAGATGGTGGAAAACTCCGGGTATCATCTCGTGGAGGCTCTGGCCGAGTCGGTGGCGGATATCTGTCTCGAAAGTCCGTTGGTCCGGAGCGTGCGGGTGAGGGTGGAAAAGCCGGGCGCGCTGCGGTTCGCCCTGAGCGTGGGCGCGGAAATCACCCGTATGCGGGAGAACTCCTGATGTCTCGGGCTTTCATCGGGTTCGGATCCAATATCGCGCCATCGGGGAATGTCAGGAAAGCCCTGTTCCTGCTCGCAGGACGAACCAGGATAGTCGCCATATCCACCGTGTACCGCACCGCGCCGCTGGGGAGGCCGGAACAGTCCGCATATTTCAACGGTGTCGTGGAAATCGAAACCGAGCTTTCCCCCGGAGAATTGAAACGGGATGTGCTCCGGGAAATCGAGCGCGAACTGGGGCGAACGAGGACCGCGGACCGGTATGCGGTGCGCACCATCGATCTCGACCTGCTCATCTATGATGATCTGGTGTGGGAAACCGGGGATGTTATCCTTCCCGATCCGGATATCGACCGCCGTCCATTCCTCGCCATTCCGCTGTGCGAACTTGCGCCGCATCTGGTTCTCCCGGGGACGGGAAAACCGATCTGCGGGATCGCGCCGGCGTTTGCCCCGACGGACATGCATCCCCTCTTCCGCTACACGCAGTGGTTGCGGAAGGACATTTTCCATGGAAGAGAACGGAATAAACCGGGAGAGAATCAGGGAACCGGTATATGAACTGCTCCCTGAGATCGGCGGGGATCCGGAGTTCGCCGTTGCTGGGCGCTTTTCGGGAACATCTCCCCGGACCCGCGCGGAGTTGCTGAACTGTCCGAAACCGTGACTCCGGGACGGGCTTTCCATCCCGGGCGGGAAGGACGATATTCCGGGGGCGGAGAGCATATGCGGTTCGATTCGCGGATTTTGCTTGCAATGATTTGGAAATATTCCTATACTATGACCATAGCGATGATTCGGCGGTAATTCCTGTCCCCGATGACGATACCATTACGGTTTACCCAATCCGTCCTGACCGTCTGAATTTCACTCTGCTCATGGTCAGGATTTTTCTTTTCCCGTTCCGTATACGGTTGTTTCCCGACATGCAAATACACATCTCTGACCGGTTCTCCCATTTTTACTTGTTCCGCCCGATGGCGATCGGAGCTTTTCTGCTCCTGCTCGCCCTTTCCGGATGCTCGCGAGCGCTGAAACCCTCCTCGCCGGAAGACACTCCGAAAAATCATTATCTCGCCGGAATGAAGCTGCTCGATGACAAGGATCCGGCCAAACCGGAGGCGGAATTCCTCCGCGCCATTTCCCTGGACCGCAAATCTCCCTATGGGTATACCGGTATCGCCGCGCTCGAACTGAAACGCCAGAATTACCGTCGGGCGCACAAGTTCGCGGACAAGGCCCTGCATCGGGACCGCAAGTTTATCGAGGCCGCGGTGCTGAAAGGGAGGATCATCGCCGAGCGGAAGAAGTCCGGGTGGTATGGACGGTCGAAAGCCGCGTTTCAGCAGGCGCTGGATGTGGACGCGGGAAACGAGAGCGCCCTGTTCTATCAGGGAGAGGCCAGTCTTCAGGCGTTCCGGTTCGAGGAAGCCCGAGGGTATTTTACGAAGTCGGCGGAAAAGAAGGGTCAACTCGCCGCTCTCGCCGCCGGTCGGGCGACACTGGCCTCGCGTATCATGGAGGCCAATCCCGCCACCGACGCGGCGAAACGGATTGTGCTCCATGACAAGGCGACCCGCTCCGACATCTGTGTTCTTCTCATGGAAGAAATTGGACTCAAGGATATGGTCAAGAGCCATCGGCTCGTATTCTTCGAGTCCGTCTATCGCGATTCGGATCGTAAGCCCGATCTTCCTCAGGATATGGAAGAGCGGAAGGACAGCGCCGCGGTGCTCGATATCATGGCGCTCCGTTTGCCGGATCTGGATGTCTATCCGAACGGCTATTTCTATCCGGACCGTCCGGTGGACCGCTCCCAATTGGCCATGATGATCCAGGAAATCCTGGAAGTGCTTTCGGATGACCAGACTCTTTCCACCCGTTTTGCGACCAATGATTCCCCTTTCCCGGATGTACGGCCTGATTTCTACGCCTTCAACGCCATCATGACCGTGGTCGAGCGGGGAATCATGGTCCCCGAACCGAAAAGCGGCCGGTTCGCTACCGATGCCGTGGTGAGCGGTGTGGACGCCCTCCTGACTCTTCGGGCTCTCGCGGGAGCGCTGCGAACGAACTGAACGGATCCAGGGTTTGTTCCGACCGGCCCACATGCCCGGTGAACGTACTTCACGGCTGATTGATCAAAAGAATCCCATGTACAGTGTAACGGACGTTCCGCTCCCACGGAGTGGCGATGGCTCCGTGGAGTGAAAATACCTTTTCAGGAGAGCGAATGATAGTCGCCGCTGTTGAAAAAGATTCCCAGGCGGAACGGGAAGGCATCCGTTCCGGCGACGATATTCTGTCGGTAAACGGCCATCCCGTCCGCGACGATATCGATTTCCTCTTTTACGGCTCCGAGGAGGAACTGCTCCTGACCGTCTCGCGCGAAGGCCGGATATTCGAGGCCGTTCTGGACGGGTATGAGGAGCACGGTATCGAATTCGAACCCATGGAACTGATGTCCTGCGGAAACCGGTGTGTTTTCTGCTTCGTGGACCAGAACCCGCGGGGGATGCGGAAGACGGTGTATTTCAAGGACGAGGATTTCCGGCTCTCCTTCCTCCACGGCGCCTATGTCACCCTGACCTGTCTCGGGGAACCCGAGATCGAACGGATCATCGAGCAGCGTCTGAGCCCCCTGTATATTTCCGTGCATGCCACCGATCCCGCGGTGCGGCGCACCATTATGGGGTTGAATCGCGAGGACCGTCTCCTGGACAAGCTGGATCGTCTGCTCGAAGGCGGCATTTCCCTGCACACCCAGATTGTGGTTTGCCCGGACATCAATGACGGTGCGGTGCTGGAGCGGAGCATTCTCGATCTCGCCGGGCGTCACCCCGGCATACTCTCGGTGGCGGTGGTCCCGGTGGGTCTGACCGAGCACCGGGCGGGGCTTTTTCCTCTCCGGGCGGTGGACGCCGTTCATGCCGCGGACACCATTGCGCGGGTGGACCGGCTTCGCGAGGGATTCCGGAACGAAATGGAGATTGGATTCGCGTACTGTTCCGACGAGTGGTATATCCGGGCGGGCCGGGAGGTTCCCCCCGCCGAATATTACGACGATTTTCCCCAGATCGAGAACGGTGTGGGAATGGTGCGGGATTTTCTGGAAGGGACGGAACGTCTGGAGACAGTGGAAGGCGCGACGAGGTATTCCGGACGGCTGGTCCTGGTGACCGGGAAATCCATGTCCGGGTATATCGGCGATTTCGCCCGGAAACTGGCGGAGCGCACCGGCGCGGAGGTTCGCACGGTGACCGTGACGAACCGTTTCTATGGAGAATCGGTGACCGTTTCCGGATTGCTTTCCGGCGGGGATATCCTGAGCGCCCTGGAGGGAACCGCCGCGGACGAGACGGTGGTGCTTCCCCCCAACTGTCTGAACGACGACGGGCTTTTTCTGGACGATCTGACCCCGGACGATATTTCACGGAGCTGCGGCGCCCGCGTGGTGCAGGGAGAATACGATCCCGTGGCGACCTTTTTCGAATCAGGAGAGGATGAAGAATAAATGGCCATACCCATTGTCGCGATCATCGGACGCCCCAATGTGGGCAAATCCACCCTCCTCAACCGGCTCATACGGCGGCCTCTGGCCATCACCCACGATCAGCCCGGAGTGACACGCGACCGTAATGCCGTGGAATTCGAATGGAACAGCCACCGCTTCCTTCTGGTGGATACCGGGGGATATGTGGCATCCACCCGCGACATGATGGAACAGGCGGTCAGCGAACAGAGCATGCTGGCGGTCGAGGAATCGGATGTGGTGCTGTTCCTTGCGGATGTAAAGACCGGCATCACCGATCAGGACGAGTCTCTGCGGGATGTTCTGGTGCGGAGCGGAAAGCCGGTGGTTCTCGCGGTGAACAAGGTGGATCGCAACCCGGACGAAGCGGATATGTACGCTTTCTACAATCTGGGACTGGGGGATCCCTATCCGGTTTCCGGGCACACCGGACGGGGCACCGGGGACCTTCTCGACGCCATCGTGGCCCTGCTTCCGCCGAGTGAGGATGTCTTGCGGGAGGAAGAAGACGCCCTGAAAATCGCCATCATCGGAAGACCGAATGTGGGGAAGTCCTCGCTGGTGAACGCGCTTTCCGGGAAGAAAGCGGTGCTGGTGAGCGATGTTCCCGGCACCACCCGCGATTCCACCGACACCCGGCTCACCCTGGACGGCCGTACGGTGATTCTGGTGGACACCGCCGGTCTGCGCCGTATCACCAAGCTCAAGGAATCGCTCGATTACT
>CAYRTQ010000071.1:7353-15484 GCA_964426865.1 uncultured bacterium
ACCCTGCGCAGCCTGAACCGCGCCGATGTGGCGGTGGTGGTGATCGATATCAACGAGGGTCTCACCACGTATGACAAAAGCCTTATAGACGACGCCGAGGAGACCGGCAAGGGACTCATCATCGCCGCCAACAAGTGGGATCTCATCGAGAAGGACACCATGACCATGAAGCGCACTGAGGAGGAAATCCGCGCGGCGTTGCCCGACAAGGCGGAATACCCCGTTGTCTTCATCTCCGCGCTTACCCGTCAGAGGGTGCGGAAAATCCTGGAGGTCGCCGATCAGATCGACCGCGCCCGGAAATTCCGGGTTCCCACCGCCGAGTTCAACAAATTTATCGAGACCCTTCCCATTCCCCCCGGCGCGGGTGACATCTCCATCCATTACGGCACCCAGCACGGTGTCCAGCCGCCATCCTTTGTCATCTTCGTGAGCGACCCCTTAAAGGTGAAGGATAACTTCGCCAAATACGTGGAGCGCGCCATTCGGAATGAATACAAGCTGACCGGGACGCCCATCAAGGTGACATTCAAGAAATAGTCACCGTCGTGTGATCCATGCCGTACATGAAGCGGGAACCGTCTCAAGCGCCCGCCCCTGTCCGGTACAGAACGGCAGACCTCCGCGTCTGCCGTTTTCTTTGGTGCGCCCGGCAGGGCGCATTCACTTGAGAGTGGAAGTCTCTTACCGGCCTGATAGGAGGAACGGTTAGCCGGACGGCAAGGGTGTCCGTCGCGAGGTGGAATCTGAAGGACGCCGCAGGCAAAGCGCGGGCCTGACGCCCGGGAACCGTATTCGGGGCGGCCACATCCGGGCGGTATGGAAGTAGATGCGGCGGGCATGGCAAGGAAAACACCGGGAAGGTGGCTTCCGGCGCTGGGAAACACCGTGCTCCGTACGGAAGGTGCAGGGTGTACTCTTCGGGTGGCTGGCTTCGACACGCTCAGCCAGCGGCGCGCGCTGATCCTGTCGAAACGCAGACCACCCACGGGCAAGTTCAACCGCGTACCTTCCTGAACGCTGTGCTCACCCTGGTTGGCCTTTTCTTTCCCCTTTCGCATCAACCTGCGGCATACAGGCCCCAGCCCATATCAAATCTCATCGCCATCCCCCCAAATCCTTGCCTTCGATCAACCGTCCTCCTTTCGTGAGTGGTTTGCTGTCACGCTGGGGATGGGCATGACCTCTTCTTTGACACCCCCCATGTGTATAATTCCGTGGCATCTGTTTGTCATACCCCGTTGATCGAGAATGCGTATGCGTGACGGATCATGCAGATTCATGCGTTCGTATTCCGCGCCCCACGAAAACATTCCATTGTCTACCCGCTGAGCGATGCACCCGCGACTATTGCTGTGTCAAGTCGGTAATAAAACGTGTTTCCGATGTACTGGCTTCGACACGCTCAGCCAGCGTCGGGCGCTGAGCCTGCGGACACTGAGCTTGTCGAAGTGTCGAAGCGCACTCCACCAAACACCACCGACTTGACAAAGAAGTACGGAAAGGATCGCTGTCCGCTTCATACACGGATAAAAAATACATCGATACCGGCCAAAATGTCCTTTTCCTCTTGCGTCGCCCGGAATTAATGGTCAATATTATATAACTACAAGTCTTGCATAGCATTAGTTATCATTGATACTCATTTATTTTTGATGGATTCGGGCAGTGTGCAGCGGAATAGGGATGCGTGTTTCAGGGTGAAAGAGGGGGAGGCGGTTTCATGGCGTACGGTGTCAAACTGAAGGTTTGGGGCGACTACGCCTGTTTCACCAGGCCGGAGATGAAAGTGGAACGGGTCAGCTATGATGTGATGACCCCTTCCTCGGCGCGGGGAATTCTGGAGGCAATCTATTGGCAGCATGCGATCAAGTGGATCATCGACCGGATTCATGTTCTGAACCCGATACGGTTCGCCAATATCCGGCGTAACGAAGTCGGGTGCAAACTTTCCGTACGGGAAATTAAAGCAGCCATGAACGGCGGCGCCCCGCCCTCGATCTGCATCGAGAACGAGCGTCAGCAACGGGCGTCGATGGTGCTCGCCGATGTGAAGTATGTCATTGAGGCGCACTATGATTTCAGCGGGGACCGGGATTGCAATCCGGGTCGGCATTCCGTGATCTTTTCCCGAAGAGCGCGCGAGGGGCAGTGTTTTCACCAGCCGTCGCTTGGGTGCCGGGAATTTCCGGCGAGTTTTGAACTGGTGGACGGCGACATTCCATCATCGAGTCTCCGGGGCAAGCGGGATCTGGGGTGGATGCTGCACGATATCGACTTCGCGAACGGATCGAAACCGGTATTCTTCCGGGCGGTCATGGAAAATGGCGTAATCATCGTTCCCCCGTTCTCTTTCGGAGAGGCGAGAGGATGATCCTGCAGGCGTTGAAGGAGTATTACGATCGCCTGACCCGCGATCCTGAAATCGGTATTCCACGGTTCGGTTTCAGCCGCGAGAAGATCAGTTGGGCCATCGTGGTCGATCGCGAGGGAAACCTCGTCCCGCCGCTGGTCGATTTGCGCTATCACCGGGTCGAGGGGAAAAGCCGCAAGCCTGTGCCGAAAGAACTCATTGTCCCGCAACGGGTGAAAAAGGCGGTGAATATCGCCGCCAACTTCCTGTGGGGTGACACCGGGTATGTATTGGGAGCGGATGCGAAAGGGAAACCCGCCCGTACCCTTCAGACATTCGAGGCATTCCGGGCCCGTCTTCACCGGGTGGGAGACAGAATGAACGACGCCGGTATGCGGGCGGTTCTGAAATTTGCGGACGGATGGGACCCCGCCCGGGCGAAAACGCTCGACCGGTGGAGTGAAATAGTTGGAACGAACGTGGTTTTCCGGTTGGACGGGGATCGGGGCTTCGTCCATGAACGGAAGGATGTTCGGGAAGCGTATCTCCGGGAGGAAAGGACACGGAGAACACGCGGCAACGGCATGTGCCTGGTCACCGGAGAACGAATCCCGACCGCGAGACTTCACCCGTCGCTGCATGGGGTGAGGGGAGCGCAGTCATCTGGCGCAAGCCTCATCAGTTTCAATCTCGATGCGTTCTGCTCCTATGGAAAGGAACAGGGTGAAAACGCTCCGGTCGGGGAATACGCGGCTTTCGCGTACACCACTGCACTGAACTGGCTGCTCCGGTCGGGAAGCGGCCAGAAAATGCAGATCGCGGACGCCACCACGGTGTTCTGGACGGAGCGGCCATCGCGGATGGAACATATGCTCTTTTACCTGTTAAACCCTCCCGCGGAGAAAAGGGATGGCGGAACAGAAGGCGACCGGGCGAAAGCAAAGGATATCGGAGCCTTTCTCCATATGGTTTGCCGGGGGGAAACCCCTGTTTCCGATGGAGATGGGGAAATGAAATTTTACATTCTGGGACTTTCACCCAACGCGGCCCGCATTTCGGTGCGATTCTGGCAGGTGAGCATGGTGAGAGAAACCTTGGCGCGGATTGGAAGGCATTACCGGGACATGCGCATCGAGAAACAGTTCGAGAGCGAACCGGATTGTCCGGGAATCTTGCGGCTTCTCTCCCAAACCGCGTTGCAGGGTAAACTCGACAACATCTCTCCGCTGCTTGGGGGGTCGGTGATACGATCCATTCTCACCGGAGGGAAATACCCGGATAGTCTTTTGACGGCACTGATCGGACGGATACGTTCGGAACAGGACGACAGGAAACGGGATACGCTGAAGATCAATTATTATCGCATGTCGTTTCTCAAGGGCGTTCTGGTCAGAAATCATAACATGGAGGTACCCATGTCTCTGGACAAGGCAAAGAATGAACCCGCGTATCTCTTGGGGAGGTTGTTTTCTGTGTTTGAACGCGCCCAGGAGGACGCCTTGGGCGGACAACTCAACACAACCATCAAGGACCGGTATTTCAGTTCGGCCTCGGCGACACCCCGGACGGTGTTTCCCATTCTGCTCCGTCTGAATCAGCACCATGTCGCCCGTGGCGGGCATGGGGATGCCTATAACCGTATCATCGGAGAGATCATGGAGCTTTTGCCCGCGGAACGGCTGCCGGTGCATATGACGGTGGAAGACCAGGGCCTTTTCGCCATCGGGTATTACCACCAACGAAACGACCTCGTCAGAAAACATATCCGTAATGGATCGGCGATTTCTCATAACAAGGAGAAGCCATCGTGGGAACGGTATTAGGAAACCGTTACGAGTTTGTGTATCTGTTCGATGTGGAGAATGGAAACCCCAATGGCGATCCAGACGCGGGAAACATGCCGCGCATAGATCCGGAAACGAATCACGGCCTGGTTACCGATGTATGCCTCAAACGGAAAATCAGGAATTACGTGCAGATGAAGAACGAAAATCTGACCCCGTATCGTATCTATGTGCAGGAGAAAGCGGTACTCATGAATTTCCACCATGAGGCGCACCATGCGGTCGGGGTGAACGTCGCCGCCGGTGGGGACGGGGGCGGGAAGAAGGGCCGGAAGGGAACCACCGACGAGGTGGAGGCCGCGCGAATCTGGATGTGCGATCATTTTTTCGATGTACGGACCTTCGGCGCGGTCATGGCGCTGAAAACGAATTGCGGAATTGTCACCGGGCCGGTGCAGATCAATTTCGCCCGGAGTGTCGAGCCGGTCACTCCGCTCGAATTCACGGTTACGCGCATGGCGGTGGCCACAGAGGAGGAGGCGGCGAAACAGGAAGGCGAAAACCGCACCATGGGCCGCAAGCACATCGTTCCCTACGGCCTCTATCGCGCGGAGGGATACATCTCCGCGAACTACGCGCAGAAAACGGGGTTCACCGAGGATGACCTGGCGCTCCTCTGGGAGGCGCTCGGAAATATGTTCGATCACGACCGTTCGGCGTCGCGGGGCAAGATGAGCGCCCGCAGGCTCATTGCGTTCCGGCATGATTCGAAAGTCGGAAACGCGCCGGCGCATACCCTTTTCGACCTGGTCGATGTCGTGAGGATCACAAATACCGAATTCCCCGCCCGTTCTTTCCGGGATTACACCGTGAAAATCAACCGTGACGCCGTGCCCAAAGGCGTGGAACTTCTCGAAATTCTGTAACGTGAGCATCTGAGAAGACGCTACCGTTTAGTCCGCCGGCAGCGGATTCAGACCGGTAACGATGGCATCCTGCACCAGCCGTGCCCTTTCCGGGCGCGTGGATTGAAACTCTACCACCGTCAGCCAATCATTCGTGCTGTGCCGCGCCCCATTCGCGGGCGTGTGGGTTGAAACATAAATGGATTGACCGCTGCGCCGAAAACATGGCGGGCCGCGCCCATTATGGGCGCGTGGATTGAAACCACAGCATTCCGGGTATCTTGAACCGGGCGCGCTCCTTCGCGGGCGTGCGGCTGGAGACATTTTGCGCACCCGGCGCGGGGCTTCCCGCGCCGGTGCGACGGGTGTGAGGCCACGACAAAAGCGGCGGGATTTCTCCCGCCGCTTTTGAATTTACAGGAATACCGACGCTGTGGCGAACGTTACGCTTTTTCCAGGAAGTTCGAAACCTTCCCGCCGCGGGCGATCATGTTGTCCAGCAGATTGAGACTGACGAAAAGCCTCCGGGGGTGGTGGAGAAGGCAGCGCCGACGCCAGCGTTCCGGGTTACGGTAACCGGTTTTGAAAACCTTGTCATACCACTGGATGGCCCAGGTTTCCTGGGTGTGTTCGACGGCCAGGAGACAGAAAATCAGGGCGTCATCGAGCGCGCCCGAGGCGATCCCGTCGAACGTGGCCGGTTCATGCGGCTTCTCTTCCGGGTTGCCGATGCTGATGAGACCGCTGTATTTCTTGCCATCCACCCAGGTCTTCTCCAGCGTCATACGTCCCATCTCCATGGCGTCGAGGAACATGCGGGTGTGTCCGCGACGGAGCGCCTCGTCCATGCACATCCATGCCGCCTGAATACTGTGCCAGCCGGAGATGACCCGGTGGTTGTCTTTCGGGTCCGGCTTGAACGGCTGGAAGAGATCGTCGAGGTGTTCGAAGGCGACCCCCAGTTCGGGACGGTAATGACGCTCCATGATGTTCCGTACGCACATCCGGGCGATCATATCCACTCCGTCATCCTTGGTGGTCCTGAGCAGCGGGGTGAGCGTGCTCAGGAAATGTTGCCAGGTGCCGAGACGCTTGGTCCCCGGCTCATGACAGCCGCCGTGGCCGCTCAGGTGCTGGTAGGACGGGGAGACGATACGCTCCATGACTCCATATGCGGATTCCACCGCGAGATCCAGGTCCTCTTTGGAATTCACCGCTTTGGAGTATTCCGTAAGCCCCAGGACCATGTACATGTCGCCGTATATGTTGAACGACCCCTCCAGCTTCTTTCCATCGCGGGTGAATCGGGATATCCAGTATTTCCCCTCGCGGCAGTTCTTCACGCAGAAATCGCGGGTGAGCCGTGCGGCCTTGAGGAACCGGTCGTCCTTGCCGAAGTGATTGTAAATATGGGAGAACACCCACAATGCGCGCCCCTGGTAATACATTTCCTTGTCCGTGGACTTGGAGGGATCTCCGGACGGGTTGGCCTCGGGGAACGAACCGCCGTTCTCCCAATCGATCCCGCTTTTGAGCCAGAGCGCGATGTACTCGTCGAACAGCTCTTTGCGATGAAAATCCCGGAGTTCCTCCAGGGTTTTATCGCCGATGCGGGTGATCACCGCCGGTTTGACCGCAGAGACGCCATACCGCTCGCTTTTCCCGTTTTCGCTCACCGCGGCCGTGTTTCCCGCCGCCAGAACGAGAGCCGGTGTGGAAAGCCCCGCAATGAAATTTCTTCTCCGCATACCGTTCCTCTCTCCGAAGGTTATTTCAGGAACACCATTCTGCCCGATGCCGCTTCTTTCCCCGAATATATCCTGTTGAGAAAGATTCCGGAAGCGGTTTTTGCGCCGTTGCCATCCGGAACCATCCCGGATCACGGTATGCGGTCCCGCGGGGAGATTGGCGGATGCGAATGGGGTTGTCGTCCGTTCGATAATGATAATTCGGCATCCCGTATCCATCCACGGGGTTCAACCGCACTAACTAAATAACATTCATGGAGTTATGTGCGAAATGCCGGAATAAAAAACCCATACTCGAAGCGATTCTTTCCTTTACATCACGTTTCATATTCGGTATATTTTATATCTGTATTTATAAAGGAATGCGAACCATCACCGCGCTTTCTGTATAGAACTCTCCGGAGTGTTTCCTATTTCCTTATCCCTCAAGGAGGTACAATGTCCAAGAAGTATGTCTACAAATTTGGCGGCGGAACCGCGGAAGGTACCGCCAAAATGAAGAATCTTCTGGGTGGCAAGGGCGCCAATCTCGCCGAAATGGCGGGCATGGGCATCCCGGTCCCCGCCGGGTTCACCATCACCACGGAAATGTGCACTGTATATTACAAGATGAACCAGAATTATCCGGCCGAGTTGATGGAGCAGGTCAAGGAAGGCATCGCGCATATAGAGCAGGTCATGGGCAAGAAGTTCAATGATCCCGCGGACCCGCTGCTGGTTTCCGTGCGCTCCGGAGCGCGGGTGTCCATGCCGGGCATGATGGATACCGTTCTCAACCTGGGACTGAATGACATTACGGTCGAGGGACTCATCAAGGCTTCCGGCAATCCGCGTTTCGCCTGGGATTCCTACCGCCGGTTCGTGCAGATGTACGGTGATGTGGTGATGAGCATGAAACCGGAGAAGAAGGAAGAGGAAGATCCCTTCGAGGTCATCATGGACGCCAAGAAGAAGGAAGTGGGCGCCAAATACGATACCGACCTCAAGGCCGATGATCTCAAGGACCTCGTGTACCGCTTCAAGGCCATGATCAAGGAACGCAAGGGCCAGGATTTCCCGGAGAAACCGGAAGAGCAGCTCTGGGGCGCCATCAACGCCGTGTTCGGCTCCTGGATGGGCGCGCGCGCCATCACCTACCGCAAGCTCAACGTCATCCCCGAGGATTGGGGCACCGCGGTCAACGTGCAGGCCATGGTATTCGGCAACATGGGCGATGACTGCGCCACCGGCGTGGCGTTCACCCGCGACCCGGCAACCGGCGACAACCGCTTCTTCGGCGAATACCTGGTGAATGCCCAGGGCGAGGATGTGGTGGCCGGTATCCGTACCCCGCAGCCGGTC
>CAYRTQ010000072.1:0-15403 GCA_964426865.1 uncultured bacterium
GCGGCAGGCGTTTATATATCCATGACCGCCCCCGAGATTTCGATGTGTACCACAATGTGTTACAGTAATTTTTTCCCGCGGGATTACATCACCGCCTTCGAACAGGGGCCGTTTTCGAAAAAGGGCATGGGGCGATTCCCCAAAAGTCCGTTCACAAGCGCGACCAGTCGTACCGCGGCCTGTTCGGGACTCCAGATAGATACCATCGTCTTCCAGGCTTCAAGGCCTATCCATCCGCATCGCTCCGGGTTATCCAGCAGCGATTCCAGCAGGACGCAGAACCCATCCAAGTCGCTGTCCTCGAAGAGATAACCGTTTTTTCCGTGCTCGATCAGCCAGGGAGCGGAACCCGGCCCACGACTGGAAACGACGCAGCATCCCGACGCCATCGCCTCGTTGACCACCGCGCCCCATCCCTCCCGGCCATTGCTCGGCATGAGATACACCTGCGCCCGGCGCATGGCCTCCCGCACCCGCTCGGGAGTCGTATTCGGATGGAATATCACGCTGCCATCGAGACGGTACTTCCCGGCCAATCCCTGGAGCCGGAGCTTTTCCGGCCCATCCCCGATCAGGTCCAGACGGAAAGAATGTCCCCGGGCGCGCAGGATACGCGCGGACTCAAGAAGAAGGTCCACCCGTTTCCAGTCCAGCATGCGGCCCGCCCAGAGCAGACGCAGTTCCGGGCCCAATCGCGGTAAAGGTCGGGTTTCCGGGACCCCGGTGAAATATCCCCATCTCCAGATACGGTTCCGGAACATCCCCACTTTCCGGAAGTCGCCGGGGCAATAGGCCCCGCTCGCCAGCAGGTGATGATTCGGGAGGTCCAGCGGCCAGTAATCCCGACGGAGCCGATTGAACCACCACGGAAACCCGAACGTGAACCCCCGCTTGAAAATACGCTCGGAATACCGGAAAGTCAGTTTTCCCGATAGGATTCTCCCCCGCACCAGATCGGCGGGAATCGAACCGAAGATAACGGCATCGAAGGAGCGGATGCATTCTCCCATGCGAAGCCGCTCCCGTTCCGATTCCCAGGGGCGAATCACCCAGGAAAGGCCCTTCCCGAGGTCTTCCCAGCCGAGCAAAAGTCGTTCCGGGCTGACCGGATCGAGGAAAACCATCCGGAATCGGTCCTCCAGCAATCGGTGCAGCGCCTCCCCGCACGGAAACCAGTGGTGGGAGGGAATGTTGGTGAGTATCGCGATACGTGGTTGCGCCATGACAAGAACTCACGAATGGCGGGTTACCATGCTTTCGTCGGACTGTTGGGAGTCCCGGCAGTCCGGGTACGGTTCATTTTCGTCCGGATCAATGGGACCGGGAAAGGCCGGACTTTCGCGTCCGGTGAGACGGACAATTCTCCGTCGTTTCCGGGTATACAGAATGTCGAGAATGCCGCAAAGCTGGAATTGCAGGATATGGATCGGCCAGTCGGAAGCGATGTTGGTTCGCTGTAGTTGCAGGGGGTCGGAATGCATGGTCACCGGGAGATTGTTGGTCATGAATCCGTAGCGGTAGCCCGCTTTCCGGACCTCTTCCGATGCTCTCCGGCTGTATGAGCGCTCCTCCCCACCCACCCAGCAAAATGTATCGATATCCATGCCCAGACGTTCGCTCAGGACCGCGCGCGCCAGGGCGACCTCCACGAACATCCGGTGCGGCGGGACGGTATCTCCCAGACGGCAGTGGGTCATTGTATGGCACCCGATGACGTGATGGGCGGCCATGTCGCGCAATTCCTCCCGGCTCATGGCCAGTCGACCGTCCGGACGGATTTCCGAGTATTGAATCTTGTTCTGCTCGGCAAACCCCGCCTGTTCTCTGACCGGGCGCCCGATGAATGCCGCCGGGACGAAAAACCATCCACAGAATCCATATTTTTCCAGCAGGGGAACCGCCACCGCATAATTACTCCACAAACCGTCATCGAAAGAGATGATGATACCCGGTTTCCGGTACGGCCAGAATCCGTCTTTGAGAAATTTGTCGAGCATTTCACGGTTCACCGGCTGATAGAAGGAGCGATACCAGATCAAATGACGCTCCAGCATATCCCGGTGAAATTCCGGGGTATCGTGATAGTTGATGACGCGGATATGGGGACGCCGCGATAGAATATGGAACAAAGGAGCGTACAACCCGGTGCGTGCGAGTATCGAGGCCAGAATGGACTTTATGGGATGGATTTGCGGCATGGCGGATATCTCTCACGGACCGGACGGTTACGCGCAGATGTTTTTGCGTGACGACGCTTCCTCTTCGTACGTTCCCGCGGATGAGAGCGGAATTTCCTGCGGCGCATCGGGAGCCGAAGATGAGTCGGACTCCCCCTCCGCTTCAACCGTTACTGGATTCCCCGCGCGGACCGCATACCCTGCAAAAAGCCAGAGAATGAAATACGCGGTTCCCTGCCCGAACGGAGCGAGTTCCTCGAACACGGAAATCACCCCGCCGTGAAGAGCCATGAAAGCGACCATTTTGTACAGCCGGTCCGACTTTCCGATTCCCCGGCGGAACGTAAAGTGGAACAGGGGAAATGCATACAGGAGGTAGACCGGAATCGCCCCGGCCATCCCCACTTGGAGGAGAGCGGAATAGTGGAAGTTCTCCACGTATCCCTTGCCGATTCCCAGAACCGGATGGGCGATGAGATTGCTCCATTGGGACGTGATCAGGGTGATCCGTCCGCTGGACAGGGCGTCCATGTCCCCATTGAACCGGTCAAGCCGGGCAATGTCCGAGATACAATCCGTGATCGATCCGCTCAGGAAACCATACATCAGGGCAATCATGACCGCTGAAACACAAGAGAATTTCCATTTTGGGGAATTGGGGGTCACAATGATGGAATACAGCGCGAGAATCGACAGGGAAACCAGGGAGGCGCGATTGTTCATTCCCGCGATGGCATATATGGAAAGCAGGATCAGAATCCATTTCCCCGTTCTCAGGAAAATATTTCTTCCCGTGTCCGCGAAGGCCAACATGATGACGGAGAAGACGATGATCGGGCCGAATGAATTCTTGCTTTCATATATGCCGCTCGTGACCGCATGACGATAATAGATATATGGGAGCAGGAGGCAGACGGTTGCCGCATATATTCCGGAAACCCGGAAAAGCTGATACGTGTTCAGGTGGAATGAAAGCAGATATCCGGCGAAAAAGATACCGAGTGTGGTGTTGATGGAATGGAACAGGTTGTTCTCCAGATATCCGCCGGAAAAAAAAGCCGCCATGAATATGCTATAGGCGTCGAATATCAGAAGCAGGCAGAACATCCCCAGGGCGGCCCGGTTGAAAACGATGCGCGAATTCATGGCGCACAATGCGGGAAGGACGATCCATCCCAGGTAGAGAATCGCTTTCCCGGACGGGAAATCGCGCATCTCCGGCAGTTGCATGACCAGGGAATAGATTACGCACGCCATGAGCAGGCATTCGATGAGTATGCCGTTTTTCCTTTTTACCGGACGCTGAATGGATTCCGGAGAGTCCATGGGATTCGCTCCATCGCGCAGGAGAACATCGGGGGACGGTGACGGTCAAAGGGTTGCATGCGGAGAACATGAAGAAAATGAGCGCCGAGGCAAAACCATCTGAATACGGATGTATTCGCTTGTTTGTCGCGAGGAAAGGGTTATTCCCGTGTCTCAACCCTTTCTTTTCCGTTTTGAAACGATAATTGCGGATGAGATGCAACATGCTGCCGGGAATTGGGATGCATCATACGTTTAAACGAACGTCTGATGCGGCGGCGCATTTTTGTGGTCAGGGGAACGTTCCCCATATCCGGGAGAAGCGCGGGATTACGGTAGAAATTCAGGAGTTTGGCGGGCAGGGGCGTATACTCGCATTTACCATCCGCTCTTCCTCTCAGGAATTCACGCACCAGCAAGTACAATGGCCGGATTCCATTATGGAGACAGTAGGCCATATCGGGGATCAGGAGTCTCAGGCTGAACAATTGCGCGGTGGGTTCCGGGAAATATTTGTAGAGGATGCGCGTGTAATTGTATCTCCATTTTATGCGCCGTTCGAGTTCAATTCGCTCCATCCTTCTCACGGAATTGTGTTCAACCACTATTTCCGGACAATACCGTATCTCGAACCCTCCAATGCGGGACCGGATGGACATTTCCAGTTCCTCTCCCCCAAAAATGCACCGTTCATCAAGGTATCCGACCCGGTCGAACATCACGCGCCGGAACGCATGCCCCGCGCCGTGATAATTCGCCACCTCAAGCCCGCAGTCGCCGTGAGGATTCTGTTCCGCTTGTGTAACATGATGACGGACCCGGAAAACAATGATTCCCGCCCGAGGCGCTCTCTCGAACGCTTCGACGGTCTGTTCCAGCAACCCCGCGGGTATGTGGGTATCATCATCGAGACTGATGATGTATTTCCCGTCCGCTTTCCTGTATCCCATATTTCGTCCTGCCGCGACTCCCAGGTTCCGTTCGTTCCGGATAATCTGGACGCTCTTTCCGTGTTCGCGCGCGAACGCCTCCAGAAATTCCGCGCTGCCGTCGGTAGAGGCGTTTTCCACGACAATCAGTTCCGCGCGTCCATTCCTGTTCATCTCACCGGCGATACGGGGAATGGTCCGTTTCAGTTCTCCAACCCGATTATGCGAAAGCACCACAATCGAGACTTCCGGGGTTTCCACAGTCTCTCTCCCTGTTATCTCTGATTAGAACGAGTTTGCCAGCGATACGGCGAACCGGACCTCGATGATTCGATACCGCGAAAGAATTAGGGGGTAATCCCCTAATTGTGCGAATCCAAATTCAGCCAATATTGGGGGACAATACATATACCCATACAATCAGTGGAACACCCTTTCTTCCTGAGTGGAGAGAACGGAGCCTGACATCACTCCCCTTCTCACCATTCGTCATCAATCCATACCCGGTTTCCCGGTCCTGACACCGGGCATGTTTCCGATCCACAGGAGCGCTTTCTCCCGCTCCTCTTTATTGAAAGCGAGAACCCAGACCAGGATGGCATACAAAGGAGTTATCCCCATTCCGGTCATGACAAGCCCCGTCCATCCCGAAATATTCCGGGCGCTCGCGATCAGGAACGCAACTCCCGCGGTAGCGCTCGTCATGAGAAGCGCAAGCAGGATTTCACGGCTGAAGAGCCACCATTTTTCACCGATGATCCATGCGCTGTAGACCGGTTCGAAAAACACACTCTTGACGGTAAGCATGACAGCCCCGGCAGCCGCCACCCCATACACCCCCCATCCCGCGCTGACAGCGAGCAGGATGGCGAGAACGACATTCAAGCATCCCATGAGACAGGTAACAATGCCGGGGGTCCGCACCTTTCCTCTCGCGCTTTGAAGGAATGTAAGGGGACTCACCCCGAGATTCATGGAAAGGTGGAAAGTCAGGAGAACCAGCAGGGGAGCCAGATACGCAAATTCTCGTCCCAGCCAGACGGTGAGCAACGGTTGTGAAAGGCCGCAGATGAGACCGACCGGCAGGGCGAGGAGAAGGCTCACGAATCTTACCGCCCGTCTTGTATATCCGGCCAGTTCCGCATGTTCTTTCCGGGCATAGAGCGCGAAGATGGTCGGGACGAATCCCGCGGTCATCACCCAGGAGAAGCTTCGCAAAAGTCCCGACCACTGGAGCACGGCACCGTAGCTTCCCGCCTCCTTCACTCCCACGAACCGGTTGACCACCATCAGGTCGATCCCCAAATACAAAAGGGTTCCGATCTGGCTGACCACCATCCATCCCCCGATACCGGCGAATTGACGCACCGTTTCCCACCGGAACATACGGTGCTTGATGCGCAATCCGGGGACCTGCAGACGGGACGCAAGGATATATCCGGCCACGGTCGACAGGGCCCCGGCGAGAAGGCCGAAACCGAAATGCCAGACCCGGGGGGTAAAGAACGTGAACATCGTCACGATCACGATGATCCGTACCGCATTCCCAAGAGCGGCGATGCTGTTGGTGATCTCGAAACGGTTCAGGCAGAATGCCGGGAGTGAAAATGTGCTGCCCAGTATGGTGAGAGCGATGAACCCCGCGGTGCAGAGAAAAAGCGCGATGAATTGCTGGTCATACCCGTCCGGGACACTGAATACCCGATTGACATTCAGGGAAACGACAACCGCCGGAACGAGGAGAACGCACGCAAGGGCGCTGTTGGTGAAGAAATAGGCGGTGAAGATGCGGGCGGTTTCCGGAGCGTCTCTCCGCTCAAATGCGATGGTGAGGAATCTTCCCACCGATCCGTTCAAAGCATTGGGAACGACGCTCATCAGGGTCACTACGGACAGGGCGAGAGGAATCAGGCCATATGCGGACACCCCAAGGTGATGAATCAGGTAGGGAGTAAACCAGATCCCGATGAGAATATTGATGAGGAAGTTTCCGCCATTGGCAACAAGGTTGATCGCGAACCGCCGTTGGCTATTCCGTATATCTCCCACTCCCGCCGCACGTTCAACCGGATGTCCCGTGTTGAGGTCACCGTGATTCACGTCCGTTACCGGTGTCAGAACGGCGGCGTTATCATGACTGGACGGCGATGCCTGCAATCGGGAGGTTTTCATATATCCGGGAGAAAAGCCCTTTCCTTCCAAGAAGGCGTCCGGCAGTATCGAATAGCACGGGTGAGCGAGGTATTCCTTGCAAACTCGGGTCCCGATCCGCGGAAAGGTCTGTGGCAAAACCGTGGAACGTTTTCGCTATTCCTGAGTACCAGACCGTTCCCGATGTGTAACGCTGATAGTATACAGCGTCCATCCGGAGGATGACAATCCGCTCTGGAACCGGTTTTCGAGGGTTATGATGGGGAGATGATGAGTGGAGGATGTCATGATGATTGTCGCGCGTCGAAAGCGGGATCGGCGCTCGTCACGTTCTCTTGAATTGATGCTTCCCGGTTGCCGCGGGAACCGTGGAACGAGCCGCCGGGAATGGTTACCAGTGCGTTTTATCCCCCTTATGGAATACCGGCGGCAAGACCGGTATCATATTCCCGTAAAACTCCGTACATTTACCTATTGCTTTTGCGCGGCAATTTCGTTTACATAGACTCTCGGTATTTCTATTGCCATATTCACGCTTGTTTTTTCATTATCCCACACTGTTTCGGCATCGATTTACAGCCTTCCGGATTGACCGCTGCTCCGGGGACATCAATATCAACGGGACCTTTGACGCACATTCCCCTGCCATGACGAAAGAGACCAGAATTTCAGCCCTATGTAATCCCCCTGTTTTTCACATCCCGGCGTTCGCCGCCCTGAACCGTTCTCCACGGTATCCCACTCGAAAGCTTTCCATCCCGGAAAGGGGAAAATGATGAAGATCAAAATTATTCTGGCCGATGACCATAAAATTATTCGCGACGGTCTATGCTCTCTCCTGGAAAAACATCCGGATATGGAGGTGGTCGCCGAAGTCGACAACGGACGCGAGGCAATTGCCGCGGTCCGCCAGTTCATACCCGATGTGGTCATCATGGACGTTTCCATGCCGGGCATGAACGGAATGGAAGCCACCCGCAAGATACTGGAACACGATCCCGATGTGAAAGTGATCGGCCTTTCCATGCATTCCGACCCGGAGTATGTTTCCGGACTGCTCCATGCCGGCGCATCCGGGTATCTCCTGAAAGAATGCGCGTTCGGAGAGATCGTTCAGGCGGTCCAGGCGGTCGTCCGGAACAAGAGCTATCTGTGCCCGGAAGTGGCTTCGGTGGTGATCGAGGGTTTCAAGGGGCGTCCGGTTTCCCATGACCCTGATGATTCCTCCATCCTCACCGACCGGGAGCGTGAAATACTCCAACTCATCGCGGAAGGGAACTCCTCGAAGGAGATCGCCTCCTCGCTCAATCTGAGCATCAAAACCGTGGCCTCCCATCGTCAGAATATCATGGACAAACTGCATTGCCATGATGTGGTGAAACTGACCAAGTATGCCATCCGGAAAGGATTCACTTCCGCCGAGAAATGATTCCGCGCCCCCAATCTTTACCGGCATTTTCATCGCCGGGATCACATTCATCCGACAACACATTCACCTCCGGGATCGAGAAAAAAATGGATACAGAATCATCATCCCCCGCCGAGCCGGTCATCAGTCTCATCAAACGCCGCGAAATCCAGGCGCCGCTCGCGGTAAACCTTATCCGCGGCTATGCGTCGGTCATGGGCCGGGATCGTGCGCTGGAAATCGCCACCTCCGCGATTCAGGCCGACGCGGAGGCCGCCGGAGCCAAATCTGCGGAAACCTGCGGCGGCAATACCCTGCATGCGTTCCGGAAGTATATCTGCGAGAACTGGGCGAAGGATGACGCCATTATCATCCGGGATATGGAGGAAACGAGCGATCAGCTTGTTTTTCGTGTGGTTCGTTGCCGGTATGCTGAATTGTACGAGGAAATGGGAATTCGTGATTTCGGCTTCTGTCTTTCCTGCTGCCGTGACGCATCGTTCGCGCGGGGTTTCAATCCACGGATCGAAATGACCCGAACCCGGACGATCATGCGGGGAGACTCCTGCTGCGATTTCCGGTTTACCCTCAAAGAACGATGACAACCGGGTGATTTTTACCTTATAAATTACAATTTCAGGGGCTATCCGCTTCTTTTTCCCGCGTTTGTTTGAAAAATGTGTTGATAATTCCAGCCCGGAAGTGTATATTTACACTGTTCATTCGAGTGCGCCCTTGGCCCAATGGATTAAGGCATCTGACTACGGATCAGAGGATTGGGGGTTCGACTCCCTCAGGGCGCACCAGATTGAAAGACATAGAGTTGCAAACAAAATGAACCCTCGAATTCCGGGGGGTATTTTTTTGGCCCATTCAATCTCGGTAAACCATTTCTCTCCTGCCACAATACACCACAGCCATAATTATTCCCTTCCTTTTCGCTTCGGTCTCTTTAAAAAGCTGGCTTCGACTCCGCAAAACGGCAGCGCGCAAGGTTTCCGCCACTGATCTGTCAAGTGGATAGCATTGGGTTGAGTCCATCCATTCTTCCGGTTTCGACAAGCACAGCCAGCGGGCGCTGAGCTTGTCGAAACGCAGACCACCCAATGGTATCGACTTGACTGTCCACCAATCAGTATCGATCATTTCATTAAATCCGAAAGACAAAAAAAATCGCCCCCAGCGGAGGCGACTTTTGTATATCCTTTGATTACCCGTTATTTCGGCTCAACGACTTTCAGTTTTTGTCCGGGAGTGATGTTCCGCAGCACGGTTTCCTTTCCGGAGGGGAAGGTCACGACGATATCGTATTTCTTCGCCGCGTTCGCGCCGAAATGGACCTGGAGCGGGTTGCCCGTGAAGGTTCCGTTTCCAGCGGTCAGCTCACGGTATCCCCGGAGCGCCGACTTTGTCTTGGCTTTGCCGGCATCGTAGAGGGCGATCTTGCTCATGACCGCGGAGCGGTTCGATACGGTTCCCTGGAGATCGAGCAGAATATAGTTTTTGTTGTTCGTCAGGTTCTCGAAGGTCTTCCAGAATCCGGGATTTTTCATCATCGGACGACGCCAGTTTCCAACCACCATGTCGAGATCGCCGTCGCCGTCGAGATCGCCGAGCGCACATCCGTGGCCGTAATACACCGAGCCGCCGGTTTTCGTGTGGGATTCGGCGAACACGCCCCTGCCGTTGTTGATGAGTATGAGCGACTCATTGCGGCTGTTCGTGACATAGATATCGAGATCACCGTCATTTTCCATATCGCCGAATGTCGCGCCGCGGCTGTTCGTCTGGATGTCCACTCCGGATTCCTTGGAGATATCGGTGAACGTCCCGTCGCCGTTGTTGCGGTACAGAATATTTTTCGAATACAGCGGATTGATGGTTTCGGGGCCCTCTCCGGAACTGTTCGCGAGGAACAAATCCTGATCGCCGTCGTTGTCGATGTCGAGCCAGAAACTGGAAACCGTGTACCCTTTGCCGGGGCCGCCGAGAAGATTGGTGACATCGGTGAATTTCAGGTTGCCGTCATTGCGATAGAGATGGCGCGCACCCGTCCCGCCCTCGTCGAGATTTCCCACGAAAAGATCAGCATCCCCGTCGTTGTCGTAATCCCCGAAAGCGCAGGAATAACCGCCGCCGTCATCCGCGACTCCCGCCTCCTTTGCGATATCGCGATACGTGCCGTCGCCGTTGTTGATGAAAAGCGAGTTGGCGCAGTCGGGTCCGAGGCGATAGGCTCCCTCGGCGACATACAGGTCGAGGAGACCGTCCCCGTTCAGATCGGCGCTGGTCACTCCGCAGCCGTAGTTGAGGGGTTGACCGTTGACGCCGGTTTTTTTCGCGCTTTCGATGAATCCCTCGTCGTTGCCGATATAGAACATGTTCGGCTGGTTGATGCCGGTCCCGCGGGTCATGGTGAGATCTTCAGGATTGTTCGCGACATACAGATCGATATTCCCGTCATTGTTGAAATCGGCCGCGGAAACCCCATGCGTGTCGTAGGGACAGTCGAGCCCGTAGGATTCGGTTATTTCCTGGAACCGGAGTCCGCCCTCGTTGATAAATATTTTATTGCGGCCATACACAACGCTGAGGTAGACATCCAGGAGGCCATCCTTGTTGATATCAACCAGTTGGGTGATTTTCCCGTGCCCGTTATGGAGGATCCCCGATTGCCTGGTGATATCCCGAAAAATGGGACCGTTGAGATTCCGGTTAATACTCGATGGCACAGGTGCGTCCGGTGAGGGCGCGGTGTATGTCGTTCCCGCCGTGCTCTGCGCCTGCACCGCGGACACCATGCAAAACATGAGCGCCGCGGCCCCGATGATTCGTTTCATACTCTTCTCCTTTAGTGACAATTCCGTGTAATTATCCATGACGCGGAAATATAGGGAAGAAGCGCCATACACGCAACGAAAAGCTGCGAACTGCCGGAAACGGGCGATCCGTGTTCACTTGTGTTTCCTCCAATGTTTCTTTCACGATGTAATTTCGCCGTTTTGCCGCCATCCATCCGGTCATTTCCATTTCACCGGCGCGAAAAGTCCGGCGACCGGTATCAGCGCCATGTACCAGAGCAGGAAGAACTCGTTCCGCAGGAATGCGCTCCATTCCACTTCAAGCCCGAGCGTGCGGTGTACGGTCAAAGAAACCAGCGCGTCCGCAGCGGATTTCCAGAGGAAAAGAGCGGTGAAGAGAATAAGGGCGGTCAGGGAAAATGGGGACAACAACAGGGCAAGAATCAGGGCGGCGTGAAAGCCATAGACAACGATTCCCGCGATGATCTGGAACGGTTCGAAATACCTTCCGGTGGACATGTGACGCAGTCGCTGTTTCAGGAGAGCGACGAAACCCGGGGGAGAATCGGTATATACATGCGTGGAAATCCCGGGCATGGTGACCGCCCGCGCGATGCCGGTGCGCTGCAAACGGTGGAGAAGCAGGGTGTCGTCGCCGGAAATCACTCCCGCCGATTCGCCGTAACCACCCATCCCGGCGAATATGTCCCTTCGGAAAGCCATGTTTCTGCCACTGGCGTGCGTGCCGTGACCCAGGACGATGGATGACGCGGAGAGGGCGGCGTTCCAGAGATACTCGTGCCGAACGAAGGAATTGAGCAACCCACCGGTCCGGCGGTATGGCGCCACACCGGCCACCAGTCCCACTCCCGGCTCAAAACGGCCCGCCATGCCGGAAATCCAGCCGGGGGGAACCGTACAGTCCGCATCGGTCTGGAGAATGATATCACCGCTCGCCTGTCCGATGGCGTTCGCCAAGGCGTACTTTTTGGGGGAAATTCCATCAGGGGTATACCGTATGGTCACTATGCGCAGGTTTTGACCGCGTTCAGCGCGGCGTTGGAGTATTGACGGGGTTTCATCGGTCGAGCGATCATCGGCTACAATGATCTCGTACCGTCCGGGAGAGTAATCCTGGGATTCAAGGGAATCGAGACATGATTCGATGTTTGCGGCCTCGTTACGGGCCGCGATGATGACACTGACCGGAGGCCTGGCATCGCCGTCCACCCGGCGGACCCGGAACAGCGCGGCGGCCATGACAGCGGCCAACAGTGAATAGGCCAGGCAGCAGAGAACCGGAAGGATGATCGCATATTCCATGCATTATATCCCGATACGAAAGATGAAGGTATTTCAAGAATATACGATGAAACGGGGAGAAGGCCAATCGTAAAGAAAGGAAATAATGCACGGCAAACCTTGACAGAAAGGGGAAAATTTCCTATTATACACCCCAAATGAAAATGATCCACGGTGTATCAGGAGATGTGAAGGGTATCCGTTGCCATGAAATTCTCTACCACCGTAGTATATTCAGCATCGCTTATATTCGCTGTTTTTGCTTTTACTGTTTCCGCCGAACGTCCTCTCTCTGATATAGATGTTATAAAAAAAATTTCAACGGCGTCCATTCGTAAGGCCCTGGATTCCTCCAAAAATCTGGATGAAGCCGCAGTCAGTATCGGCGTAAATCCCGATGAGTTGAAACGCGCCTGCCTGGCGCTCAAGATCGACCTCCCCGCGCCCCTCCGCGAGAAGCCGTCGCCAGCCCCGACGCCCGTTCCGGTTCCCGCTGCTCAGGAGAAAGGGATGAAGGTACTCGAGACCGATGTTGTGCTCGAATATCACGGGAAATCTCCGTACCTGCTCCTGGTGGACAAATCGGAACACAAGCTGTACCTTTTGAAGTATGACGGCGGGAAATGCATCATCGAGAAGACCTATTCCTGCAAGACCGGGCAGAATGTCGGCGACAAGCGGGAGCGCGGCGATCTCCGCACCCCGGAAGGAGTATATTTTCTCATAAGGAAGTATACCCGCCCGGAAATCGAGAGCAAGGTGGGGAAACCCAACGCCTACCAGTACGGCGATCTGGCGTTTGTCACCGATTTTCCCAATCTCATCGACGATCTGAAAGGAAAGGACGGCGGCGGAATCTGGCTGCACGGCACCGATGAGCCGTTCGAGTCCACCCCTTTGCTCGATACGCACGGATGTGTGGTGACCACCAACGAGACGATCCAGAAGCTGAGCAACTATATCAATGTCGAGGAAACCCCGCTCATCATCACCGACCGCTTGAATACGGTTCCCCGTGAGCAAATCGAGACCGAACGCCGCGCCATTCTGGCCATGATCGAACAGTGGCGCGCTTCCTGGGAAGAGAAGCGCATCGATGATTACATACGATACTATTCCACGTCCTTTTCCTCACAGGGCCTTTCACGCGACAAATGGAAAGCGCGGAAAGAGGGATTGTCGAAAATCAACGGTACGGTTCGGGTAAAGCTCGAAGACATTACCGTTCTGAAACAGAAAGACGGCCTGGTGGTGCAGTTCTTCCAAGATTATGCGGCGGACAATGTCGCGAATATGGGAACCAAGACGCTGTATCTGTTAAAGGAAAACAGCAACTGGGGAATTATCGCGGAATTGTTCCAGAAGTCGAAATAGTATGATAAAGCCGCCGTTTACTCTCCTCATCCTGAAAAACCCGCATCGTCCGCTGGTGATCAGAATCAGCGTTCCCCTCTTCATTCTGCTTGCCGCCATCTTCATCATGCTGTCGGGAGCATCCGGATACGGGCTGTTGATGGCCGTTTCATCCGCCTCGCGGGGGCGCATGTTCGCTTCTAATCCCGTGGCGCAGTCCCCGGCGGGAATAGTGTCTCCCGGAACGACGGGTTCTCCCGCCCCCCGCCCTGAAATTTCCGGATTGTTCGTTTCTCCGGCGCGGGAAGGCGGAACCGAGGTCTCCTTTTCACTCACCAATACCGCCCCCGGAGAACTCTATTATCTCTGGATCGTGGCGAATCCGGATGCGGCGGGATCCGGGAGCTTCTCCATTCATCCACGGAATCCGGTCTTCCACGGGCTTCCGGTCGATTACCGTAACGGCGAAATATACGACCGCTCAGAGGGCGGTGAAGTATCGGTCACCATCGGCGAGGAGGAACCGCGTCTCACCGTGGAAAAGCTTCGCATTCTCGTCTATTCCTCCGACGGGAAAATACTCACCGACAAACAGTTCACCGTCGGACAGAACACGAGGTCCTCTTCCCCATGACATCATTCCGCTTATTCAGGCGTTTCGGCTTTCCGGACAGCTTCGGGTTTACACTGTTCGCATTGCTCATGTTCACCTCCGCCGCGGCGTACGGCGAAACCCGTTCTGTGACCTACCTGGAAAACTCCGACCACGAGTTGACCATCTATTTCATCGATGGGAAACAGCCCGGCAACACCATGATGATCATTGGCGGCATCCAGGGTGATGAACCCGGGGGATATCTGGCCGCCGATCTCTATGCCGACATGCTCCTGGAGAAGGGCAACCTGATCCTGGTCCCCCGCGCCAATTTTTTTTCCATCCGTAAGAACCAGCGCGGCGCGGGAGGCGACTTGAACCGTAAGTTCGATCAGAAGGAGCCGGGCGAGGATTACGATTCCCGTATCGTCTCCATCCTGCACAGTCTCATGGAGAAAAGCGACATTCTCCTGAACCTGCACGAGGGTTCGGGTTTCTATAATCCCCAATATATTTCAGACCAGCGGAATCCCGACCGGTTCGGCCAGTCCATTATCGCCGATACCAACCGGTATACCACGGCAAAGGGGAAGGTAATCGATCTGGAGGAACCCGCCCGTCGGGTGATCGAGGACATCAACCGGAGTGTCACCAACCCCGATCACCGGTTCCAGTTCAACAATCACAACACCTCGGCGGACAATTCCCGTCACAAGGAGCAGCGAAAGAGCGCCACATACCACGCCCTGACCATGGTGGGCATCCCCGCTTATGGCATCGAAACGTCGAAAAGCATCTCTTCCACGGAGATCAAGGTACGGTATGAAACGCTGGCCATCAATGCGTTCATGAAAGAGTTCGGGATCATCCCCGAGCATCCCAGCGTGTATCTTCCCGTGCCGGAACTCGATCACCTGGTCATCAACGTCATCGGAAACGCGGTGCCGTTCGCGGTGAAGAACGGTTCTTTTTTTACCGTTCCGCCCGGTACGGCCATGCTTGTGACATCCGTTGTGGCCAATTACGAGCGCGGGCTGTCCATCGATGTTATCGGGCAGGGCAAGTCCAACGATCTGAACCGGGTGGTGACCATCGACAAACCGACCGTCATCAAGGTATATAAAGACTCCTTCCCGTGCGGCGAGGTTCGGGTCGAGGTCTCTGCCGCCCATTCCGCGGAAGAGAAACCGCCGGTACGGGCAGCTTCCCCTATAAAGATCAAGGATTTTGAAATTCGGACCGCCGGTAAAAATATGGTTGTATCGGCGGGAGACACGCTTCATATTATAAAGGGAGATATCCTTGAAATTCGGGATGCGCGATCCACGGACAACGGGAGCGGATTCCGGATTAATTTCGTTGGATTCGTGGGGAATGCATCC
>CAYRTQ010000073.1:0-15339 GCA_964426865.1 uncultured bacterium
TTCTTCTGTTCGAGAAGAGGCATGAGTTCGGGATCCTCCAAAGGAGGCCGGGTGGTCTGGAAGGTAAGGAAACTGGTGGTATCCTTGTCCGCCGCACCGGGGCGGAACGGTTTGGAGTATTTCCCGGTAATTCCATCTCCCCGTATGGTTACAGCGGACACCATATCGTTTCGCACCTGATTCTTGAATTCGGAATATGATATCGTGGTGTCGTTTCCGGGAGTATTCATGCGGGAAAGGTAAGAGAATACCATCCAGAGGACGACGAACCAGATGAGATACCCCCAAAACCATCCTCTTTTCGCCGGTTGCTCATCCTTTGCCTGATGATCCGGCATTTCTCTATTCTCATTTTTGTTATCCATGCGATATCGGCATATCCTTTCGCATTTTTCTATCTGGATTGCGCCGTGTGGGTGTAGTGCTCAAGTACCCGGTTCTCGTATTCTTCATCCATGGGAATGGACGGATCATATTCCGGACTCTCCCGGATCAGATCGCAGGACGTGTTTACCCGGATTTCCCGTATCGGATAGTCGATACTCTTCACCAGTTCCACCGTCAGGAGGACCTTTCTCCCGGAAAGCCAGCGCCCGGTATCCACAACGAGAAATTTGAATCTCTTCTCTTCCGGTTCCAGAATCATGTCTTCCACATGGCCCACCCCGCCGTCCAGGGCCTGTACACGGCATCCTTTCATCTCCCCGAAACTCCGGAGGTGGCGGTTATAGAGGATCTCCTCGTCCGGAATCTCCAGGTCGCGCGGCGGAACCGGAATAAACCCCGGGAAAACACCGGGATAACCCCAGTATATCGGCCATCCGTAGTAGGCGTGCAGCGCATGCTCGTGCTGGCGGGAGATCGGCTTGTCCGCTCCCGCATCCGGGCTGTTCTCGACCTGGCGACGGGTGAGATTGACCGGAATGGTTCGCGAATCCCGGTCCGGTTCACCGAGAGCATATGGCGAGAGGAATACGTGGCGTCCGGTGAGCCAGGAACTCGTGTCCACTACCACGTACCGGAGCATCCAGTTCGTATCCTCGAAGTAGAAATCCTCCACTTTTCCGATCTCGCCGTCTTTCGCTCTCAGTTTGAATTTCAAGAGTTCCCTGACCGTGTGTTTCATGATGGCGGCCTTCCGTGAAGGATATTGTTCACGCCGTATTCCGTGGAAAGAGCGCATCACCGGGGAGCGCGAACCCCGGTTTTCGCAGAATGCGCTCCCGTTGACCTGTCAACTGGCCCGCTTTTTGGTTCGAATGTCCGGAATGATGTCATACTACGAATTCCGAGAAAATATGGGAAAAAGCATGCTGCCGTCCTGAATCGCAGAGTCGAATGATCGGAACGGTGAAAAGCGGGTTAAAATCTTCCATTGGGGTTCATTAATTCCATCACGCATGTCACCGGTTCAGAGCGGAATCGAATGCTTTATCACCCCTGTGGCCGGGAATTGGTCTTTGGTTTTTTTTCAGCCATGCCGTTGCGATACGCGTGGCAGCAATGGGCCCGCGGCGCCGAAGATTCCTTGTCCGGATGGTATGGGAAACGGTCATTCTCAGTATGTCTCACGGTTTGCATGCAAGAATGTCATTAATAATAACATAATATAATATTACTTTAAATATTGTAAGAAATCAAGATAAAGTTTTCCCCGGCTATGCATGCCATGCACGGCTTACGAAGATAACTCTGTATGGTACAAAGGGATGGCGATGATGGGAAGGGATTGGTCGAGGTGGTTTGACGGAGGAGCGATGGGAATTCTTCCCGGACCGGTCGAAAACCCGTATCCGTGACCTGCTTCCCAATATGAAAAGAGGAACCGGGAGTATGCCCCCGGTTCCTCTCGCATGGAACAGATTGTATCTGTTTCAGATTTCTTCCACCAGCAGAAGCGGCTGGCCCTTATCCACATTGTCACCATTGGCGGCCAGAATATTCAGTACCACACAGTCCATCTGCGCCTTGATCTCGTTGATGAGCTTCATGGCCTCCACGATGCACACCGTGTCGCCCGCCTTGACAGTGTCGCCGATGTTGACGAAAGCGGGTTTGCTGGGCGCGGACGAGGTGTAGAATTTTCCGACCAGAGGGGAATCGATGGTTTTCCCGGTTGCCTTCGCCTCATCCGTCGTTCCGGTTGAGGATTCGCGGGGCGATTCCGCCCGCTCCGGCGAACCTTCCGGCGCAACATCAGGAACGCCGGAAAAATCCGCGGGAGAAACGGTGGTTGTGTTGCTGTCGGTCCGGAACGACAACCCGGCGGCTCCTTTGCGGATAACCAGTTCGGTGATGTTCAACTGGGCCGCGCGGGTCATGAGATCGGTGATCTCGCGATAATCGCCGGAAGTCATGAGCGGTGCGGCGGATTGGGCGGACCGGTTCACACCCGCGGGTGTCTGCTGCCCGGAAGATGGTTCCATGCGGGCGCTGAGTTCCAGTTCGGCGGGAGCGGGGGGGCGCTGTTCGACCGGGAGACTCCGCCACTGGAAGTATTCCAGCGCCTGCTCCGGGAAGAGACAGTAGGAGATGATGTCTTCCTCGCGTTCGATGAGCTTCGAGTCCAGGTTTTCAGCCGCCTTGGGAAGCATGGGCTCCAGATCGTCCGCCGGGCGATGGGTGACCGGCTTATCCCCTCCCAGGATGGTTCCGAGCAATTCCTCGTCCACCGGTCCCGGCGGTCTGCCGTAGAGACCCTTCAGGTAATTTCTCACCTCGTTGGGGACAATCTTGTAGCGTTCGCCGGTGAGCACGTTCATGACCGCCTGAGTCCCCACGATCTGGCTCGTCGGGGTGACCAGGGGAGGGTACCCGAGGTCGGCGCGTACTTTCGGCACCTCGTTCAACACTTCGTCCAGACGGTCGAGCGCCTTCTGCTGGGAGAGTTGGGACCGCAGGTTCGAAATCATTCCACCCGGAATCTGGTGAATGAGAATTCCGGGGTCGATGATGGGCAGCGGACTGTGATTCGGCAGCATTTTCGGCGCGATCTCATCGAAATACTTCGCGACCCGGGTCATGGCGTCGACATCCAGTCCGGTCGGATACTCGGTTTCGTTGAAAATAGCCACCATGGTCTCCACCGGGGGCTGCGAATTGAACCCGGCGATGGGGGAGATGGCGCAGTCGATGGCTCCGGCCCCGGCGCGCACGCCCTCCACATAGGTGGCATAGGCCATTCCGCTCGAACAGTGGCAGTGGAGCTGGATGGGAACGTCGATCGCTTCCACCAGCGCGGAGACCAGTTTTTCGGCCATGATGGGGGAGAGAATGCCCGCCATGTCCTTGATGCACAGGGTATCGATGCCGATCTCGACCTGTTCGCGGGCCGCCTTGACAAAGCTCTCGATGGTATGATAGGGGCTGATGGTGTAGGAAAGCGTTCCCTGCACATGGCCGCCGTGACGCTTGATGGACCGGATGGCGTATTCAAGGTTCCGTGTGTCGTTCAGTGCGTCGAAGACCCGGAAAATATCGATGCCGTTGTAGCAGGCGAGAGCGATGAACCGGTCGAGCAGATCGTCGGAATAATTACGGTATCCCAGGATGTTCTGGCCGCGGAGCAGCATCTGCAAGGGCGTTTTTCCCGCCTTGGCCTTGATTTTGCGCAGACGCTCCCAAGGGTTTTCCCGGAGAAACCGCATACATACATCGAACGTCGCTCCTCCCCACATCTCCAGGGAGTAATAGCCGACCGAATCGATTACGTCGATTATTTTCAGAATGTCATCGATCCGCATCCGGGTTGCCCAGAGGGATTGATGCGCATCTCGAAGGGTGGTGTCGGTGATTCTGAGGGGATAGGTATGCGGTTTATCCTTTATTTCCCTGTTCACGGTGTGCATTCCCCGGATTTAATAGGTGGAAAACAGTGATTCTGAGACGCTGGATACGGAGAGGAGATCCTGTGGGCCAGGAATACGTTCCGCCCGTGTGATACGGTGCAATTATCAAAAATAATACACCGGACGATCTTTAACAAGCGCTTCTTTTGAACGGAGATATCAGACGAATGTTCCGTCATGATCCGCAAATCATTAGCGTCACTCAGGGCATCCGCTTTCCGGGCGCGAAGTACGGTTTTTTGCTCTGTTTGTTCTTTGTTTTGTTAATTTCCGTGTGAAGCCGCGTCGGGTGTCGCGTCTCCTACCGTATCGTCAGTATCTGGCATTTACCGGGCGAAGGTTTGACCGTAAGCTTCTTCCCGTCCACCATAAGACTCGCCGTGCCGGATGAGCCGCCGAAATCGGTGCGGCGGACCAGCACGCGATTTCCCAGCTTGAGCCCGGAAACCACCGTCCCGGGGCGGGTTGGGACGTCGAAGGTGACCGGCGTTCCCTTTTCCAGAAATTCTCCATACTGCTGTGCGGCGGCGTACACCGGATGGAGCAGGGATATTTCCTTTGCGTTCTCGCTTTCCACACACCAGAGAAAGAAGGTGTCCGTCCCCCGCAGCAGCATATGCCAGAGCAGTTCCTGGTATTTCTCCCCGCTGAACTGCTTCACCCCGGGGTCCGGCTTTTCTGGCGGTGCGGTGGTGGTCCAGTGGACGAAGGAGATGATGGGAATGTTCGAGGGCGTGCTCTTTCCCGCGTTGCTCGCGACGAGGAGCAGTTGTAGGTCGGATACCAGGTGTAGACCACCGGCATGGCGAACGTGAATCCCGTTTCGGGGAAATCGTTGTACCATTTGCGGTATTTCGCCTTCTGATCCGCCCTGAAAGGCTGTCCCTCGACATAGTATTCGAAATAATCGTACCAGTACCGGTATCCGTCATTGGGATATACGGCGTAATTTCCCACCAGCGCCTTGGGATATCCGGCGAGCACCGGCTCTGCAAGCGCGTAGCGTTGCAGGTCGCTGCGGATTTCCCGCAGTGATTTCTGGAACGCCCCGAAATCCCCGATATTGGAGATGTGTTCCTTGCAGCGGACGCATTTCTTCGAGGCCTCCCAGGCGCGGTTGAACTCGATGGGGCCGTCGACCTCCCAGTCGGTGAAAATGAAATCCAGATTCATGCCCGCGTCCTTGTACGCCTTGACGAACATATCCACCCGCGCGCGCATGGGGTCCTTGCGGAAATCGAGGGCGAACGGACAACCCATTTTGCCGCCGCCGAAGGAATCGTCCCAGAACGGTTTCCCCCGGGCGTCCACATGGGCGGTGCGCTCATCCCCGTTGAAAAAGGAGTACATGCAGGAACTGGCGTGGACATTGACCGGTACGCCCAGTTTTTTCTGGGCGCGGGCGATGGCCAACCCCTGGGCGAGACTCTTGTCGCGGTTCTCCGGAGACCAGGAACAGACCAGTCCCACTCCTCGTCGGTCGAGTTCGCGCACCAGCAGTTCAGCGGTGGAGTCGTCCAGTTGTCCGGGATCCATGGCCGGCCAGAGATAGAGGGGCAGACGGCTGCCCCGCGAAACGGGAAGGGGTTTTGCCGTATCCAGGACGGTCTGGACCCGCTTGGACCATTTGGGCGCGTCCGGCGAAGCGGCGGGTGCGCTCTGGGCCGGTGACAGGGATGCCGCGCACAGGAGGATCGCTATCGATGCAACGAGCGGTTTCATGCTGGAAATCTCCGGATTACAGGTTCATGGAACCGGCATGAGCGCCGGATACGCGAATGTATGCACATGGGCGGCTTTTCGTGGGCGGAGACGGGTGTCGCATGTCTGCCGGAGGGCTGCGGGATCATTACAGCAAATCCCGATACTCAAAACCCCCCGGTTCCTTATCCTTGCGCGGGAACAGAGATTTCCTCCGAAGGGCCGTAAGGGGCTGCTTTCCACGATAGGGCAAAATAGCTTTTTTTATCCCTTTTTTACAGAGAAACTTCGAATTGAAACTGAATTATTTATCCTTCGGAACCTTCTCGACGGCAGCGCAAGGCTCGGAATACATCGAATGTTCGTTGCTGCGGCCTGGTAGCGCGGGAATTTTCCCCGGCTCGGCTGTACCAACCGTATGCCGGATTCCCGATATATCCCTGCTGGCATCGGGTGTGCGCCGCTCAGCCGGGAAGCCCCCCAACCTCCACCGCCGCCCCCTGCGACGCACCGTGTATTCCGGAGAACTCAAGGTTTTTTCCAGAACCGGATCGATGAAAATCGCTTTTTCGTGATTTTTATATGAACCCTTTCTCGACCAGGTATAACTCTATAAAAATCAACGAGAAAGCTGATGCCTTGATCGTCGGGCGAAATGGAACCATTCACCGGGTGATGAGTCCTAAAAACACATCCGGACCGTCTCTGGACGAACACCGGTTCCGGATGCGGAACAACTCCCTGTGAATCATAAAGGAAGTAACATGGCAACACCTGAAGTGCAGAAACAGATCGGGAAACCGGACGCCTTGCATGTATTCCAGTCCGACGAGAAAATCTTCTACGTGGATTCCTCCGATGGCAGGATTCTCTACAAGGTTCTGGTGATGGACGATGACCGGAAAACGCTCTATTGCACCTGTCCGGATTTCACCAAAAATATCAAAACCAACGCTGAATATCAGTGCGAGCATATCGGCGCGGTGCTCAGCGGGGCCAATCGGTCCGAGGTCACCGGGATGAAAAAGCGTCCGAAGCTGGCCGAGGATTTCATCAAGAAAATCGACGGCAAGGATTTCGTGCTCTATTCCGGCCTTCTGGACCTTGCGCACCAGCGCGGCCTGCATCGTCTGGAAGTGGAACTGGTCCAGTTCCCTTCCAAGGAGAACGATTCTCTCGCCATCTGCCGGGCGACCGCGGTATCCAAAACCGGGGAGACTTTCGTCGATTTCGGCGATGCCAATACCCAGAACTGCAATCCAAAGGTCGCCAAGCATCTCATCCGCATGGCGAGTACCCGCGCCAAGGCACGTGCGCTCCGTGATTTCACCAATATCGGAATCACCTGCCTTGAGGAATTGGGTGATTTGAACGAAGTCATCGGTGAGGATGCGTCGCACACCCCGCGGAAGACCGTCTACGAGCGCCCGAAAGTGGAGTCGATGTTCGGTGCGCCCTCCGCGCCGGAGCCCGGAGCCGAGCGCCCGGTTCCCGTATCCGGCGGATCCATCCCGGGGATGAGCGACGCCCAGCGCAGGGCGATCCTGAACCTGGGCAAGCGAAGGGGTATCAAGGACGATGAAGTGGAACGCATGGCCAAGGATAATTTCGGGGCTTCCTTCGATTCCCTGACCATCCGCGACGCCTCAGCGCTGATTCGAATCCTCCAGCAGACCGCGTAACCACCCCGCCTTCCCGGCCCCCTCGAAAGAACACGGCTCTCGCGGCGGTAAAGCCGAAGACCCGCGCCCGAAACGCGGGTCTTCCTTGCCGCTTGCGGGTTCGGGTATCATGAGAGGGGGCGGAGGGTGCGTTTCAAGGAATTCCCGCACATGGAAATTCACGAGTTGCGCGAGCAGCCCCATCTTTCGGTGTCCTCCATAAACGACTATGCGGAGTGCGGCTTGCGGTACCGGCTTTCCCGGGTGGAACGCCGTCTTCCGGAGTTTACCTCCGATTCGCTCCTGCTCGGGGTCGCGGTGCATCGGGCGCTGAAATTTTTCCACCAGGCGCGGAAGGCGGGGAACCGTCCTCCTCTCCCCGAGGTGATCGAAAACTTCGAGACCTGCTGGCGCGAGGAGACGGGAAACCGCCCGGACATCCGTTATGGCGAGGGGAAGGATTTCGAATCACTCCGGGAAATGGGGAAAGCCCTTCTCACCGTCTACCACGAGCGGATGGAGGACGATTTCCGCGTCCTTGCCGTCGAGGAGCCTTTTCTTCTCCGCATCAAGGGCGTTCCGGCCCCGCTCATCGGGGTGGTCGATCTGGTGGAGGAAGACTCATCCGGAACCATTGTGGTCACCGATTTCAAAACCGCGAGCCGGGCCTTTTCTTCGGAAGAGGTGGACCGCAACCTGCAATTGACCGTCTATGGAATGGCGGTGCGCGCGGGCGGATTCGAGGATCGCGAGATTCTCCTCCGCTTCGATTGCCTCATCAAAACGAAAATCCCGCAGTATCGCCAATTCTATTCCGTGCGGACCGTCGAGGATGAAGTCAGGGCGGTCCGGAAAATACGGCGTATCTGGGATGGAATCATGAAAAACGTGTTCATACCCAACGACACTTCATGGAAGTGCGAGCGTTGCGAGTACCGGAAACAGTGTGACGCCTGGTTCGCCGGGCGGGAGGGGGAGGACGCGGATGGCCGTGTTGAATGACCGCCAGCGTGAGGCCGCCGGATTCCGTACCGGGGCCTGCGCGGTCATTGCCGTTCCGGGGAGCGGCAAGACCCTCGCCATGGTGGAACGCATCGCCTCCCTGGTCCGTGAATATGGGGCGTCGCCGGAAAGTATTCTGGGGCTGACATTCACCCGTGACGCGGCGGGTGTGATGCGCGCACGCCTTCTTCCCGCGCTTCAGTCCGAAGCGCGGCGGGTGACCGTGTCCACCATTCACTCCTTCTGCTATTCCTTCCTCCGGAAAGAGGGCAGTCCCTTCGCACTCGTGAACGGCCGCCGGCAGGTCGCCCTGGTCCGCGACGTCCTGCGGAAACTCCGTATCCGTGGTATCCCCGCGGGCGCGGCGGCGCGGGAAATCTCGCTGGCCCGGAACAATCTCATCACGACCGGAGAGATGCGGTCGATGTACGGTGATGACAGCGCGATGCTCTGGGTTGCAGCGGCATCGGGGGAGTACGGGCGCGAAAAGGCCCGGCGCGGTCTTCTCGACTTGGACGACCTTCTGCTGGAAACCGCGCGGCTTCTCCGGGAACATCCCGGCCTCGCGGAAATGTATCATGGCCGGTATCGCCATATCCTCGTGGACGAGTTTCAGGATGTGAATCCGGCGCAGATGGAGGTGATTCGCCTTCTCGCGGGCGGACCGGATCGTGACTCCAGCCTGTGGGTGTGCGGGGATGACTGGCAATCCATTTACGGCTTCAATGGCGCGGGCATGGGGAATCTGCTCCGGTTTCGGGAAATGTATCCCGGCGCCCGCGTCGTCGCCCTTGCCGAGAACTACCGCTCCACTCCAGAAATACTGGACGCCTGTCACAATCTCATCCGTCACAATCGTCGGAGGATCGAAAAGGATCTCCGCGCCCGTCTTCCGAATGGAGATCCCGTAACGCTCCTGGAATCCGGATCGGAAGAGGATGAGGCGCTCATTCTGGCGGTCGAAATCGCGAATCTCGTCGCCCTGGGACGCCGTTACGGCGATATGGCGGTACTGTACCGCGCCAATTTCCAGTCGCGGGTGATCGAGGAATGTTTCACCAGGGAGGGAATACCCTACCGGAGCGGGAACGGGGTGGACTTTTACCGACGCGCCGAGGTCAGGGCGTTGCTCGAACATCTGCGTCTGGCGCTCGACCCCGATTCCGATGCGGGCGACCGCGCGGTGCGGCTGGTGCTCAATATCCCCGGAAGAGGGCTGGGGAAATCCTTTCTCCGCTCGCTCGAAGCCTATTCACGGAATGCGGGACTCCATCTTTTCGAGGGACTGAAGCGATTGAAGCCGGAGAATCTCCGGATTCGCGGAAAGGCGGAGGAATTCGTCTCGATCGTTGAATCCCTGTCCGGGCGTATCGATGTGATCACCGCCGCCGAGGCAATTCAGACTTTGCGCGACGCGCTCCGGTATGACCGGTATGTTTCCGATTGCGAAATACCCGGCCCGGACGACGCCCGGGTGCAGAATATCAACCAGCTTCTCCTCTCCTCTGTGCGGTTTTCCACCGTGCGCGAATTCCTCGCATTCACCGATGCCTTTCTCACCCCGATCGACGGAAGCGGCTCCGACCGGGTGCGGCTCATGACCGTTCACCGGAGCAAGGGAATGGAATTCCCCGTGGTTTTCATGACCGGAATGGTGGAAGGCGTGTTCCCCGTGCGGAAAGGCGATCTCGAGGATGAGCGGAGAATCTGCTTCGTGGGGATGTCACGGGCGCGGGAACGCCTGTTTCTGAGTCGTCCCCATTCCTGGCAGGGCCGGACGGTGGAAAAGTCTGTTTTCCTGGACGAGATATACGATGCGGGCGGAGACGCGGTGGACTGAAAACCCGCCGTTTCGCTTTACAGAGTCCAAAACCGCCTGCCTGTCTGAAACGGATTCAACATGATGAAGTGATTGCCATGATTTCTATGGTTCGTTTGAGCCGAAAAGCGAAAAAGCCCTCTCCCGAAAGAGACAAAACACACGAAAAATAAGTGTTTCACGGGGGAAATTTCGTGATTTTCGTGTCTTTCGTGGTTACATGAACGGTGTTGACTCTCATCTGATCATCCCACGATCCCCGAATCCCGGTTCAGACTGTTTCTCCCTCTGTGCTCTGCCCTTTCTCCTCCCTTTCTCTTCCACATCTCCGCGAAACCGGTCACGCTCCAAAGTTGGTCTCCGGCTATCGGTACGGTGGGCCAGCACAGGAATATGGCTTGCCATAAGTATAAAATCATGATATAATAAATATAAACAACAAACCTGCATGCGGGGTGATGGTATGTGGCTCAAATGGTTCCCCTGGAGATTCGTGGTGAGCCGGTTTGCACGGTCGCACGGCTTTCTCGACCCCATCGCGCTCCTTTCACGGATGGACCGGTTCGCCCAGCCCTCCGAAGTGTGGGCGCCGGTGGAACTCCTCCGCTCCGGGGTCGTGCTCCACTCCCGCGGGCTTATCAACAGCCGCGCCATCCAGCACAATCTGGACTGGGTATGGCCCTACTGGGTGGAACGCCAGTTCGATCCGGAGAGCGAGTCCTTTGTCCCCCGCGCATTCTCGGTCACCCATATAAATCTCACCCATCGCAACTGGACCGCGGCGGGTATTCCGGGCTATTCCTCGCTCCCTTTGGTGGACCCACGGGGACTGGTGACTCCGCTCTTCGACGGCTGGTCGATCGATGGGTGGGTGGTCATGGAGGACGGGCACTGTCTCATCCCCGCGCGCCTCGCTTCTCTTTCCCAGCGTCTGGAAATGGATGGAAATCTGCGGATAGACACCCGTGCGGAACTCGGCAATATCACGCTGGATTCGGAAACGGAAGTGGTCCTGCGTTCGGGCGTTCCGGTGTGCCGTATTACCTATGCCGGATTCGCGCATTCCCCTGGCTGGCTTGTGGTGGCTCTGCGGCCCTACAATCCCGAAGGGGTGAGTTTCATACACAAGATTTCCCTGCTCCCGGACCGCGGGGGATGGGAAGTGAATCACCGCGTTCCGGTGCGTACGGATCCCGCTCCCGAACGAACCCTCTTCTCCTGCTACCGTGAGGGAGATGTCTATCACCGTGTTCTCCGTGATGACCAGCGTAAAAAAATATCCTGCGATGTCGGCATGGCCACCGCCGCGGCACTCTACCCCCTGGAACCCGGCGTCCACCGTCGGGTGAGTGTGGAGGTTCCCCTGCGAGAAATCCGCGTTGCGCGTCCTCCTGTCCGCGAACGCACCGCGGGCGAACTCTGGGGGAATGCGCTCGAGGGCCATTGCGCGCTCTCCGTCCCGGACGAACGGATGCGGTTCCTGTACGACGCGGCATTGCGCACCCTGATTCTCCACAGCCCGGGCGAGGTATTCGCGGGGCCCTATACCTACAAACGGTTCTGGTTCCGCGATGCCGTGTTCATTGCGCACGCGCTCCTCTGCGCCGGCCTGGAGCGTCGGGCGGAGCGAGTCATGGACCGGTTCCCCGCGCGTCAGACTTCCTCCGGATATTTCCACTCCCAGGACGGAGAATGGGATTCCAACGGCCAGGCGCTCTGGGTGATGGGACGGTTCAGCGAACTGACCGGAAAAAGGAAATTGCCCTGGCGGGATCCGGTCCGCAAGGCGCTGGACTGGATATGCCGGAAGCGGATCCCGGAAAACGTGAACGCTCCCTGCGCCGGATTGCTGCCAGCCGGGTACAGCGCCGAACATCTCGGTCCCAACGACTATTACTTCTGGGATGATTTCTGGGGAGTGGCCGGGTTGCGCGCGGGGGGCCGTCTCCTGAAATCCTGGGGCGTCCGCGACACGGGGAAATATCTGCGCGCCGCCGAACAACTTCTCGACGCCACGGAACGCGCCCTGCGGCTTGCCGAGCGGCGCATCGGGCGGCCCGCCATGCCCCCATCGCCCTCCCGAAGGCTCGACAGCGGATCCATCGGGTCCCTGGCCGCCGGATACCCAATGCAGCTCTGGAAAGCGGAGGACCCCCGGCTGCTCGATACCGCGGGCTACCTGGCGGAGGAATGCCTCGTGGACGGCGCTTTTTTCCATGATATGACTCATTCCGGCATCAATCCCTATCTCACCCTCCATATCGCCCAGATTTTTCTTCGGGCCGGGGACATGCGGTATTTCGACCTGATGAGTGCGCTGGCCGATCTGGCCTCGCCCACCGGGCAGTGGCCGGAAGCGATCCACCCCCTCACGCTCGGAGGATGCATGGGCGATGGCCAGCATGCCTGGGCCGCCGCGGAATGGATCATGATGATACGAAACTGCTTTGTCCATGAGGAGGAATACAGTCCGCGTCTGGTGCTCTGTGCAGGGATTCACCCCCGGTGGCGCACTCCCGGCGCGTCGCTCTCTTTCGGACCCGCGCCCACCCGGTACGGTCCGGTATCGTTGACCATCGCCTGCGGCGCGGAGAGGATCAGGGTCGCCTGGAGCGGGGAATGGAGTGGTCCCGCGCCGAAGGTGGAAGTCCGGATGCCGGGTTTCCATCCGGTATTCCCCGAAAACGGGACGGCTTCGGTGGAACTTATATCGGGAGAACGGGCGCCATGAACATTCTCATGATGACCAACAACTATCTCCCGTTTGTGGGGGGCGTGGAGCGCTCCATCGAGACATTCACCCGTGAATACCGGGCGCGCGGACACCGGGTGGTGATCGTCGCTCCCGTCATGCGGGGTGGTCCGGAGCATGAGCCGGATATCATACGGGTCCCGGCGATCCAGAATTTCAACGGCACCGATTTCTCCGTGCAACTCCCCATTCCGGGAATTCTCTCCCGGGCGCTCAACGATTTCCGCCCGGACATTGTACATTCCCATCATCCTTTTCTCATTGGCGACACCGCGCTCCGCACCGCCGCCAAATTCGACATCCCCCTGGTTTTTACCTATCATACCCTGTACGAACTCTACACCCATTATGTCCCGGGAGATTCATCGGTCATCAAACGCTTTGTGGTCGCCCTTTCCGCCGGGTATGCGAACCTGTGCGATTCGGTTTTCGCTCCCAGTGGGGATGTTGCCGCGATTCTACGGGAACGGGGGGTGGGCGTACCCCTGTACGTGATTCCCACCGGCATCGATCTCGCCCTCTTTTCCGGGGGGAACGGAGCGGCCTTCCGCAAGCGGTGGGGTATTCCGGAATATGCGTTTCTGGCCGGATTCGTGAGCCGTATCGCTCCGGAAAAGAACGTGGAATTCCTTTCCGGCGCAGTCGCGGCGTTTCTGGAGAATGAACCGGGATCCCGGTTCCTGGTGGTCGGGAAAGGGTCTTCCGACTATCGTGTTGCGGAAATATTTCGTGAACTCGGATTGACCGGCCGCCTGCACGCGGTCGGCGTCCTGGAGGGGCCGGAACTGGCTGATACCTACCATGCCATGGATGTTTTCACCTTCGCCTCCCATACCGAGACACAGGGCCTGGTCCTGCTCGAAGCCATGGCGGCGGGAGTCCCCGTGGTCGCCGTGGATGCAACCGGAGTGCGGGAACTGGTGCGGGATGGCGTCAACGGCCGTCTGGTGGGCGGAGACCACCGGGACGAGTTTGTTTCCGCGCTGGACTGGGTGGCCCGGCTCTCCGCCCATGACCGGGAATTGGTGAAACGGGAAGCGTGGATAACCGCTCTCCCGTTCTCGCGGGCGCAATGCGCCGAACAGGCGCTGGAAGCATACCGGACAACCATTGAACGGGGCTGCAAACCGCGCGAATTGAGGGAAAATCCCTGGGAAGAGGCCCGGAGGGTATTGAAGGCGGAGTGGGATGTGCTGGTGAATCTGGCGCACGCCGCGGGAGCCGCGGCTCTCCCGAAATGAGACCGGGATCGGGTGTGATGAAAGAATGGCTTGATTTTAACCATATAATTTATTATTTAAGATAATATAATAATATTGTATGATCCTTTATTCAGGCGGTGGGGATGGATGGAGCAAAAACGGATGATATTCCGCGGCGAGGGGTGATTTCCGCGGTGCGCGGCAATGTGGTGGATGCGCGGTTTTACGGGGGCCTTCCGGAGATTCTCCACCAGTTGCGGGCCGGGGAAGGAGACAGGGTGGCGCTGGAAGTGGTGGCGCATCTCGATCGTGATACGGTTCGCTGTATCGCCATGACTCCGGCCTGGGGGCTGGTACGGGGAGACACGGTAACCGATACCGGCGCTCCTCTCATGGTTCCGGTCGGGAAACAGGTCCTCGGGAGGATGTTCAACATCTTCGGAGAAACCATTGACCGGAAGGACGCTCTTGCGCCCGGAGACCGTCGACCCATTTACCGGCGTCCGGCGCCTCTGGCCGGGCGTACGGTGCGGCTCGAAATCTTCCAGACCGGCATGAAGGTCATCGATGTGCTCACGCCTCTGGAACGGGGCGGCAAGGCCGGGCTGTTCGGTGGGGCGGGAGTGGGGAAGACGGTTCTCATCATGGAGATGATTCATAATGTGGTCGGCCGTCACGAGGGTGTGAGCGTATTCTGCGGCATCGGAGAGCGTAACCGCGAGGGCGAGGAACTATACCGTGAGATCGGCGGCGCCGGGGTATTGGACAAGGCGGTGCTCGTGTTCGGCCAGATGAACGAGCCCCCGGGAACCCGGTTCCGGGTGGGGCATGCCGCTCTGACCATGGCCGAATACTTCCGGGATGAACTTCATCAGGATGTCCTTCTCCTGATCGATAATATCTTCCGGTTCATTCAGGCCGGGTCAGAGGTATCGGGACTTCTGGGAAGGCTTCCCTCTCGGGTGGGATACCAGCCCACGCTCGCCACGGAGCTATCCGAACTGGAGGAGCGCATATCCAGCATCCGGACGGGGGCCATCACCTCCATCCAGGCGGTCTACGTCCCGGCGGACGATTTCACCGATCCCGCCGCGGTCAGCACGTTTGGCCACCTGTCATCCACAATTGTTCTTTCCCGGAAACGGGCGGGACAGGGATTGTATCCCGCGGTGGACCCTTTGCAGTCTCAGTCCGGCATGCTCACTCCGCTCATCGCCGGGGAGCGGCATTATACGATCGCGCAGGAGATACGGCGTACCCTGGCCCAGTACGAGGAACTGAAGGATATCATCGCCATGCTGGGACTGGAGGAACTTACCCGTGAGGATCAGCGGACGGTGAATCGGGCCCGGAG
>CAYRTQ010000074.1:0-6472 GCA_964426865.1 uncultured bacterium
TGGGTCATGACATTCTGGTGGCATGGCATGGCATCGCCACGAGCTACTATGCGGAGGAGGAGGAAGAATACACCTGCGAATGGGGCGTCGGGTGGCGGTGGGTGGACATTCCCGGCGGACGGTACACCGAGATCGCGCACCGTCCCCTTGCGGACGAGCGAAATCTCGATTCCTGGTTTCCCCCGGACGCCCGTGAAGAGAACCGGTATGACTCCGCACGCACTCTGATCGTCGAACACGGGAAAACCCACGCCATCGTGGGCGGAATGCCCTGCACTCTCTTCGAGGCGGCCTGGTACCTGCGCGGCTACGAGGCGTTTCTTACCGATCTCATGGTGAACAAGGATTTCGCCCACGCCCTCCTGGACCGGATATTCGGTTTTCAACTGGTCACCGGCTCGAAACTGGCCGGACTGGGAGTGGACATGCTCTGGCTGGGAGACGATTTCGGAACCCAGCACTCGCTCATCGTTTCCCCGGAAATCTGGCGGGAATTCTTCAAGCCCCGGTATGCCCGGCTCATCGAGGCGTTCCGACGGATCAATCCTGATGTGAAAATCGCCTACCACAGCGACGGCAATATCGAATCGCTTCTCCCGGAATACATCGAGATCGGGGTGGACGTTCTCAACGCGGTGCAGCCCAAGTCCATGAATCCCGCCCACCTCAAACGCCGCTTCGGGGACAATCTCAGCTTCTGGGGAACCATGGACATCCAGGAAGTCCTGCCCTTCGGAACTCCCGCGCAGGTGGAGGACGAGGTCAGGCTGCGCATTCAGACGGTCGGACCCGGAGGCGGTCTCATTCTCGGCCCCTCGCACAATATCCAGCCGGATGTTCCGTTGGCGAACGTTCTGGCGTTTTATGAGGCCGCGAGGAAATACGGGAAGTATCCGGTCGTGTAGAGAATTCATCACGGGGAACTTACTGTTAGGGAAAGGGATTCAGGTGAATACAGCGGAAGGGAACACGTATCAGGACAGCGAAGCCGGGCGGACGGGCAGACGGTGTTTCCTCGCCACCGCCGCGGCGGCGGTCGCATTCCCGGCCCTGCCGGGATTCGCGGAGAACAAGCGCGGCGGCGGTCCGGGGAAAGAGGGATTCACCCTCTGGCAACTCCCCCCGCAGACCTCCACCCAGATGAACTGTTATGTGCTCCGGACCCGGGGCGGTAAGGTGGTCGTCATCGATGGCGGAAATGCCGGGGATGGACCCTATCTGAAGGGATTTCTCGGGGCGCTCGGGGATCATGTCCATCATTGGTTCATCTCCCATCCCCATTCCGACCATCTGGACGCGGTGACCGCCATTCTCGACTCCCCCGGAAGGCTGCGGATCGATGCCTTCCACGGCTCCTTCCCCTCACGGGAATGGATAGCGCAATATGAGCCCGGCGAGGAACAGGCGCTCGACCGTTTCCTTGCCGCGCTGCGGAAAACCGGCCTGACACTCCGGGAGCATACACTTGGAGAGAAGCTGGAAGCGGATGGCGTAGAGTTCGAAATTCTCGGGATAAAAAACCCGGAGATCACCCGTAATCCGGTGAACAATTCGAGTGTGCTCATGCGGATGACCGGAGGCGGAAGGACGATTCTTTTCACCGGCGATCTCGGAATCGAGGGCGGGGAAAAGGCGCTGAAATCCCCCTATGGCGGAAAGCTCCGCGCGGAGTATGTCCAGATGGCGCATCACGGCCAGAATGGGGTCGGCGAGGAATTCTACCGTGCAGTGCGGCCCTCGTGCTGCCTCTGGCCCACCCCGGACTGGCTCTGGGACAACGACAAGGGCGGCGGGAAAGGTTCCGGACCCTGGGCGACACTCACTGTCCGCGCCTGGATGGAAAAACTCGGGGTGAAGCGGCATTATGTTTCCAAAGACGGACTTCATATCATCGAATAGTTTCATACCATCCACAAGGATCGTGCAATGAAAAAGATTCGCGATATTCTTCTCCTTGTCACCTCAATGGCGCTCACGCTCATCCCGGCGGCATCGGGCCTATCCGCGGACGCCGGAACGCTGGACAGCAGGGCAGCCGAACTCGCCAAAAGCATCAAGCCGCTTACAGGAGACCTCGATTTCTTCCCCATCGTCGTGCAGTTTTCCCCGCTTCCCTCCGGAAAAGGCTGGCGTGTCGAGAAGGAAACGCTGGACGAGCGGAAGCTCCGCGATACCATCGACAATATCATCGCCCACGGGTTCACCGGCATCGAAACGGGAGTGAACCGTCCGGACAATGAAAAGGCGTTCATCCTCAATTATGCCCAGTCCCGGGGGATGATCCTCACCCACCACGCCGGAGCGCTGGAACTATTCGGGAGGGAAAAACCCTCCGAACCAAGTGTATTCTCTCCGGAATATCCCTCGGTAGTGCGGGCGAACGCCGAAAAGGCGCTCACGACGCTCAAGGACTATCCGCGCCTGTACAATGCATTCCCCTTCCAGGATGAGCCGTTCCACTGGGGGCCCGCCTCACTGGGGTATGGCGAGCACGAGAAGAAGGCGTTCCGGGAGCGGTATGGGTACGATCTCCCGCCCGATCTCGATTCCATTCGCAACGACCCGAAAAAGTGGCTGGATGTCATCAACTTCCAGTCGGACACGTTTCCGGAGGGATGGCGAACGGTATACAAAACGGTGAAAGACATCGCGCCGAATCCCATTGTGACGCTCACCCACGACAGCCACAACACGTTCGGAGCGGGCTACGGCTCCCATTCGGAACTGGCGATCGACGATGTCTATCACTGGGGCGCGGATTTCACCGACATGTTCGTCTACGATATCTATCCCTACCTGTCCATCGACTTCCGGTTCGGCGCGCCATCGGAGCTTCCGGAACCGCGCATGAGCCAGATGCATTATACGTTCGCCCAGATGCGGAATCTGGCGTACTCTTACGGGAAGAAGATCGGTTTCTGGGTGGAAACCTACAATCCGGCATGGTTCAAGGGTTTCCTGAATGAGGAACTCCGTAAAAAGGACTGGATCGAGCAGGAGATGACTCTGACCGCCATCGCCGCGGGTTCGGATTATATACTCACCGGTTATCGCATTCCGGTGGATTCGCTCCACTGGGAAACGTTCGGGCGGGGGAACCGTCTGATCCAGAAGACCGGTGGCGACATCCTCAAGACAAAGCGCGTCAAAGCAAAGGCCGCCATGCTCTTTCCCCGCACGAACTATCTCCAGATGCGGGAAGAGTATTACGATGTCGGTCTCTCCTACGAACTCTTCCTCCGTGCTTTTGGTGAACTGGATATCATCCACGAGGAACAGATCACCGATGATTCCCTGAACGGTTATCAGGCCCTGCTCCTGTTCGATGTCAAACTGCTCCCCGAGAAAACCGCGCGCCGTATCGCCTCGTTCGTCGAAAAGGGCGGCGTGGTCATCGCCGACTGCGTTCCCTCTCTGGACGAGTACAAGCGCCCCATGACCGTCATGAACGATCTTTTCGGAGTAACCAGCGCCGCAACCGGGCGGATCACGCGCACCGGCCACTGGATCGGCTTCAAAAACGAACCGGCTCGATGGGATTTCCGCGGCCCCGAAGCGCCCGATGAATCCATATTTACCACCGATGCGCTGAAAGGCTCCGTACTCGGACATCCGGTCGACCTCACCCTGGTCAGCCCGCGCCCCTGCACGATCACCACCGGCTCCGTTCTCGCGAAAACCGCCAATGGCAGCCCGGCGCTCGTTCACCGCGCATCGGGAAAGGGAAACGCGTACCTTCTCGGCTTCTGCGTTCAGGATACCTATTTCAAGACGTTCCAGGACAGGAACGCCGCGGCCCGCGAGGAGCTTGGCGGCCTCTTCGGATCGATCACGGCGAAGGCGGGGCTGCGGTCGCATATCCGCTCCTCCAACCCGGAAATCGAGGCATCTCTCCGCGCCAACGCCAAAGGGGGCTTCCTCTTCGTCATCAACCACGAGGCGGAGCGCTCCGGCACCCGCATCCAGTTGGCGGATCTCGGGTTCACCCTCGGCGGCATCGTGGATGTGGATACGGGGAAAAAGGTCAATTTCACGGCGAAAAACGGGGTGGTCGAACTGCGGACCGAGGCGGGAAAAGACAAAGCGAGGATATTCCGGCTTATAGCGCGATAAGGGAACGTGTACGCCTCCCGCTGTGTACGGTGGGAGGCGTACGCGAGGATGATAGATGCGGTTTGGTTCTCCGCAGTTTTGTACGGGTAAACGGTAACGCTGCGGTTTTCTCCTGTCCTGGAAAAGCCCCCCGGATACGGTATGGATTCCGGGGCATTGGACCGCTGCTGTTTGAGCGACAGCGAGTTCAGCGGTCCCCGGAAGCCATGCCGTACACGGGGAGTCCTTGGCTTTTCCCGGACCGCCCTCTTTTGGCGCTTTTCTGGGCGCATCAGAAAAGTACAGTGGAAGCAGAAGGGGTGAAGGATTCCTTACCCCAATACGATTCACTTTGCGAGGGGAACGCTTCGACAGGCGCAGCGTCCGCGCTGGCTGAGCCTGTCGAAGCCAGCATATATGAACCGTATTGTTCTTTGCCCCGCCAAAGCGTCTGTATAACCGGCACATACAGGCATGTCCAGTCATGGCATCTGCCCATGAAAAACTGCGAAGCGCCGCGGTTTTCAATCAGAACGCTTTCACTTTTTGCTTTTCCAGGTCCCCGGCGAGCTTGTCCAGGGACTGGTTCCAGCCGTCCCGCATGCTGTCGCGCTCCTCGCCGGACGGGCTGCCTTCGTGACGCAGGGTGAACCGGGTCTTGCCCCCCTGGTCCTCGAGGGTCACGGTCACCAGCATTTCCATGGGATAATCCGGGTTCAGGCCATAATATGCCGCAGGAACCACGTTTCCCCGTTCGTCCGAGAAACTGTCGGTGCTCACGATGCGCTCGGGCGGGACGATTTCCCGATACACGCCGGTCCCCCAGTAGTCCTGCCCCTCGGGAGACCGCATGCAGTAAAGGTATTTTCCCCCCACCCGTAAATCAATCTGGACCACCGGCGCGGTGAAGCCTTTCGGCCCCCACCAGCGTCTCACCCGCTCCGGCTCCGTCCACTCCTTCCACACCAGATCGCGCGGCGCATCGAAAATCCGGGTGATAACGAGTTCACGATCCGCATCTGTCGTGTCGCCTCTGGTCGGGATGGGATTTTCCATGGTCGTTTCTCCTTTTCACATTTTATCATATTGCCCATCAAAAATCAGGTTGATCTATTGCTCCGGAGGGTGCCGCAGGCGGGTCCGATCCCGAGGGCCGGATGCCATGCGCTCCCACGGGGAAACGGTTCTCCGCTTCATTGAATGGATTGACTGTCCACCTTCTTGATACAGGTTTTCGATCAATCCGGGGATAAATCGCAATACCTGTCTGAACGAGTACGCTTTCACTTTTTTGTAGCGAAAACTGCAGAAAAGTCCCCGGAAGAAGGTTGTTTGCCTTATTGCAATATAACATTACTTTCCACGCAAAGTAAATACAACCATTCGAAGCACGAGGGAATCTCACTGCCGGGCGCGCGATACGTTCGGTTGCATTCGGCGTGGGTAAGCGTTATTTTCAGCAATGTACTCTATTTTCCGGAAATATAGCCCATCGCCCGTATCACGGAACGGCATTCGAAAAAAATCGCCCCGTGTTTCTCGATTTCATCCCTTATTGCCGGCATCGTGCCAACCGCCGCAATGAACTCCGCATTTTCAGATCACCATGAAAACTCTGTTAAAAGAATATTTCGGGTACGACGACTTTCGGCCGTTGCAGGCGGAAATCATCGACAATGTGATGAACGGCGGGGATACGTTCGCGCTGATGCCGACCGGCGGAGGGAAGTCCTTGTGCTTCCAGTTGCCAGCCCTGAAGTTTACGGGTATAACCCTGGCGATCTCACCGCTCATCGCCCTGATGAAGGATCAAGTCGACGGGCTGAAAGCCAACGGCATCGAAGCCGACTTCATCAATTCCAGCCAGACGAACGAGCAAATCAACGATGTGATGTGGCGCGCCCGTAAAGGCGACATCAAAATTCTCTATATCGCGCCCGAGCGTTTCGCCTCCGTGGGATTCCAGAATTTTCTGAACGGTATTACCGTATCCCTGATCGCGGTGGATGAGGCGCACTGCATCTCTGAATGGGGCCATGATTTCCGTCCCGATTACCGCAATCTGGGCGTTCTGAAACGCCTGTATCCACAGACCCCGTTGATCGCGTTGACCGCGACCGCGACCGAAAAAGTGCGACGGGATATTCTTGAACACCTGAACATTCCCGACGCCCGGGTATTCGTATCCAGTTTCCACCGAGAAAATCTCCACATACGGGTCATCGAAAAGAAAAAAGCATTCCCGAAACTGGTCAGTCTTCTCGAAAAATACCGCCGGGAATCGGTTATCATTTATTGCTTCTCCCGGAACGAAACCGAGGAAATAGCGGAAAAGCTGCGCGGACTCAGGTTCAACGCGCGCGCCTATCACGCCGGAATG
>CAYRTQ010000074.1:6482-15251 GCA_964426865.1 uncultured bacterium
ATGGAATCCGCCCAGAGAAAGTCGGTGCAGGAGCAATTCGTCAACGACCAGATAAACATCATCACCGCCACCATCGCGTTCGGCATGGGAATCGACAAGCCGAACGTCCGCCTGGTCGTTCACTACACGTTTCCCAAGACGCTGGAGGGATATTACCAGGAAATCGGACGCGCCGGACGCGACGGGTTGAGGAGCGAATGCGTCCTGTTTTATACGTATGCCGATGTCCGCAAGCATGACTATTTCATCGACCAGATCGAAGACCCCTCCCTGCGGAAGGTGGCGAGGGAAAAGCTCGAACAGGTCATGCGTTTCGCCACTCTCACCACCTGCCGCAAGAAATATATCCTCAAATACTTCGGCGAAGATCTGCCCGGAAACAATTGCGGCTCCTGCGATATCTGCGGGACGAAACGGGCGACGTTCGACGGGACGGTCATCGCCCAGAAAATATTGTCCGCGGTGGTCAGGACCGGCCAGCGCTGGGGTTGCACCCATATCGTGAACGTCCTCCTGGGGGAGAAAACGCCGTCCATAACCTCGAACGGGCACGACGCCCTGTCCGTTTTCGGGATTGCGGGCGAGTTCACCGCCAATGCATTGCGGAATATCTTCCAACAGCTTATCGATCACGGCCTCCTGTCAAAAGCCGAAGGCGAGTATCCGGTCTACGCCCTGCCCCCGCGCGGCGCCGATTTCCTGCGGAACCGAGAAACGATCGAACTGGTCCGTCCGGTCGCGGCCGTTGCGGCAGAAATATCCGAAAAAGCGGATGAGCCGGAATTCAACGCGGAATTGTTTGAAATACTGCGCGCCCTGCGCCGCGAAATCGCCGAGAAAGCGGGCGTTCCCCCCTTCGTGGTGTTCGGCGACACCTCTCTCCAGGATATGGCGAGATATTTCCCCCGGAACGGGGATGATTTCGAATGCGTTTCCGGAGTGGGAGCCGCCAAGCTGGAGAAATACGGGGAGCCGTTCCTGCGTGAAATCACCCGGTTTGTCCATGAGCATGGAATCGAACCGCCCCCGAGGCCGGAGAAATCCGCCAAACGGGAACGACGCACGAAAACCCGGAAACCGCATTCCTACGCCATAACCGGAGACCTGCTCATGAAAAAGGTTCCCCTTGAAGAGATCGCCGGACAGCAGGGCGTACAGTTGAGCACGGTTCTCAGCCACATGGAAACGCTGCTCAATTCCGGCGTGAAACTCGATCTCGATTACATCAGTTTTCCACCGGAACGCCTCGCGGCCATCAAGAAAGCGTTCGCCGAATGCGGAAACGCCCTGCTCAAGCCGGTGTTTGATCATCTGGGAGAGAAATATTCTTTCGACGAGATTCGTCTGGCAAGGGTTCTGCTGAAGGCGAGAGGCGGGGCGGGTTGAAGATGTGGGGAAATATGTTCACGGTGAAACAGGGTGGTGGCCGTCATCCCTATTGCGTTCCGATTTGCAATAGGATATCTTTCCTTCAAGTTCCACCCAACCGCACAGGATACTCCAATGCCAGTATCGCAGAATGACATTCAGGAAATGATTCAAGCCATCCGGGACCGGATCATCGAGCGATTTCATCCCGACAGGATCATCCTATTCGGCTCCCATGCCCGGGGAGATGCGGGCCCGGACAGCGATGTGGATATTCTGGTGGTGATGGCGGCGGAAAACACACGTCAGAAAGCCAATGAAATCGATCTTGCTTTTGCGGACAGACTTGTGCCGATGGACATTATTGTTATGACTCCCGAACAATTCGAACGCCAGAAAAACCTGATCGGTACGATTGTGTACGATGTCGTGCGGGAAGGAAGAATACTCTATGAGCGAGCGGCCTGAAACCATCTCGGCAGTATGGCGCTGGGTAGAAAAGGCCGACCACGATTTACTCGCCGCAGAGTATCTTCTGACTCTGGCCGAAGATTGCCCGGCAGACACCGTTTGCTTTCACTGCCAGCAATGCGCTGAAAAATATCTCAAAGCCCTTCTCATCTACCGCAACATCCCTTTCACAAAAACTCATGACCTGGTTACCCTGTTCAACTTGCTCGGCGGTGAATCAAGTTTGGGATTACAATTAGAGGATATTCAACCACTGAATCGGTATTCGATAGAAGCACGGTATCCGGGGGACTGGAATCCCATTGGGATGGATGAGGCGTTGGAGGCGGTGAGAATGGCGCGGAGTATAAGGGATGCGGTGAGGAGCAGGTTATAACTTGTACTTCGGTCTCTCTCCCCTTACTTTTCCCCCCCATCGTTTATCATGGACCCACTATTCCAATCGCCACCAGCCTCCGCCGCCCCCATCCCATCCCCTTCCACACGGTGGATATGGTCTTCGGACACCGATATCGCACCCCCAAACCGGTTCTCGGCAGCACAGCATGACCCGGCTCCAGAGCGATAGCGACCGGTCGCCCTATTCGTCCTCCCTTTTCTCACCAATCATCCGCCTTATCTCCCTATCAAAGTCAGAAACATAGTTTTCATCCTGAATAACCCGATACTTTTCATATTCCTTATTCGCCAAAGCCAAAGCGACCTCGTGGCTGACCTTTCCGGAATCGGTAAGTATTTCGTATTCGCTGAATTTGAGGAAGGCATTCAATTTTTCGACCCAGTCATTCATATACATGGGCCGGTTTCGAACCGCCTGCAGTTCGGCGTAATCCAGATACATGGTCACGATACGGTTCAGAAATTCAAGCTCGTTCTTGTTCAGATAATTCTTGGCAATGGCGATATCTCCGGGATATATCTTTCCCTGAGGGGCTTTGCGCCATGAAGTTAAACCCATATGAGGTTTTGCGCTGTCGGCGCGTTCGGCGATAATTTCCGCAGCGGTCCGTCCGGTGATGGCAAAGTGAAGCTTATTCTGAATGGTGGCGAAAAACTGCCGGGTCATCTCGACTGACGGTGAATAATCAATTGCGGTGGCATAGATATCCGTAATTTTCTGATAGAGCATCCGCTCGCTGGAACGGATGTCGCGAATCTCTTCCAACAAATCATCGAAATACCGGGTGCTGAAACGGGAACCATAGGTAAACCGGTCACGGTCCAGAGCGAATCCTTTGTGGATATACTGCTGAAGAATGGCGATCGCCCACTGCCGAAACTGTGTGCCGCGTTCGGAATTTACACGGTAGCCGACCGCGATGATCGCTTCCAGCGAGTAGCAGGTCACTTTTCTGGTAACCTCTCTGGAACCCTCATGTTGAACTACCGAGAAAACCTCGGTAGTTGCCCCCTCTTCAAGCTCTCTTTCGTTATAAATATTTTTGAGGTGCAACGAAATGTTATCGGCAGTGCAGTCAAACAGTTCCCCCATACGCTTTTGCGATAACCAGATATTTTCGTTCGCATACAAAACCTCTACATTGATTTTCCCATCGGAAGTCTGGTAAAAGGTTATCTGGTTGTCGGGGAGTCGGTTATTTTTTGACATGTGTATCTTGCCCTCAATGGAGAAGCAGTCATGGCGGGTGGCACTGATTGATAATAACAGAGATGGAATGGGACCGTAAATATGTAGGAAACAAAATATCACAATTCATACCTGAGTCAAGTAAAATCATTCAATTCCTCCAGCCTGCCTCCCCCCATCTCCCCTTGCTTTTTCTCCCCCCATCGTTTATCATGGACCCACTATTCCAATCGCCCACCCCAATCCCGTGAGAAACCGTATGAACCGCGTTGTTTTGCTTCTTTCCCTGTTCTTCCTGTTCCTCCCGTCAGCCTTCGCCGCACCCGCCCCATCCTCTTCCGCGCAGTGGATCTGGTCTTCGGACGCCGATATCGCGCCCAAGAACCGGTTCACGTATTTCCGGAAAGTGGTGGACCTGCCCGCAGTGCCGGAAAACGCCACGATACGCTTCGCGGCGGACAGCAACGCCCGCCTCTGGATCAACGGCGAGATCGTACGTCGCAAGGTGGCGCGGTATTTTGAGGACCGGATCACCGCCGAGGTGGTCGACGCCGCACCGTACCTGCGTCCGGGGAAGAACGTCATCCTGGTTCTGCACCACAACTGGGGCGATATTATCGTCTTCCAGCGCTCCGGGAACAAACACGCCGGGCTGTACCTGGAGGGGAGCGGGATACGGACCGATGGGTCGTGGAAATGCATCGCCGCGCCGGAATTTTTGGCGCATGAGAAGCAGGCCGTGGGGCTCATCGGCGATCCCCGCATACGGTATCCGCAGGTGGTGGATGGTGGCAAACGGCTTCCCGGAAACCTGAACGATCCCGGCTACAACGATTCCGCATGGAAGCCCGCATCGGTGGTGAGCGGCGGCCCCTGGCCCGTCAGGCCGAACGATGTGGAGACCCCCGGTCAGCGGGAATATCCGGTGCGCGCGATCTCTGTGCTCGCCGCCGGAACCGCGTCGCACGAGGTCCCCGTCTCGGACGATCCCTTCTCCATGGCCGCGGCCCTGCGGACATCCCGGCTCACTCCGGACACCGGGGAAACCATCCGCGCATCCGGCCTCCTGAGCGGGAAAACCGTGGCCATCGAAGGGAAAGCGGGAACATCGCACTATATCACCTTCGATTTCGGGCTTCCGGTACACGGGTATCCCTTCCTGAAACTGGCGGAAGCGACATCGGGGATAGTCATCGACTTCGGCTACGGCGAGATTCCGTTCTCCCTGCGGGATGGCTCGGTGCAGGTCCGCCCCGATGGGTGGGTCAATCCCGAGGGCGTGGTGGGCAAAGGGTATGGCGACCGATACATCACCGCTTCCGGCGCCCAGGAAATGGAATTCCCGGATGAGCGCACCGCCCGCTGGCTGACCGTCCACATCCGTTTCGCAAAAGACGGCCGGGTGGTGCTGAAGGATATCGGGATGGTGAAGAGCCAGTATCCGGTGAACATGATCGGGAGTTTCTCCTGCGGCGTCGAGCGCATCGACCGTATCGTGAAACTCTGCCTCATCCACGCCGAGGTGACCATGTCCGATTCCTATGTGGACACCCCGGGCCGCGAGGACGGCCAGTGGATCGAGGACGCCCAGCCCCGGGCGCGCATCTCCGCTCAGTGGTTCGGAGACAATCTCCTGCGGCGTTTCATGATCCGGACATTCGCCCAGGGGCAGAAGGCCAACGGCGATTTTCATCCCTTCCCGCCGAGCAACTATCCGGCCTACCCCGCGCCCTACGACTGGAGCGTGCAGTGGGTGGCGACCCTCTACGACGATTATCTCTGGACGGGCAAAACGGACATGGTCCGCGCCCACTGGACCACGCTCCGGAGATATTGGGAAAACGCGCTCTCCCACGTTGGCCCCGACGGCGTCTGGCGAACAGCGCAGGTATTGGCTGACATTCGAGTTGGCACACACTGCCAGAATGACAGCCAATCCAGCGGCATGATCACCCCCTGGATGATCGAGCGTCTCACATGGAGCGTGGAAATGGCCGATGCCGCCGGCGAGCGCGAGCAGGCGCGGAAATGGCGCGTCACCGCCGACCGCATGACCGCGGCGTTCCGGAAACACCATATCGTCCCGGCGAGTGGGAATGTCCCGGAGCACGTGGGCGATCGTCTCGATCCCGCCGATCCCTCCATCGAGCGCGGGTACAGCCAGGCGGGACAGACCGTGGCGATCATGTCCGGGCTCATCCCTCCATCCCGGGCGCGGGCGGATATCGAGTACGCGTTCACCGCGCCGTACGGCGCTCCCTCGCCGGGAGTGACCCGCTGGAACAACCCGACCTATTTCTACCGCGCGCTCACCACGCTCAGCCGGTGCGGCCTGACCGAGCGGGCGGTTGCGCATCTGGTGGAGCGTTTCTCACCCTACCTGCCCGGCGACGCGAACAACCATGTGCCGCTCGAACTCCAGGGTCCCTATGGCGGCCCCGTGCCCGAGTACTGGGTGAGCCGCGAGGATCTGAACCTGAAAGACGGCGAACTCAATCCGGCGCAGCCCGACGATCCCACCGGCTCCCACGGCTGGGGGGCCTCGCCGCTCCTCTGGCTGCACGAGTCGGTGCTCGGCGTGACCATCGCCCGTCCCGGCGGCGCGAAGATCAGAATCGCCCCGGACGCGGGCGGGCTCCCGTATGTCGAGGGCCATTCGGCGACTCCGAAAGGAACGGTCTGGGTGCATTGGGAGCCGAGCGTGAACCGTCTGGAAGTGGAAATTCCCGATGGTGTGACCGCCGAAGTGAGCGTTCCCGGAGACCGTCCGGGAAAGCGTCTGGTCACGCTCGCTTCGGATGGAACCGCGTCGCGGGCCGGAACGGGCGGCATGAATATCCGCGGGGCGGGACGATACCTGTTCATGGTGCGCTGATTCCCATGATGAAGGGGCAAAGGAGCAAAGGAACAAAGGGTAATACGGTCGCTTTGGTTTTGATGCCGGGTTCGGCAGGCTCGGCCAGCGCGGGCGCTGAGCTTGTCGAAGCGCCCCCACACACAAAGTGAACCGTGTTGACGCCAACCCTCATGGCGGTTGATGAACACCCCCGTTCCGGGATGCGGAACGGGGGTGTTTTGTATCAAGCCTTCCGTGACGGGAGGAAGACAGCGGGAGTTATCCTGATTGGGGGAAGGACGGCTTAACGGCCCCGGAGGGAAGGATTTCGGATGCGTTAATCCGTAACTTTTCCTTTCCCATCCCATGGAAAAACAGTATACTACCTTCCTGTACAGAGCATTCCACCATTCACTTGACAAGACAAGGACTTTGGTAATGGATTCACGACGCTCTTTCATGGGGAAAACCGCGCTTGCGGGAATCGCGGGTATCGTGGCGGCTCAAACCGCCCCGGCCTTCGCACAGAATATGGGATTGGTTAAAATCGGTCACCTGGGATTGGGATCGCACCACTTCACCGCCCGGTTCGCCAATCCCCCCGAGAGCTGGAAAGGAAAAGTGAAATGCCGCCCCTACGCGGTCTGGGATGATGCTCCCGGCGTGGCGGAAAAGATGAAAAAGGAACAGGCATTCGAGAAAGTATACACCGACCCCGTGCAACTGGTGAAAGAATCGGACGCGGTGCATGTGGAACACGCCGATTATCGTCGCGCGCTCGAACTGGCCCGTCCGGCGTTGGAAATGGGCAAGCCGGTGTTCATCAACCGGCCGTTCGCGTATACGATAGCGGACGCCGAAGAGGTGGTACGGCTCGCCAAGGCCTACAAGGCGCCGCTCATGAGCGCCTCCACGCTGGAATTTCAGCCGGAAGTGGCGGAAATGCAGAAGTTCGCGCAGGAGAAAGGCCCCATCCGCGCATACGAGGCCTATTGCCCGGAACAGCATTTCACCTGGATGTTCCCCCATGTCATCAATTATGCCCACGCGGCGTTCGGCGGCGGAATCGACAGCGCATATTTCACCGGAACGTTCAATCTTGACCTGGGCAAGTGGATCGACGAACATGTGCCGTTCGGAACCTCGCTCTGCGTGCTGACCTGGAAATCCCGCAACGGCCAGCCGCCCATGATCGGCATGAACACCATCGGCAACTATCCGGGAACATTCCATGTCAACGCCTATGGAGTGAAGGAGAACAAAACCTTCACCGCGGGAAACAATCTCTTCGACTACATGTTCGGCGCTCTCCACGCATTCTATGCCGAAGGGAAGATTCCACGGCCCTACGATGCCATTCTCGAAGAACACCGGGCGCTGGTGGCGGCCAACGTGTCGCGCCTGACCGGGCGGGAAACGCGCCTGGACGCCCTGGGTGGCAGCGACGCCGTTCCCTATTCCGAGGACATCCGCTGGTGGGTACTCCGGGATTTCATGCGAGAGAAAACCGTATTGTCTCCCAAGTGAGGCCGAAGAGAGACGGTCACAGGGGCATAAAATCAATACGGTTTATTTTGGCCGAAAAACGAAAAACCTTCTACCACGAAAGGCACGAAGCACACGAAAAATGAGTGTTTCACAGGGAGAAATTTCGTGATTTTCGTGTCTTTCGTGGTTAACTGAACGGTATTGGGCATAAAGTCATAAAGGGGAAAGCGGTCTGAACCGGAATCCTCCCCGTTTTGTCATGGCCCGGATTGTTCCTGATCCTCGCCATCAGGCGGGGTTTCATTTCAGGGTAATCCCGCCATCCCCCGTCACGGTTCAGACAAAGATACCGGAAGAACACCGTTCGCACCGTGTAGCGGAAGGCGGGGCAACATCTTCCACTCACGCACGTTGGCGCTTATCATAAAAAGGGGATACTTGGCATGGAAACGAGACGCACGTTCATCGAAAAAGCCGCGGTGGCGGGTATCGCGGGCATCGTGGCGGCGCGCACCGCACCGGCGGTCGCCCAGAATATGGGAATGATGAAAATCGGCCATCTGGGCCTGGGATCACACGGTTTCTCGTCGCGGTTCGGCAACCCTCCGGCGGAGTTCAAGGACAAGGTGAAATGCCGGCCGTACGCGGTCTGGGACGACGCTCCCGGAGTGGCGGAAAAGATGCAGAAGACCCAGGGGTTCGAGAAGGTGATCAATGACCCGGTGCAGTTGGTGAAGGAATCGGACGTAATACATATCGAGCACGCCGATTACCGACGGGTGCTGGAACTGGCCCGTCCGGCGCTGGAAATGGGCAAGCCGGTGTTCATCAACCGACCGTTCACCGCAACCATCGCCGATGCGGAAGAAGTGGTGCGTCTGGCGAAATCGTACAACACCCCGCTCATGAGCGCCTCTTCCCTGGAATTTCAGCCGGAAGTGCTGGAGATGCAGAAATTCGCCAAGGAGAAAGGCCCCATCCGCGCATACGAGGCCTATTGCCCGGAACAGCATTTCAC
>CAYRTQ010000075.1:0-3936 GCA_964426865.1 uncultured bacterium
GCATCCTCGACATCCTGGTCCTCACGGCAGGTGTACACATCCCGGCTCATCACCGCTCCAACCCGTGTTGAAGAGGGATCACGTCCCTCGGCGACCACCCGTATGGCGATATCGCGATCGGTTATCATGCCGGTCACGTCGTTCCCCATGAGAATGGGTATCACTCCCACATCCAGCCGCTTCATCTGTTCGGCAACCTGCCGCACCGTATCGGTATTCTGTCCGAACTGAACACCGTGGGTCATGATGTCCCTGATTTTCATGATAGATCCCTCCTTTGGATTTTTTCCCGGCCAGAACGTTCCGCGGACTGTTCCTTGATAAAAAAAACTTCCCTCCGCCCCCTTGCCCTCCGCCGTCTTCCCCGGAGAGGCGTGAGGCACGGAGAGTTCCTTTGCCCGGGGGAGAAAAGGGGAATCGGGGGCCGCTGCTGAATCGGTCAATTCCCGTTTTGACCGCATGACGATGCAGCCGCGGCGACCCGTCACCCTGCGAATCATGTCCGGAGGACGGTCCTGACGGCTCTCCCGCTACAGGTGCGTATCGCCACCCTTCATTCCTCCCGTTCCTCTGGCGCTTTGTCAATCAGACGCTATCTTGCAGCCGCCGCCTCTTCCTCACGGTGTTCCTGCACCTCGGGATGAATGACAAAGGAAAGTTTGGCATCGATCCGGTACTGCGTGATACGGTTGTTCTCCACGACAGCCTGGAATTCCTTGATGTAAATGGACTTGATGTCCTTTACCGTCCGGGTCGCCTCTTCCAGCGCGATCCGGGTAGCGTCTTCCCAGCTCTTTTCCGACTGGGCCATGACCTCGATGACTTTTACCACTGACATGGGAACCTCCTTTTCCGGTTTTCGAACCGGTTTGTCTGTCGGATAGTGCGAATCATGTTTTCAATCCCGCCATCGCCACTTTTTGCGGGTGAGGGATATCGGCAATCCCGGAGGAGTCGAGGAACTGTACTTCCAGTTCACGCTTCAGGAGTGCCGAGTACCACCGGGAAAGGATGAGAAACCGGTCGCCGTCGGGAGTGGAACTCAACGCGTCCGCCGCTTCGAAGGTATATCCCAAACGGCTGGCGAGATAAGCAATGGTATTGCAGGACAACCGTGAGGATATGGAATAATCCCCGGATAGCGCCGTATACCGGCGTATCAGATACTCCCGTCCCTCGCGGTCAAGGTCGAATTCGGTGCACGATGCGGCGATATCCCAGGCGATATCCTGAAAGCCGGGGAAGAAATGGTCCGCGAAATGATTCGCGCCGTCCACCTTCAGCAAGCCTCGTTCCGTTTCGATCCATTCATGCGGAAGCATCCTGCCGTCCAGAGCGACAGGGGATGCATCACGGTTGTTCCGGCATACCGTTTCCAGTCTCTCCACCAGGTACGCCCAGGATTTTCCCATGCTCTCCATGATGTTTTCGTATATCATCCCATATATCTGTTCGACAGGGGTACCCTGATCCGAGGGAAATGTCTTTTTCAGGAAGGCAAGATACCGGGCAATGGTATCAAGAAGGCTGGTGTTCACATCAAGAACGGTCAGAGGCCGTCCGGGGATAAAGCCGGATACCAGGAAACCGCTCTCCAACTTCGGCGATGGCGGGGAGAATCCCGCCTCTCCGAGTTGGATCGCCAGGGCCATGGTCCTGCGGCCATAATGTCCCAGTCCGACAAATTTATACAGACAGGTCCCGGAAGTCCCATCCCCCGCCGTGAATCGGCCATCGAGGACCGTAATCGGCGCAACGCCGGGGTAGAGATATTTTCTCCGCTCGTGCTGCGGGAATACAGCGGGATAATCGGCGGGATCGGAATAGAGAAAGGATCGCCACTTCCCGGCGGAAATATCGATGAGTCCGGCAGAGTCCAGGTCCGGAAACAGCCGTCCGCTCTCCAGCATCACGGTATCGAAATCGGAGGAATACTTGCGGTGGCGGAGCCAGTGGTTCCGGTTTGAATCGGAGGCGAATCCCATCCGTTCCGGTTCCCAACTTGGAAAATACACGATATGCGGGTCATCATGTCCCAGGGAGGAGAGCGCCTGTGCGACACACCCCATGGAGGAACCGCTCAACCCGGGTCCCTCGTCCACAATCAGGAAATGGGTTCCCCTTTGGGCCGCGATCAGGCCGGAAAACTCAGGGGAAAGCGTGAGATGACGGTCGTACGGGTGTCCGCGGGGACGCACGGTGAAAGACTCCACCACGCATCCGAGTTCAAGAAGAACAGCCGCCGTCACGGCGGAGAGACTCGTTCCGATGCTTCGCAGGCCGATTGGCGCCACCCGTGACGGGGATACTTCCCGATGGAAACGTATCGCGGCATCCAGGAATGTTTCGGGATAGAGCCCGTAATAGGCATACCCCTCGGAAACCGTCGCGAACAATTCATCCGGAAGGGACAGGCGCGAAAGCGCTTCGAACTCCCGCGCCATCTCGCGCCAGAGCGGAGCCGCGCCCTCCGGGTTTCTCATCCAGGTATGATAGAAGATTCGACCCGCCAGGATGCTCACCCCCCGTAACTTACGGATGAGCGGATCGAGTCCATCCTGTTCTGGAAAGAACACATCAGTCACCGCTGTTTCGAACTCGCCCCAATCAATGAGCAGGTCGACCGCGTATCGGTGAGCGGCGAATCCGCTTCGCTCCAGTTCCCGCATGGACAGGGCGATACGTCCGGTGAATTCGGATGGGGTAGCTCTGGTTTTCTGATCGCGGTAAATTATCATGACTTCCTTTCCTCACAACCCCATTGAAACCGGAGAACGGGCGAACCACTCCGCCGCATTCCCGTGTTTCTCTCCACAGTCATGTCTCCGCAAAAGTGACAGGGTATCCCGTAATGCCGGGATCATGAGAATCGAAGAGGGCAATTGGAACAGGTATGAGGCTTCCGGAAACAGAAGTGGGAGGGGTCAATCTTCTGGAAGCAGGAGTTCCCCGGTATCGTTCAAACGGGAAATGCGGGGTCCGAAATCATTCAGGCTGACGATGCTCAACGAAGCCGGGCTGATTTCGAGACGCAGGAAGAAATCCAGCGGAATACCGGCCAAATGAACGATGACGGTCTTGATGGGATCGGCATGACTGACCGCCGCCACCACCCCTCCCGGGAATTCGAGGTGAAGTTTTTCAAGTTCCCCTACCATACGGCTCTGCACCTCGATCATCATTTCTCCGCCCGGTATGCGGACGCCGCCGCGGAACGCGTTGAAACTCTCCCATACCGGACCGCAGAGATTGGAAACCTCGCAGCCTGTCCATTCGCCGAACTCGATTTCGGTCAGCCCCTCGCAAATCCGGACGGGGAGACCATGGGAAACGGCCAGCGGTTCCGCTGTTTCGACCGCCCGTTCCAGCGGGCTCGAACAGATCGCATTCAGTTTCACGTTGGTCAGACGTCCCGCAAGATTCGCCGCCTGCTCCCTTCCCCGTGAATTCAGGTGGATTCCCGGCAGACGCCCGGAAATGGCCACACCCAGCATATCGGTGTATCCGTGACGGATCAGAAGGAATACCGCCATACATCCCTCTCGTGGCGACCCGCCCGGAAAAGGCGCGCCGCATGGCTGGAGCGACCGGAGGCGGAAAGGGCGTCATCTTTCATTGGACAGGAAAGAAGCCGCCCATGCCGCTCCATGACAATACCGGCCAGCCTTTCAGCCCGCCGGATTTTTTTCCAACACCGGAATAATTTTTCAATACCGGTGCTTGACCGGACGGGGAGATATCCGGAAACGGACACCGGAGGTCAGATGTTGCTCTGTCCGGACTTCGTCCCATAGAAGCTGTGCAACCTGCTCGTGAATTCCGTGTCCGCCATGTCGGGCCAGTTATCCTTGTCGAATCCCGGGGCGTTCTTGAGCTCATCCTTGGATATGTCGAGGATGAATACCTTGCGATCCTCATCGAGGCTGAGCGCCTGCA
>CAYRTQ010000075.1:3946-15241 GCA_964426865.1 uncultured bacterium
ATGGGTACCGCAAAATACTTGTCGCCCATTCCCAGAATACCGCCGTAAGAAAGGACGGCATAGGAAACACATCCCGAATCCAGATCGAGCATGAAATCCTTGATGTCTCCCAAATCCTCGTTCTGACGGTTCACCACCTTGTCACCCTTGAGCGTGCTGGTGGACAGGACTCTTCTTACCTGGGTTCCCTGAACATCCATACTGTACCTCCTTCTGGCATCCATAATTCAGAAACAGATGCTTCGGTCCATATATCCCGGACTTCAGCGGGTGGAAGCGCCGGCTTTTTCCCATGCCCGGCTGCTGAGGGTCTGTTCAACCCATTGCAAATGACGCCGCTCATCTTCAAAGTTTTTCTGGATGAGCGACTTTGTATCCGAATCCACATCCCAGTTCACCGCATCCCCATAGGTGTGGTTGGTAATCTGCTCGGAACTGCGGATGGCGTTGAGCGCGCCTTCCGTTCCGGTGGAACTTCGGATGGCGGCGAATCCCTCAAGGAAGAATCCCTTGAAATCACGGGAATAATCGGGGGGAGTATCTCCCAGCGCGCGAATACGCTCCGAAATATCCCGGACATGCCGTTCATGATCATCCCGGAACCGGGAAAGCTGCTGACGATAATCCGACTCATCCATGTTCTTGATGGCCTGATTGTAACTGTGCACCGCATCCACGTCCAGATGGAAAAGTGATTTCAGTTTGTCGATGAGTTCTCCTCTATCCATCGTATTCCTCCTTCAATTCCCGTTTTATTCGAAATTGCCCGCAAAACATACGGAAAAACCCCTTGGACCGCCTCTTTCCCGGCCTGTACTCTTCCTGTGCGCCGTGGAAAGCGCCACAGGAATGCGCGTCCGTGTCCCCAGGAACAATACCCGCAGGCGTTGGATGAGGGGATGACCACCCTGTCCCCTTCCTTCAGATTACGCACATCCGGTCCAACCGCCTCCACGATCCCCACCCCCTCGTGCCAGAGAATCGTGTCCGGAACCATGACGGCCATGGTCCCCCGTACCGCGTGCAGATCGGTTCCGCGGATGGCGCTGACGGTGAGGGGAACGATGGCATCCGTTTTTTCCCGGATTTCCGGTTCCGGAACGTCATCGAGCCGAATATCGCCGATGCCGTGAAACACTCCAGCTTTCATATCGGTTCCTTTCTACCAGCGCTGTCCGGAAATTCACTCACCACCCGTTACAACGCAATGTATGCCGGCCCGCTTCCCGTCTCCGGAGAAAGCCCCCCGCCCATCCGCAGGGGGAAACGAGGAGCGCTACACCGGACCGCCATAACAATTATATACACAATATATTAATATTCCAAATTTTGAGCAACAAAATTTCCAGCCCGTCGCGCCCATCCCGGTTCACACTCGCAACCGAGGGATGAACACTTCATGGGCGCAGGCATGTTCATGCCTCCGCTCCCCTTTCCTTTCACTCGAATGTACGGAATCGCTGTATGGTGTGGGCTGTGGCGCGTTGGGGGGAAATAATTGCGTGAAAAAGATACCGTTACACGTTCCCTATCGGGATATGAACCGGAGGATGCCCCGGCGAGCAATGGCGCCCGCTTCTCCGCGAAGCAGCCCCATTTTCATCCCTCCGTAATCTTCCGCGTCTCTACACTGCGCGGAAGCCATTCCGACGCGAAGAGACATCCTCCGGTAATATCCTGATGTACGGAATCCGGTTACCGTGGAGTGGGAGTCCCGATATCGCGGGGTTCCTCCACGGGTGGCCGTTCATAAACCGTACCCCGTTCAGACGGATAATACATCCTGGCTCCCCGGTCGAAGGGAGTGCCCGCAGCTCCACCAGCCGCCGCCGCTCCCGCTCCAAGGATCATCATGATAAACGCGCCCCACGCGGCGATCGATGCCGCATTTGCCGCCTGATCCGCGTAGATCCGGGCTTCCCGCTCGGAAATCTGGGGCTGGTTGGCCGCGGGTTGTTGCGGCATGTTCATGTTGACTCCCGGCATCAGACGGGAAAGTACCTGGGCGTTGCCGGAAAGGGCGTTACCCAGCGCGCCGAATGCGCCTCCAGCCAGCGAACCGACTGTCGTGGTCAGAAGGAAGAACATCATGACCGAGGCCAGTGCCCAGGAAACCATACCGTGCAACGCTCCGGTGAGACGGCTCGGGATTCCGGCAAAGCGCCCGGCGAACCAGCCGCCCACAAAAAGCGAGATAATGCCGGAGATGACCAGCCAGATCGCGCTTCCGGTTCCGAATCCCGGGTCCGGAGCGGTCCCGGAGGCGAGATTCACTCTGCCCAGGCTGACACCCAGCCCGATGAGCGCCAGGGTAACCTGCACCGCAAGAACGATGAACGCCCCCGCGAAAATCGCGCCCCAGGAAATGCGCTTGACTGCTTTCGCGGAATATTCGTGGCTGAACTCTTCATCGGCGGGAGAGATATTTCTATTGACCATTGTTGTATCCTCACTGTTTCTTCTGAGTGAATAACCGGGACGAGCCGCCGTTACGCCCGGTATAAGGAACCCGGAATCCGCTCCGTCATTTGGGCGGATATGCAGGCGACCCGGGAATCACCGTATCGATGCGCCACTTCCCGTCCGTTGTTCCCGCGCTCCGCGTGGGCGAACCACGGACACGGGCTAGAAAGCGGCGCGAGAACCGAAACTCACGAACCTTTCTTTCAGGCAAACGTTTCCCGTGCGGAAACCCGCGCCACTGATGAGGCTGAAAGTACACGCCGCAACGCACCCGCTCCCGCCGCACGGCAATGAACTTTTATTCACCGGATAACCGGTATATCCACCTCTCGGGTCGTTTCAACCGCAGGTTCCTCATGCACCGCGGCTCTCTCGGACGGATACGGCCTGACCGGGCGTGGCGCGCCGGTGGCTCCGCCCGCCGCCGAGGCAATCCCGCCGAGAAACATCATCACGAACGCCGCTGCCGCCGCTCTCCGGGCGCCGGGAACGGAATTCGTTGTACCCGCCCCGGCTCGCGCCGATGCCGCGGCCGCACTCCGCCGCGACACGCCCGCCGCACTCGCCATGTTCACCCCGGAAGTGACATACGCGGCCCGATTCAGGACGTTCAGCGACCCACCGGCCACCGATCCCAGCGGGGTGGCGAGGAAGGCGAGCAACACCAGCATGGCAACGCCCCACGCGGCAACCCCATTCCAGGATCCAACCGCACGGTTCGGATTTCCCGCAAGGCGCCCGGCGAACCAGCCGCCCACAAAAAGCGAGATGACGAATGTGGCCACCCACCAGATAGTGGAACCGGCGCCGAAACCAACCACCGGAACCGTCCCGATCGTGGAGTTGACCAGCGGGAAACCGATGGACTGGCCCAGCAGTACAAACACGGACTGCAGAGCCAACGCGATGAACGCTCCGGCGAAGGCCCCCCACGAAACAACCTTTCTCCTCGGGGAGTACTCTTCATCGGAAGGTGTTATGCTTCTGTTTACCATGGCATTCTCCTCCTTCTCAATGGGTTCCCGAATGACACTCCGAATCACGCCGCCGGTGGGTATGGCTTCCTTTCCCACCCCGAAACCGCACAAGCGGGTGATCCCCCGGGAAAACCCGTCCACGGCGTCCGCTCACCCGAACTCCGCACTTTCCAAGTGGATTCTGTTCAGGTCGCCACGGCCACGATACCCCCCAAAACCGCCGATACCCCGGAAGCCGCCGCGGCGGCAAAAGCCCACCATGCCGCATTTGCCGCGGTTTTCCGCATCTCATCGGTCTCCCGGATGGCCTCACGGCGTACCTCCTCAATCCGGTGATCGACCTCATCGCGCATCTTCTCCGCCCGTTTGATGACATCGTCGCGAGCCGACTCGATACGGCTGATGATGTCCTCGGCGTCCTCTTCAGAAATATCCCGTCGCGAACTGAGTATGGCCTTGAGTGTATCCCGGTCCATGGATTTCAGGCGATTCACCAGGGCGTCGGATCCTTTCTTTGGATCGTGGAAAAGAAGGACCATGTCGTCACGCACCCCCTCGTACCGCAATTCATCCCGTCCGAGAGAATTCAGATAATCCTGAATCTTGCGGATGGCGCTGTTCCGCGCGGAGAGGACCCGTGATACAACGCCGGTCGCCTGTTCCCGGGTCTGCGCCTGGCCGGGGATATGATCGGCGATCTCGTGAATGGTGCGGTCCACCTGTTCGACAATACGGGCGGCCTCATCATGCGACATATCCTGACGCTGTTCCAACACCGCGGTGACCGTGGACTTGTCGATGGAGGAAAGCCGTTCACGCAGGGATTCCAACGAGGCTTTCGGATTGGTCACGAGCTGTTGCAGATCGCGCTTGATACCCTCAGGATTCAGCTCATCCTTTCCGGTGCTGCGCAGATAGTTCTCCACCCGTTCACGGGTGGCTCGCGCCTCCTCGCCGGACATCCCGGTTATTCGCATGGCGGCGTCAACCACCTGGGAGGGTTTGTCCTTATCCGCGGCGAATTCTTCCCGGAGTGTGGATATCGCGCCCTGGACATTGGACGCTATCGCTTTCGCCCGTTCCGCCGACATCCCGGAACGGGTCGAGAGATGGGCGGATATGGTTTCATGATCCAGCAGCGGTCCCTCATGGGAAACCACGGCCCTCACCTCCGCCTCGTCCAGAAGTTCCGCCAATTCCCTGCGGATGTTCTCGGGCCGGAACCGGGAGGGATCGAGCTTGCCGACATAATCCTTCACCGCTTTCCGCACATCGTCCATTTCCAGATCGCCGAACACTTCCTTGCGAACGGTATATGCAATCTCCTCTGCGGTATCGACCACCTTGTCCTCGGGAGATTTGGAGATGAGGGACGACGCGGCGAGATAGGTGGAACGGAGTCCCGCCTTGGCCACGCCAATAACCGAACCGACCAATGAGGAAACGGCGCTCGTTTCGAGAAGGGTCATCAGCACATAGAACACCCCCCAGATCACCAGTCCAAGGGCCGTTCCGATCAGAACGCTTCCGGTGAGACTCATTTCCACCGCCAGCCAACTGGAAAAGAAAAGCGCGATACTGGCGGTCAGCAGAGCCCATATTCCAAAATCAGTACTGAAAGTCCGGACGGTTTTGATAATCCCTCTCGGGGACTCGCTCCTGGTGTGGCCAGGAGTCCCACGTTCTCGGATGGGTCCCAGGGAGGTGATCCCCGCCGCCGCGGTGAGCGTGGTGAGGAGGAGTTGGAACGCCACCGCAAGAATTATACCCGCCACGAGAGCGAAAAAGAAGTGCGGACCGGAAGCCGGCGCGACAACGCCGCTCTCCGCGGGAACACGGGCTTGAGCACTGAGACCGGCGGGGGCGATCACCATTCCATATAGAATCGGATAATATTTTTTCATGGATACTCCTTTCCGGGAGCGGAACCGGCATGGAATCCATTTTCCGGATTCAGCGGCATTGCCAGCCTTCGGAACACCATGACCGTTCTGCCCGCATCCACCCCCAGCCGGACAACAGATCAGATGATACCGAGAACCAGAATGATGATGAGGACAACCAGCAGTATCCCGAATATTCCACTGGGATAGTATCCCCACCCCTGGCTGTACGGCCAGGAAGGCAACGCTCCCAGAAGCAGAATGATGAGCAGAACCAGGAGAATGAGACCCAGCATGATACTCTCCTTGAAAAGGGTTCATCGACCACTGGGCAATGGACAACATTCTTATTTATTCTATATTTTAATATATTACTTTTGCCATCATTTCAAAACAATTTCTTGCATACGGCTTGGGGATCCCCCATTACTGAAAGACTGTACGATTTCTCCCCCCCCCATTTGGTATGGCCAGAGGAATCACCGCTCACGAGGAAGATGACACCGGGCGCCACCGCCTATGGTCCACCCCCACACCCCACGGGAAGTGGTGTTGTTTATGACGTTCCCCCCTTGAGGTGATTGAGCGTGATGTATGACAGGGGGAGCCGGGAAAGAATGATGGTCTTGGCCGTTCGGAGGAGTTGGACGGGCGGTAATGATTCTCATCAGGTGATAGCAACGGCTTTCTTCGGGGATGACAGGGCGGTGATCCGGATTTTGACTGGGGCGGTAAAAGGATGCGGTTGAGGCCGCCCGGATGGCGTTCCGGTGATTCGCGTGAAAAAAACAAACGCGGATGGAATACTATACGGTTGTCAGCTTCTCACCTTACAAATCACGCGAATCACCGGTTCACGCGGGAAATGGAATGATAACGCATGGAATGTCGAGGAACTTCGCCCGTTGAGCGGAGTCGAATCCAGCTTCTCGGAAGGAGATGGGGCTTTCATCGCGTATGGAGCCATCCTGGTATCTTGTTTGCTTTGAGCGTTTTTCGGCTGTGACGGCATGGGAAATTCGGGCATCAGGGGCGCTCATTTCACATCAGTCAGTTCCTTCTTCCTCTCCTCCAAATGCGCCTTCACTTTTTCGCTGTCGATCCATTCCGCATGCCCCAACGGCACGATTGGAGAGCCGTATTTACGGGAGTAGGCCTGTGTCAACTCCGCGCCGAAGAAAACAATAAGCGCTGAATAGTATACCCACACCAGCAGAACCGCCAGGGAACCGGCTGCGCCATAGGCGGAACCCACGCTGCTCGCTCCCAGGTATTTCCCGATGAGGGTTTTCCCGATGTCGAACAAAAGCGCGGTGAAGACAGACCCCACCCATACGTCCTTCCATGCAAGCCTCGCGTCCGGGAGTAAACGATATATGAGTGCGAACATCACGGTGAACACCAGGAGCGAGACAAAGAAATTCATCACCGTCCAGACCCCCTGATACCCGGAGAACATCAGGTTCAACGCCGCGCTCACCGCCAGTGATACCATGAGAAGAAAACCGAAGACGATCAGCATCCCGAGGGATATGACCCGCTTGACCAGCCAGTGGGTGATATTGAGACCGGGTTTGGCCGCAATGTTCCAGATGGTGTTCAGCGATCCCTGGAACTGAGCCAGCACCCCGGTTGCGGAGAACAGGAGCAGAGCCAATCCGATGATGGCGGATATGGTCCCGGCAACCTGCTCCCTCCCGGCGGAAACCACCACGGTCTGGATGACGCTCCCCGCCTCGGGCCCCACCATGTCCGTGATCTTGGCCACGATCTGCCGCTGCACCTCCGGCCCGGACAAACCGGCCACCGCGATGATGATCACCAGCAGAGGTGAAAGAGACAGGGCGGTGTAAAATGCGAGAGCCGCACCCATGGTCATGACATTGTCGCCGATGAAATCCAGCATTGCGGTTTTGAAAAGTCCGAGAAATCCCATACCCAACCCCCTTATCTCCCGGCACGAAGGGCTGCGTATTATTCCCCGCCGCCATGGGAGATAGCTAAAAACTTCCCGTCGCCATCCGTCCGCGGAGAAACCCGTCCTTTACACAGCCGAACGCGTGTGCGACAACCGGGAGGAACGGGGCGGATCGAGCATGGCGTATCCCCGGACCTCCCGTCCATTGTCACGGACCTGTCGGCGTTCCGGTCACATAACCACATTCTCAATCGTCCGCATCCGTTCGATGGGATGCGGTCCCTCGGTTTCCAGACGGTAATCGCGGTTGAATCGCTTGATATGCTCCTCGATGACATCCTGGCTGGGAACCGAATCGCATTCCAGCATGCGCTGGTACCGGAAATACCAGTCATCCTTGGGCAGGTCCTCGGAGCGGATATAATCGATACCTTTCGCGGTGAGATCGACCTGCGTGGCAATGATATCGCGGACATACTGCTTGTTGGACTGGAAGATGGTGAGCTGCGGGAATTCCTTGGGCAGCAGTTCCGCCGGGTCACGGTTCTCATACTGTTTCATCAGTTCGCCGGCGATACGGAGATGCTCGATCTCGTCATCGAGCAACTGCTGCCAGAGTCCCTTTATCCGGCCATTGGACTCGGATTCCATGCAGGAATAGTACATGTAGCATTCGTTATACTCGTGCAGGAGCAGCATTTCGAACCATGAGGCGTTGGGATCCCCCAGGGAGCCGTAATGGGTGACATGCTGCTCCTCGATCTGGGCGATTTCCTCATACAACCCGCGCGCCAGACGCTCGACAAACCGGTTACCCACGTTCATGTAGTAATTCATGGTCTGCTGTTCCGCGGAGATGATGGTCTGGACATGCAGCTTGGTGAGAATATCGGCGGAACTCCGGTCATAGAACGCCTTGACATCGTCCGCCGGATACCGGTGTTCCCAGATGGTGGGGCGCCCCGGAAAAATTTCCGTATACTCTCCGACAATTCGCTCGGCCTTCTTGTGCTCGAGGATTTCCAGCAGGTTCGCATACCGGTACAGATGATCGAAATCCTCGATGAGCGCGAAATCGAGCGCCGCCTTCACATAGGGGTCCGGTTCCGTTTTCGCCAGCCAGGCGGTCAGGTCCACCGCCACCTGCTCGTAGCCGATGGTTACCTCAAGAGCGGATTCATCGCCGGGAATCAGCCAGTTCACCATCTTTTGCTGCTGCTGCTCGACCCTCCGGGTCTGGGCAAGACTCCGCCGCAGGTCCATGTCGGGCGTATGGCGATGGAAATTATGGGAGAACAACGCCGATTCCACTTCGATCCCGTTCATCAGGATGCACCGGGTACGGGTGTAGGGGTGAACCTCGCTCTTGTTATAGGGCTGGACATTCAGGTCGGACCAGTTTTTGTACTGCTTTTCCAGGGGAGTCCCTTTTTCCTGGAGAGGATTGAAACCCATGATATCCTCCTTTTGTTTTCGTTCCGGCAGCCGGATTGTGAACCGCGGAAAGCCTTCGCGCCTTGTCGTCGGTTCACCCTTTTCCCCGCCGGGTCTGGAGTGTTGTCCGCTTTCCGCCAAACCGCCACGCGTTACACACCGAACGTTACCGGAGTGAACCGGCCATCTCACCCTGCTCTACGGACTGGAAACGCTCGCCCATTTCCCGGGCCTGAACGTCGTCGATGACTTTCCTCGCCATGCTGAAAAGATTTCTCTCTTCTTCCTGAATATGGTGCTGCAAAAGTTCCATGAACACCGCGAGTTTGGCGGACCAGCGCTCCTCATCGGCGGGAGTGGATTCCAGGTCCTGAAGCACCATGCGGGCGACCCGGTGTTCCTCAAACGCTTCCAGCACCTTTTCCCGGTCGTTTCCCTTGTCGAGTAGCAGGGGATAGAGCAGATTCTCCTCCGCGTGCATATGGGGAAGAAGATCGTCCCGAATGCCGGAAAGCTGCTGTTGACGGCTGGATTTCGCCCGGTCCGAAGTATCTTTCAGTTTGGTCAGTGCGTCGAGCACCTTACGATGATCCTGCTTGATGATCTGATAGATATCCATGTCTCTCTCCTTATGAATGGCATGAGTGTTCCCGCCATTACCGGGTATGGCCCGCATGCACCTGTTCCTCTTCCCGTTCCTTGACCGTTTCGCGGCTGACAAGCTTGTTGAAATAGCTCCGCTCGCCTTTTTCGATTTCCTCCTGATAGAGAAATGCGAGGTCCTTTTCATCGAACTTGGCGAAGAATTCATCCCAACCAATTTTCTCCAGCTTGTCCCCGCCGCTGTAACCGGGGAAGTCGATTCTCAGCATTCCCACCTTTTCCCCGCCGCGCTGCGTTCCTTTTACCGTGGCGGGCCAGCCGCCCCGTTCCTCGACCCATTGACGAATGGTCTCATGGTCCGTGGTTACTTTCGCTTCCCTGCCCATATCGTTCCTCCTTTCTTCAACACAGAGGCGCTCATTCGATAAGAATGGTTGTTCAAACCGTACGGTCGCCCGTTTATCATTTCATGCCGCTCGCGAAAGTTCCGCGGCTCCGGTTTCACCCCCGCTGAACCACCTTCTCGCGGGACGGGGAAACCACGTTTTGCGGCTCTCCCCGCAGAAAGGCCTCGATATTCTCCACCGTGGCGTTCAGGATGCGCTGCACCGCCTCAGCAGTATTGAACGCGTTGTGCGGAGTGATGAACACATTCCGGAGCCGGAGCAGGGCGCAATCCGCCAAGAGCGCCTCCAGATCGTTCTCCTTGCGGTATACGGCGCGAAGGAGTTCCGTTTCCTCGCGTATCACCGGCTCCTCCGGCAGCACATCCAGCCCGGCGGCGGCAACCTTGCCATCCGCCAGGGCTTTCACCAGCGCCTGAACGTTCATGACGCTTCCCCGGGCGGTGTTGATGAGAATCACCCCGTCCTTCATGCGGTCGAACTGCTCCCGTGAGATAAAATTTTCCGTGGCCCTGGTCGCCGGCACATGGAGCGTGATGATGTCGGAATAGGAGAGCAGCGTGTCCAGCCCGGAATACCGGAATCCCAGACTTTTTTCCAGAATACGGTCCTCTTTCAAATCGAAAGCGAGGACCTCCATCCCGAATCCTTTCGCGATGCGGATGACACACCTCCCGATACTTCCGGCGCCGATAACCCCGATGGTTTTCCCCTCCAGGTCGAATCCCCGCAACCCCTGCGCTGAAAAGTCACCGCGCCGGGTGCGCTCTACCGACTCCACCATGTGACGGCTGATGGAGAGAAGCAGCGCGAACACGTGTTCCGCCACGGTGTTGTCGCCATAGGTCGGGACATTGCAGACCACAATTCCGAACTCCTCGCAATATCGCAGATCGATATGATCATATCCGGTCGAGCGGGTGGTGATCATGCGCAAGTTCGGGAATCGCACCAGTATCTCTCCGGGGGCGTGGGAATAGATATCGATACTGATGATCTCGGCATCCGGATGCCTCGCGGCGCTGGATTCGGACAACGCTTCCTCCTCGAACCGGACCTCGCCACGGTCCTCGATTCTCCGAAAGGGCTGGCGCTCCCATTTTTCAGCATCGAAAACGACGATATTCATACGAAAAACCGCCTTTCATGCAAATTTCGATTCACCCGGACCCGGCAGAAAAGCATCCATCATGAACCATTGAAAAACTCGAGGCGCAGAGAACAGAATCGAGCGGGACCAGCTAATCCTGTTCGTGATCAGGTCGAATCTTCTCTTTTCTTTTTGGCGCTTCGCAGTTTTCCATGGGTAGACGCCATGACCGGGCATGGCCTGCATGTGCCGGTTACAAAAGCGCTTTCGTGGGGTAAGGAATCCTTCACTCCTTCCACTGCCGCTGTACTTTTCTGGTGCGCCCAGAAAAGTACCAAAAGAGGGCGGTCCGGGAAAAGCCAAGGACTCCCCGGGTACGGCATGGCTTCCGGGGACCGCTGAACTCGCTGTCGCTCAAACAGCAGCGGTCCACTGCCCCGGAATCCATACCGTACCCGGGGGGCTTTTCAGGACAGGCGAAAACCGCAGCGTTACCGTTTACCCATACCAGACTGCGGAGAGC
>CAYRTQ010000076.1:0-15226 GCA_964426865.1 uncultured bacterium
CCATACCCGCCCGGAGTGGGATGTCTTTCCTTCCACGCCGTTTACGGGGGGAAGGGGGCCGCGGGTCACCGGGTGTCACCAAACTTCTTCCCGTTGAAGGAGTAGCCGAAGTCCGCCCCAAAGACGGGCCTGCGTTCTGTTTGTGAGCGGTATTTCACGCCGGGACTCCGCATGGGTCAGGATTCGTCCTCGTCTTCCGGAATCCGGTTCCTTTCAAAGTGGTCGAGGACGTGGTGGACGGTCATCGCCAGGGCGATGAGCAGCGCCACCGCGGAAGGAACCGAAATATTGACCAGTTCCGAATGAAAAATGAAACAGTAAACCGAATAGGCGTACAGAAAGAGCGGGGTGGCCAGCGCCGCGGGAACACCCACGGTCAGGGTGGGGAAGAAGCTGAAGATCAGGCTGATCAGGACGCCGCAGAAGATGGTGAGGAGGAGAATGGTATTTCCGGAAATCACGGTCATGAACTGCCCGCCGAGCAGGGTGGACAGCGCGGCGGCATGGACTTCCACCCCCGGGATGGATTCACGTCCGGGAACGGTCTTCAGGTCTCCGAGACGGGCGGAACTGGCGCCGATCATGACCACCTTGTTCCGAAAAGTTCCCCGTGGGAATTTCCCGTCGAGCACATCCCGGAAGGACATCGAGGGGTGAAGATATCCTGAACTCCGGAAATTCAGGCGCATGAAGCAGTGCTTGTCGGTGGGGATGAACGTGTCCCCCAGGTGCATTCCCTGACGGGAGATGCGGGCGTTCGGGAATTTCAGCCCTTTGAGCTGCAGCCACATCTGGAGTGAGGCCGAAGGGTAGAGCGTGTGATTCCAGCCGATCAGCAGAGGGATATGGCGCAGGATACCGTCCGGGTCGGGAATGTAGTTGGTGAATCCCATGTTTTCCGGCGACTGCACCAGCCCTGTATACGGCAGGGTGACTCCCTTGGCCCGTATGAATTCGTTCCGGACGGAAACCGGGACGCCGAGCCATTCCTCCGCGAAGCGGTCGTTGTATACCGGGTCGGTGGGGCGTTTCCGCTTGTTGTGTGAGTCGAGGGTGAAATAATACCCGAGCAGGACATTCCCGGCGGACCGTACCGCGGCAACCAGCGAAAGGTTGTCCAGACGCGATCCACCCTGCATGAGGATGATGTCGAGGAAAACCAGCCGCGCCCCGTCGGCGTTCACCCGGTTGATCACCGCTCCGAAATGACGCCGCGGCCAGTGCTTGAAATTTCCCAGCGCCTCCAGCGAGGCGTCGTCGATATCCACGATCACGATGCCGTCGGAGGCCGGGGAATGCTTTTTCCAGAACCCGAAGTGGCTGTCATCGATGGAATTCTGCAACTGCCGGAACGGGCGGTATCCCACGGTCTGCGAGATCAGGTAAACGCCGCCCGAAACCAGGATTCCGAACAGAATGGCCAACACAAGCTTCTTTATTCCCGGCATGCTCCCTCACCCCATAGAAAGGTATTCTCCCTATATAATGCATCGGGGAGGTCCTTGTCAACGCCGGGAATGGCGATTTGGCGAGGTAAGCGCCAATACGGTTTGCTTCAGCCGAAAAGCGAAAAGCCCTCTCCCACGAAACACACGAAAAACGAGTGTTTCACTGGGGGGAAATTTCGTGATTTTTCGTGTTTTTCGTGGTTCAATGAAAGGTATTGGGATAAGCGCCGCTATTCGCCCCGCACCCAGACCGGATTGGTGAAACACCGCCTTCCGGAATCCGTTTCACATTCGGCGCGGATATACAGGAGTCCATCGAAGAGCGCCTTTACCGAAAACTCGTGACGGTATTCCCCCCGGAGCCGCGAATCGAGGACCGCCAGAACCCGTTCCCGCCGCTCTCCCCTCGCTCCCGCCAGAATCCGTCCCCGCCGCAGCAGCCCGAATTCCGGGGTCGATTTGAACACCGCGTTCAGGGGCTGAAACTCCCCGAACACCTCATCGCCCGGACGCGCCGGGCCTTCCGGGGTATCCACGGTGAGATCGATGAACGGTCCCTCGGTCACCTGCGCCCGGCCGTTTCCGAGCGCATCGAGGATGTCCTCGACTGAGCGCGACCGGGCGAACACCACGGTCCTCGCCCCTCCGAGCAGATGATCGCCGCTCTCCCGAAGGGAGAGAAACGGGATATGGACCGCGCGGCGACGGTTCATGTCCCCGTGGGAATCGGAGCCGCCGAACGCGTATATGCGTTTCCCGCCGAGGAGAAGCTCCACCCATGCGCGCATTCCCCTGCGGTATCCCCCGTCCCGGACGCCGTCGTGTATCTGGAGCGCGGTCACCCCCGGGGTTTCCAGGTCGATGCGTTTCCACGGCCTTCGGTTCAGGATCAGGCGCTCGGGAAGCGACACGCTCTCCAAGGGATGGGCGGCGCAGGCCAGCCCGCCCCACTCCACGCACTCCGCCGCCGCCTCGCCGATGGAGCGCTCCGTCGCGTTGAAAAGTCCCTTTTCTCCGCTGTCGCCGGAACCCCGTATGAATCGCCCGGAACGGAGCGCCAGAAGGTGGCAGTTGCCGCCGTCATGGGTGCGGCAGGTCACCTCTTCCCCGGGAATCACCGTGAAGGTCTCCAGCGATTCGTTGAGGAGCGCGGCCTTTCCCTGCATCATGCGCCATTTCGCCAGGCCCGGGTCGGACGTCAGGTAGTCGTCCTCACGGTCGTCCAGGTCATAGGAATGGTCGGTCGCCGCCATCCAGTCCAGCCCCAGACAGTAGGCGGTAAGCGCGGAAAGTTCCAGCGGCGCGCCGAATTCCACCTGGTCGGCGGTGAAGAAACTGTGGCAATGCACATCGCCGTGATACCATCCCTCCGCGGTGGGCAGGCAGGTCGGGGAAACCTCGACGGTCAGGGGCCGCCGCGAACTCCCGGGATAATTGTCCACCTCTACCACGGCGGTCCGGTCTTCCGCGCGCACCGCCAGTTGGGGGTGGATGCAGATCGATCCGGTCCCCTCAGGCATGAGGTTGAAAGAATCCCACCATACCGGGGAGTCCACCCGGAGGCCATCATAGGGGAACCGCGCCACCCGCTCGCGCCCGTTCGCGGAAACCACGCGGATAACCGCCTCCTCGATCACCACCGGAAACCGGTGGGCGTCCCGTATGATCAGGACCAGAGGGACCGGGCGGTCCGGATCGATCCGGGAAGGGGCGTCGAACAGGATCTCCGGCTGTTTCCGGAAAAGGAGGCTCGGCCAGCGTCCCAGACGATAATGTATTTCGGCATAAGAGAAGACGGGTGGGAAAATGGGGTTGCTCCCGGGAATCACGGTTCACATGGAATGCATTACGGGAAATCATGAAAGTAATATGCAGCATGGAGGGATGCCGCGCAATGAAATGCGGGAGCGGACGGGTGAATCGGCGGTTTTTTTAACGGGAATCCAGCCGGTGACATCGAGTGTTTACCAGATTCGCATCCCGTCAATCTCATAATTCCACTCGCGCATTCCAAGGCAAAAATTTCTTTCCTTTTTCGCGTAATTTCTGTACACTATCTTTTTGGGTGGAAACCCGGCCCGTGGTGTGCAAATATTTTTGGGAAAGCCGTCTGATCTGTTGACAAGAAAGTTTATTATGTATATTTTATGCGCAATATTACGCCGCCATCTGAGGGCGTGAAAGGAAATCCATGGCTATCACGAAAGTGGTGATCCCGGTCGCCGGGCTCGGCACCCGGCTTCTGCCCGCGACCAAGAGCCAGCCCAAGGAAATGCTTCCCATCGGGCGCAAACCCATCGTTCAGTACGTGGTGGAGGAGTGCGCCGGGGCCGGGCTGGACAACGTGCTCTTCGTCACCGGGCGCAAGAAGCGTTCCATCGAGGACCATTTCGATTTCGCTCCCGAATTCGGGGAACGGCGGGTCGATCCGGACATCCCGGACAATCTCTCGTTTTTCTATATTCGCCAGAAGAGCCAGAACGGCCTGGGAGACGCCATTTCCTATGCCCGCCGGTTCGTCGGCTCGGACAGCTTCGCGGTGGCGCTCGGAGACTCGGTCATCCGCGGCGGAAACCATTCCAGTCTCCTTCGTCGCATGATGGAGGTGCACGAGGCGGAACACGCCGGCGCCACCGTGGCCTTCATGGAAGTGGACGAGGAGAGTGTCCGCAAGTATGGAGTCGCGCGCCCGGTGGGCCGTCCCGGCGCCACGTTCGAGGTGGATGAACTCATCGAGAAGCCCCTTCCATCCGAAGCCCCCTCCCGTCTGGCCGTCTCGGCCCGGTATATCTTCGACCCGGAGATATTCGAGGCGCTGGGCCGCACTCCCGCGGGCCGTAAGGGGGAGCTGGAAATCACCGACGCCATGAATACGCTCCGCAAGATGGGACGCAAGGTGATCGGAGTACGGCTCCGTTCCGACGAGCGCCGGTACGATGTGGGCAACTTTGAGACCTATTTCAAGGCCTTTCTGGATTTCGCACTCGAGGATCCGGAGTACGGCTACATGATTCGCCAGTACATGCGTTCCAAACTCCACGAGGTCTGATCCATGCCGGATGGGAAAATTGTCTGGTCGGCTCCCGGACGGTGCGGAATCGTGGGGAATCCTTCCGATATGTACGGCGGGGCGGTGATATCCTGCTCCACCCGTGAGCGCGCCCTGGTGACCGTGGAGGACTCCGATGTCATGGAGATCGCGGTGGAGGGGCGGACGCGCATCTGCCGCACGCCCGATGACTTTCGCCAGGATGGCGGAATGTTCGATGCGGTGCTCGCGGCGGTGGAATATTTCGAACTGGAAGGCGCGCGAATACGGGTCGGGGTGACCTCCGGCATCCCGGTGCGGGCCGGGCTATCCGGTTCTACCGCGGTGATGGCCGCGCTCACCGCCGGGCTGCTCGAATGGATGGTCACCCGCGGCTACGGCCCCGGGGAACGTCGGCGGAGCGGCGAACGCGCCCTGAACAGTCCCTACCTTCTGGCCGAGACGGTGCGCGACATCGAACTCTACTTTCTGAAGATCATCTGCGGGTACCAAGACGCCTACATGTGCGCTTTCGGTTCCCTGCGGTTCATGGATTTCAGCGGCAAGGAGCACTATCTCCCCCTCGAACGCGAGCCGCTCGGCACGGTGGAGAATCTGGCGGGAGCGGGACCGGAACCGCCGCTCGTGCTGGTGCACACCGGCGTTCAGCGGGTTTCCGGCGCGGTTCACAAGCCGGTGCGCGACCGCTGGATGGAGCATGACCCCCTGGTGGTCACCGGAGTGCTCCGTCTGGCCCACATCGCCCGTATGGCCAAGCGCGCCCTGCTCCTCGGAGACTGGGACCTTCTCGGCGAGGCCATGACCGAGAACCATGAAATTGTCCGCTCTTTCGGTTCCTCCTCGGAAGTGAACGAGAGAATCATCCGCATCGCGCTCGATTCCGGAGCCATCGCCGCCAAACTGGCAGGCGCCGGAAAAGGCGGAACCATCATCGCCCTTCATCCCGAACCGGAAAAACTCGAGGAAGCGTTCCGTGGCGAGGGAATGGGAAAAATTCTCTATCCCGCGGCCACGGACGGTCTGCGCCGGGAAACCGAATAGAAAGATTCGCCCATACAGTTCTTCGCGGTTTCCAGGGGGTATATGCGGTGCCGTGCGGTTTTTGTCTGAACCGGCGATGAACCGTGTATGGCCGGTGGGGAGGAGGCGGGAAGGGCGCGGGACGTCCTCTACCGCAAAAAGCGCCTTTGTAACCGGAAAATGCAGCGAAGTCCGGTCATGATGCATCTGCCCGTTGAACACTGCGAACCAATACTTCTTCAACCGGATAATGTTGAGTGATACCCGGCGCCCGCAGCCCCTCACCCGGCCCGCGGGCCACCCTCTCCCCCGCGAAATGACGCGCGGGAGAGGGAAAAGGGCGCTTCCGGCAAGGCGTATGGAGGATATTCTCGCTCAAAAGGGACAATTCTTCATGCGGCTTTGCGTTGGCTCCCGATCTGTTCTTGACAAGCCCTCCTTCCCCTCTCGCCCGCGCGTCATTTCGCGTGGGAGAGAGGGCAGGGAGTGAGGGTAATTATTCCCGCATCCCCATCGATCGTGAAAGGGGGTTCCATGAAAGTCATCATTCCCATGGCCGGATCGGGGACCAGGCTCCGCCCGTTCACCTATTCCAAGCCCAAGGCCCTGCTCCGGGTCGGCTCCCAGCCGATCATTTCCCACATTGTCGACAGTCTTCTTCCCCTGGGATGCGATACCCTCATCCTCATCATCAGCCGTGAGGGGGAGAACATTCCGCTTTTCATCAAGGCGAAATATCCCAATATCCGGACCGAGGTGATCATCCAGGAAGAGCGGCTCGGGTTGGGGCACGCGGTGAGTCTGGCCGGAGACAAGGTCGGGGATGGAGAACTCATCGTGATGTACGGAGATACCATCATCGACGGCGACCTTTCCAGTATCCGTGAGAACGGCGTGGATGGGGTGATTGCGGTGAAACGGGTGGATGATCCCCGAAGATTCGGGGTGGTGAATGTACGGAACGGGCTGATCACCCGGTTCGTGGAGAAGCCCGCCGAACCCAAGTCCAATATGGCGATCGTGGGATTCAATTACTTCCGCAAGCCGGGGGTGCTGTTCGAATGTCTGGAGGAAATCATCCGCAAGGGTCAGCGGACCAAGGGCGAATACCAGATCACCGACGCTTTCCAGCTCATGCTGCGTCACGGATACCGGTTCCGTCCGCTCATCGTTGACGGCTGGTATGATTGCGGGACGCCCGAATCCCTGCTGGAGACCAACCGGTTTCTCCTGCGAAAGGACGGCCATCTGCGGAAGGACGGTAATTCCATCCTGATCCCGCCGGTGTTCATCCCGGACAACGCGGAGATATCCCATTCCATCATCGGGCCGAACGTTTCGGTCGGCGATGGCGCGGTGATCGACCATTCACTCATTTCCGACAGCATCATCGGGAGCAACGCCCGGGTGATACGGGCTTCCCTGGTGGGATCGCTCATCGGCGACAATGCGGAAATCATCGAGCGTCCGCGCCGTCTTGCTGTGGGAGACAACTCCAGCCTTGACTTTGAGATGACGGGGTTGTAAATTTTCATCTCGCAACCGAATACAGTACCCCGTTCATCCATCGGGAACCCCTGTTCCCGCGCTCACAGGAGGCATAATGGCTATCGACAAGCCCAAGCCCGCATTTATCGACACCGATATCACCCAGGAGGAATACCCCAATCGTATTCCCCCCCGTCCGGCCAATCCGCGGCATCTCGACATAGACGACATGGAACGGGTGCGCCGTTACAAGCGCCTCTACGGCGGCTGTCTTTGTGACGCGCTCTGGCTCACCGGCATTGTCAATACCGTCCTGGATCATGCCATCAAACCCCTGCGCGAGCACGATGTCATCGCGGGTCGGTGCATTCCGGTCAAATGGCATTCGCTTCCCCCGGAAACCCACATGACCGAGGAGGAAATGGACGCCCGCTATCTCAAGTGGAAAGAGGAAGACTCTCCCCAGAAACGCATGATGCGGAGTGTTTTCCCGGGCAGCGTGCTGGTTTTTGACAACGGCGGCGACATGCAGGCCGCTCTTTTCGGCGAGATGAGCTGCCAGTTGGCCAAATCCCGCGGTTGTGTCGGCGTGGTCAACTCCGGCCGTACCCGCGACACCCAGTACATCTTCAAGATAGACGATTTCCCCTACTATACCCGGGGAACCACGCCCAACGCGTACGGCGGGTGGCGCATCATCGATGTCAATGTTCCCATACATATCAAGGGACATCTGACCCACTATGTCATTGTCAGCCCCGGAGATTTCATCTTCGGCGACAACGACGGCCTCCAGGTCATCCCCAAGGACTACGTGGACGAAGTGCTTATCCGCGCCGAGGAGATTTTCGATTTCGAGAACGCCGAGCGTGAAGCCATCCGCAACGGGATGCCGATCGACAAGGTGTACGACATGTACGGCGACCTGTAAGCGCGGTATGCATATTTTCTTTGAACGGCCCGGAGGCGGATCATCGCTTCGGGCCGTTTTCTCAGCGTCCGGGGGGTGAGGAATATGTGTACCGGATGCTCCGCTTTCTGAACGCCTCTCCATTGCATGTGGTGTTCATATAATGGCTCTATTGCCGGTTGACCATCAGCGTCCTTTGTTGTCGACGTTATGGCGCTTGACAAGTATCCTCTTGCAACAACGCGTAAATATGATTACGTTCTCCTTCGGTGGGTTGACTGTATCTCGGTCCCCGTATGCTCTCCAGGCTTAAGAGGATGGTTTGTTCGCGCAAACCGGAAGATGCGGGGTGTACTCTTCGTTTGGCTGGCTTCGACAGGCGCAGTGTCCGCAGGCTCAGCGCCCCCCGCTGTCTGAGCGCCTACCGCTGGCTGAGCTTGTCGAAGCCAGCACATCGGAAACACGTTTACCCAATAGTATCGACTTGACAGAGCAACAGTATACGCCAACTCACCACCTTTTCCCCGTCTGATTGCGCTTGGGTGTTGAATCTGCGATTGCATACATCGACATGGTTTCTTGTTTGTCATGGCCCGGCGCATGGTATTCGGGATCTCCCGCCCCGAATATACTCGAATCCCGTACCCGCGGATGCCCCGACTGCATGGGCCGGGGAAAAAATACGGGAAATCCTCGTCAGGAGTTCGATATGACCAGTGTTCGGTGGAAACTCCGTTACAATAATTTCTTGAAAGCGCTGCAAACCCTGCGGAGGGCGGTGGACCTGTCCGGGCGGCGTGATTTATCCGAACTGGAAAAACAGGGCTTGATTCAGGGCTTTGAGTTCACCCACGAACTTGCCTGGAATGTTTTGAAAGATTATCTGGAAGAACAGGGCCTGGTTGGCATCATCGGTTCAAAGAACGCGACACGGGAGGCCTTCAAGAATGGCCTTATCAGTGATGGCGATGCATGGATGGACATGATCAAAACCCGTAACCTGACCTCGCATACCTACAACACCACTATTGCGGAAAGCATTTCGAAAGATATTTTAACCCGGTTCTACCCCGCTTTCGTCGAAATGGAACAGCGCTTCGGACATTTGTACCAACAGGAGACGGACGAGATATGAATCATGGACTCTCCGACGCCACAGTAGCCAAAATACTCGGGGTGTTCACCCGTTTCCACGCTGTCGAAAGAGCGGTACTCTATGGCTCCCGCGCCAGAGGTAACTTCAAGCCGGGGTCGGATATCGATCTGACGCTCTTTGGCGAGGCGCTCACCTCCGATATTTGCTGGCAAATCGAATCGGAACTGGATGACCTCCTGCTGCCCTATACCATCGACCTGTCGGTTTTTGATGAGCTGACCAACGCGGAGTTACGGGAGCATATCGAACGGGAAGGCGTTACTTTTTATGAGCGGGATACGCAGGAGGTTTTGGAGTAAAAAAAGCGATCCAATTGACAATGAATGATTGTCCGTATCTTTCCACCGTCCCTTTCCCCCCGAGAAGGTCCAAAAAAAGCGGGGCGCCCGTACATAGTGGTCCGTCAACTCACTATCGCCGCGTTCGTCCTGTTCAATCTCCCGGATTCGGCAGGTTCAGCCAACGGTGGGCGCTGAGCGTGTCGAAGCCGGCTAACCGAAGAGTGTGCTCCGCATCTTCCGGTTGACAGAGGAGTAGAAAGCTGCTTTATTGAGCTGAAATTCGTATCAAACGCCGAGTATTCCGGGGGTATCCGGACGGCTCATGCATTCTTTCCGGAAATATTTTCTTGCGAAGAGACAGAAAAAGTGTTGACAGAGAAAAATAATTGCGTATATTGAGAAAGTTCGACCAATAAACCATATTGTTCGATTGTTCTTGGCGCTTTTTTGAGGTGTTTTATGATAGATCATGACGAAATGAAAGAGCAGATCATTGCCGCGGCGAGGGAAATTTTCGCGCGCTTCGGATACAAAAAAACCACGATGGACGATATCGCCGCCTCCATATACAAGGCGAAAAGCTCCATATACCATTATTTCGGCAGCAAGGAAGACATTTTCAAGGAAGTCATCGAGCGGGAAGCCGAGCGTATACACCATGAAATCACGATAGCGGTCCGGAAGAAAACCACCCCGACAGCGAAACTGACCACGTACTTTTCCACCGCCCAAGAGTTGATAACGGAAACGGAATATTATTTCCGGGTGCTGATGGACGAATGGTACGAGATTTTCGATTTTACCCGGAATATGAAGCTCCGGAACGAAGAAGTGGGCATCGACATGCTGGCATCCATCTTGCAGGAAGGAAATGAAGTAGGAGAATTCGCGGTGGAAAACCCCAGAGAGTGCGCGGTTGCGATCACCATCGCGCATCAGGGATTCCTGATCCCTTCGGGCCTGATCGGTTCGGCGCACAAATCTCCCGCCAGTCTCGATATTTTTCTGAACTTGTTGCTGCATGGATTATTGAAACGATAAACCCGAGAAGTTTTACCATTGTAGTACGCACATATTATACAATTTCTTTTTTTTTGACGAAAATTCGAATAAAAAACCAATTTGGTCGGCTATTTGATGCCCAAAATTCAAACGTGCGACCATTTAAGTCGACAATTGGATTCGCCAAACATGACACACTTCCATGAACCACCCAAGGCAATGGCGCCGAATTTTCAACAGCGCCAGCAGGTTAACCACCGAGGAGATGGTATGAAACGATTCTTCACCGGCGTCATCATCACCCTTTGCATCGTTACCGCAATCGGCTGCGGCAAGGAAACCGCCGCGTCAAAAAGCATGGACACGATCTACCGTGAATCCGGAGTACCGGTGACCGTGGAAACGATCCGGCCCGGCGAACTCAATTCCCAGTGTCTCTTTCACTCGACACTATCCGGCGTGGAGGAGACCACCGTGTCCGCCATGGTTACGGACAAAGTGGAAAAGATTCTCTATGCGGTCGGCGACCGGGTCAACAAGGATGACATCGTCATGCATTTCCCGATAGACAATCCCGCCACCCCCTATTTCCAGACCAAAACCGCTTTCGAACACGCCGGGGCGACCCTGGCGCGGATAAAGAACCTCTATGAGAGCGGCGGCATATCGCTCCAGGAATATGAAAACACCAAGGCCCAGTTCGAGACGGCGAAGGCGAGCTGGGACGCCGTGCAGCGCGCGGTGCGGGTGAAAGCGCCCATCGGCGGAATCATCACCCGGCTCGATGTGCGGAAATCAGACCCGGTCAAACCGGGCGATGTCCTGTTCACCATCGCGGATACCCGCACCCTGAAAGCCGAGGTGTGGGTGACCGAGGACCAGGCGTCATCCATCGCGAAAGGTTCCCCGGCGACCGCGACCTGGCGGGATGTGACCGTTTCCGGAAAAGTGGTCCAGATGAACACGTCGCTCGATCCGGATCGTCAGGCGTTCGGCGCGGTGATCGAGTTCGCCAATGCCGGCGGACGCATGAAAAGCGGGGTGAACGCGGAAATACTGCTGGCCGGGCGATCCGGCGGGCAATCGATGGTCATCGACCGTAAGAATGTGCGCACGGAAGGCGATTCCACGTTCGTGTTCGTCGCGCGGGACAGCCTGGCGGAAAAACGGCCCGTAACGCTCGGAAAACGGTATCAGATGAACGTGGAGGTGCTGGAGGGACTGGAACCGGGAGACATCCTGATCACCAAGGGGCAGATGCTCCTGGAAAACAACACGAAAATCCGTATTGTCCAGGAATAGCCAGCCGGTGAACGCGGGAGGGGGATTTTGCATTCCCGCGGGACCGGAGGCAGGTCGTTAACCGTTCGTTCGCACCATTCACGGATATATACGGAGATCACACATGTTTTTATCCGACATTTCGATAAAACGCCCGATCATGATGAGCATGTTCCTCATCGTTTTCGTTCTGTTCGGCGCGTTGATGTACAAAAAAATGAATCTGGAACTGACTCCCGAGATTTCCCTCCCGATTATCACCATCCAGACCGTGTATCCGGGAGCGGGGCCGAAAGAAATCGAAACCCAGGTGACGAAGAAGGTCGAGGACGCCATCGCCTCGGTGAGCCAGATCGATTATATCCAGTCTTTTTCCATGGAAAACGTGTCCTTCGTTCAGATCGTGTTCGACATGAACAAGGATGTCTATCTCGCGCGTCAGGAAGTCAAGGACAAGGTGGACGGCATCCTGAACGACCTGCCGGAAGACGCCGATCTTCCGCTCGTTCAACGATACGACCCCACGGTCATGCCCATCGTGGACATCATCCTCTCCGGCCCGCTGTCCTCCACCGAACTCTACGAACTCGCGGACAAGCAGTTGAAGAACCGGTTCTCCCAGATCGACGGAGTCGCGACGGTCGACCTCACCGGCGGCCAGGAACGGGAAATTCTGGTCAATCTCGATGGCAAAACCGTGCTGCAACGCTCGGTTCCGCTCCAGCAGGTCGCGGGAATGATCGCCGCCCAGAACCGTGAGATGCCCGCGGGGAATTTCCAGCGGCGTTCCCAGGAATACGCGGTTCGCATGAAGGGGGAATTCGAGGACATCTCCTCCATCCGCGATCTGGAGGTGCAGACTCCCGACGGCATCATGAAACTCGGCGATATCGCCAATGTTACCGACACGGGCGCGGAAGTGCGCGAGCGCACCTCGTACTACAACCACGTCACCGGGAAAAAGAACGATAACGTCATCCAGATGAGCATCATGAAAAGCTCGGGCGGCAACCAGGTCAAGGTGTATGAGTCCATCCTCCAGATGCTGCCGGAGATTAAAAAATCCCTTCCCAAAGGATGCTCCATCGACATCGTGAACGAGGGAACCACGTTCATCAAGGATTCGGTGGCGGACACCATTTCCAATATCGTCATGGGTGTCATCCTGACCGGGTTGATCCTCCTGTTCTTTCTCCATGATGTCCGCTCGACCATCATTGTGGCGCTTTCCATGCCCATGTCCATTATTTCCACCTTCCTGTTCATGAAGATTTCCGGGTTCTCCCTGAACATCATGAGCCTCATGGGGCTTTCCACCGCGGTGGGCGTACTGGTCACCAACTCCATCGTGGTCCTGGAAAATATCTTCCGTCACAAGTCACTGGGACACGGAAAGAAAGAGAGCGCCTCACGGGGAACCGCCGAGATCGCGGTGGCGGTGCTGGCTTCCACGCTCACCAATCTGGTGGTGTTCCTGCCCCTTGCCACCATGTCGGGCATCGTGGGGAAACTCTTCACCCAGTTCAGTCTCACCGTGGTGTACGCCACCATTTTCTCGCTCATCATGTCTTTCACGCTCACCCCCATGCTCGCGTCGAGAATCCTCCCGGAGCACGACCGTAAAAAGCATCCCATCGGGTTGTGGCTGGAAAGGATATTCCAGTCCTGGGACCGGGTGTACGGCAAAACGCTGGGCTGGTTTTTCCGGAGCAAGCTCCGGGGCGCGGCGTTCGTGGTGCTGATCATCGGCCTTCTGGTATCGACTTTCGGCATGGCGAAATATGTCGGGTTCGATTTCATCCCTCCGATGGATGAGGGGCTTATCTCGGTGAAAGTGGAAATGCCGAGTGGTTACACTCTGGATGAAACCGGGAAAATGCTCGATACCATCGAAACCCGACTGAAGAAATACCCGGAGATATCCCATATCTGGACCTCGCTGGGAACCCAGGGACAGACTTCTGTCGGGGTCAACCTCGCCGCGATGAACGTGAAACTGGTTGACAAAAAGGAGAGGACGAGGAGCAGCCGCGAACTGGTGGGAATCATCACCCGGGACTTCTCGGACATTCCCAACGTCCGTCTCCGGATATCGTCCGTCACCTCCCATACCAGCGGACGGTCCGATCTGGAATTCTACATGGTCGGCCCGGACCTGGATGGGCTCACCCGTTATTCCGACCTGCTGGCCTCCCGGGCGAAAAACATCCCCGGGCTGATCAATCTCAACACCAGCGCCCGTTCGGGCAAACCCGAAATCACCGTTGTTCCCGACCGGATCAAGCTGAACAACGCGGGGCTGACCGCCGCAGATGTAGCGGTGACCCTGCGCGGAGCGATCGATGGGCTGGTGACGACCCAATACAAGGACAAGGACGAGGAGTACGATATCCGGGTGCAACTGACCCGCGATACCGTGGACAGCCCGGAAGAAATCGGCGAAATCCCGGTGATCGGGCGATCCGGGACATACCGTCTCTCCCAGCTCGCGAGTGTGAATTTCACCTCGGGATACGACAAGATCCTCCACTATAACCGTGCCAAGGCGGTTTTGGTGGAAGCCGATGTCGCCGAGGGATACACCATGAGCGACCTCCAGAAGGGTATCACGGATATTGTGGCGGATATGCACATGCCCGCGGGATACGAACTGAACTGGGGCGCGATGGCCAAGGAAATGAAAAAAACGACCTCGGCCATGCTCCTCGCGTTCATGATCGCGGTGGTATTGACATACATGCTTCTGGCGGCCATGCTGGAAAGCCTCTCCCAGCCGTTCCTGATTATGGGAACGGTTCCGCTGAGCATCATCGGGGTGCTGGGAAGCCTGCTCATAACCGGGATATCCATGAACATCATCTCCATGCTCTCCATTGTCATGCTGATCGGAATCGTGGTGAACAACGCCATTCTCCAGCTCGACTACACCAACATCCTGGTGCGCGAACAGGGCAAAGGCGTTGCCGAAGCGCTCCTCGAAGCCTGTCCGACCAAGCTCAAGCCGATCCTCATGTCCAATATCGCCATCATCATCAGCATGGTCCCGATGGCGATGGGAAGCGGCGCATCGGGGGCGGAAATGCGTCAGCCGATGGGTGTGGTGACCATCGGGGGAATCGTGGCTTCGACACTGCTCTCACTCTATGTCATTCCGGTCGTCTATCATTTTATATCGGGGAAAAAGCTCGTTCGCTCCGGCAACGATACAAATTCGGGAGTTCAGTCATGAGGAAACACTTCCTTTTCATTCTGGGGGCGGCACTGCTCATGAGTGTTCCCGGATATGCGCAGACATTCACTCTTTCCACCTATCTCGACGCGGTCGAGCGGCACAACAACGATCTGAAACTGGCGGGGAAAGAGCGGGAAACCGCGACGACAAAGGCGAAAGACGCCCGTTCCGGGGCCTTGCCCTCGGTGGGCCTGACCGCCGGATACAACCGTAACCTGACCGACTATTACATGTACTTCGACGCGTCCTCGCTCAGTTCGGAAGCCAAGGGAATCATCAAGGCCCCGATCAAGCGGGACAACGAGTTCAGTTCCAGCCTCGTTTTGCAGCAGACCCTGTTCAATCCCCAGGTCGGCAGC
>CAYRTQ010000077.1:0-262 GCA_964426865.1 uncultured bacterium
CCGTTTTCATCGTTTCGAGAGGAGAACCGCACGGGAAAGGAGAAAACGCTCCCCCGCCCTTCACGCATACACCCCGAAAAGCAGGACAGGCCGCTCCATCACCGGGTGGCCGGAGGATGACGGGAGTGCCTGGCGCAATGATGAATACGCCGTTCCGAATGCTGGATTCGCTCCATTTACCCCTTCCTTTCAAAAGATCTGCTAAAGCGCACCGCTTCACGAATCATCTGATTGCTGTATCCCCACTCGTTATCGTACCAAC
>CAYRTQ010000077.1:272-2773 GCA_964426865.1 uncultured bacterium
TCGCCGTCAACCACCTGGGTAAGGGTCAGATCAACCAGAGAGGCCAAGGACTCGCCAATGATGTCCGAGGAAACGATCTGGTCCCCGGTAACCCCGAGGATTCCCCGGTAACGGTCGCTTTCCGCTTCCTCCCGGAAAACCTGATTCACTTCCTCGACAGCGGTGGGCCGTTCGGTCACGAACACAATGTCGGAAATGGAACCAACCGGCGCCGGACAGCGAATGGCGATCCCGTTGAACTTGTCCTTGAACTGCGGAAGCGCCCGCGTGGTGGCGAGCGCCGCCCCGGTCGAGGCCGGGACGAAGTTCTGCGCCCCCGCTCTCCCCCGCCGGAAACTCTTGGCCGGCATATCCACAATCCCCTGGGAAGAGGTGTAGGCGTGAACCGTGGTCATGACGGCTTTTTTTACTCCGATCCGGCGACCCATGATCTCCATGACCGGAGTGATGCAGTTGGTGGTGCAACTTGCGCAGGATATGGCGTTCACCCCCGGCCCGGAACGGTCGTTCACCCCGTATATGACGGTTTCGACCTCCGGCGACTTGGATGGCGCCGAGAGAATTACACTTCTCGCACCTGCCTTGAGGTGCTTTTCCATTCCCTCCAGAGTGGTGAATTTCCCGGTGCACTCCAGGACAATGTCGATTCCCAGATTGGCCCAGGGCAGATTCTCGGGCTCTCTTTCGTGATAAACCTTATACGGCCGGCCGGAAATGAAGAGCGTATCGTCCTCACTCCGGACCGGCTTGTCATATCTGCCGTACACGGTGTCATATTTCAAAAGATACGCCAGATTGTCAACGGGAACCAGGTCATTGATGGCCGTCAGTTCCAGTTCGGGCGTATCCATGATAATCTTCAGCGCGGCTCGCCCAATCCTTCCCAACCCATTGATCGCAATCTTCGACATGGAAGCCTCCTTTTCCCGGACGGAGCGGGGTTCGCCCCTCCCGTGGAGAGCAGCCGTACCATAATCCCGGCCTGTGGTCCACCTCTCGACAGCCCGACGGGAATCGCCCGTTCAATAGCTGTGCTGAGAGTAATAGTCGTAGACCCGTTCCTCGAAATCGCGATCCAGAACCTTTTCCGGATCATATTCAGGGCTGTTGCGGATTACATCCTTCCGCACATTCACATATATCCGGGATTCTTCGGCCTCCACCCGCGTCACGTGCTGCGGGGTGAGGAGCGCCTTTTTCCCCGGAAGAAGCCCCCGGCTGTCCTCCACCAAATAACGGACCGCCCAGGTTTCATCATCGAAAATCATATCGTAGAGATGGCCGATTTCGTCATCGGTGGCGTGGACGCGGTATCCCAGTATCCGTCCCGCTCTCAGGAGATGCGAATGAACGCAACGGGAGCGTATCTCCGCCTCATCCCGTTCCTCCTCTTCCGGGGAAGGAGAGAAATGAATACGCGAGGCCCCATGATATTCCGGCCTCCTCACCTCCGGATACTCCATCTCCGACTCTCCCGCGTACGCCGGATACCGATTGACATCCCAGTATACCGGCCACCCGAAATACCGGTTGATCTCCTCTTCCCGCGCCCGTTCGACCGGACAGTTGAAATCAACCGGCGGACTCTTTCGCACCCGCTCCCGGGGCAGATCGGTGACAATCGCTTTCCGTTTCCAGTGTATCTCCCGCGCCGCTGCGGTGGAAACCAGCAATTGCCGATCCTTGAGCCACGAATCGGCATTCACCAGGAAATACCGTATCACCCAGTATTCCCGGTCGACAAACACATCTTCTATGTTGCCCAGCTCGCCGTCCACACCCTGCACGGCGAGTCCGGTTATCCGTTCTATCCTGCGAAGCATACACACCGCCTCCTCTACCCGTAAAAACGTCCGAGGAATCCGATACCCCGCTGGAATCCATATCCGGACCCTCGGAGTTGTGTCTGCCCGCCTTTTCATTTTCCACGGTGTAATCCACACGATGCCGAGAAAAACGGATAAAAGGAAAGATTGCTCCTAAAGCAGGGAAAATGCAATACTTTTCTCGCAATTCCCGCTTATCCGATGCAATTTCCGGAAAATTCAGCGGGAAAAATCCGGGTCTCCTCGTGGAATCCGAACGATCCAGTCTTACACTTCCCGTTTTCTCCCGGTAAACCGGAAGAATACGCCGACGGCCGCCGCTCCCGACCCCGCGATCTTTACCGCGCCATCCGTCGGGTCCGGAGACCTCGTCACCTGTGGAGCCTCCACGGGAAACAACCCCTCTTCCCCTTCAGCGGGTCTCTTCCGTCTCCATCTCCAGCATGGAGGCGATCCGCTGCAAAGTGGAAAGAATAAGCGACTGCTCCCATTCATCCAGTTTCTCGAATTCGCCGAAGAAACGCTCCTGAAGGAGCGGCGGAGAATCCCGGAGGATATCCCTCCCCGCATCGGTAAGAAACAGGGTCGCGGATACGGGATCATCCCCGTCCGGCGTCTTCCGTACCAGTCCCCGCTTTTCCAGACGGTCCAGAATATCCTGGGCGGCATACCGGT
>CAYRTQ010000077.1:2783-15020 GCA_964426865.1 uncultured bacterium
GCCGAAACACCTTCATTGCGATGAATTTCCTGGAGAACAAAAATCTGCGGACCGGTAAGGTTATTCCGAAGAAAGATGTTTCTCGAGTGCATGTCGATGGCATGGGTGATACGGCGCAACGCGATAAGGACCTGTTCGTTCCGGTTGTGGTCGCTCAACATCCGTAAGCCCCTTCAGGGTTAAATATACGGGCGCGTGATTCTGATGTCAATAATTATATGTCCTTACATAAATATTAAATTGATTATATAGCTATAGTATACATCATATTCGGCATACAAATCCAGTTAAAAATACCTCCGTCACGGGACTTTTTTTGGCACTCACTGTTTCTTGCGGAAAACCAGAAATAGATGGCCTGTAGTCAGTACCATGACCGCGGGATATGGGATTATCATGATGAAAATTTTGCATGCTTTCCGGGTTATACAGAAAGCCCCGCCGGATAATTCCGACGGGGCTTTCATCTGTTCGATTCATTCCCGTTCAATACCGGAAATTCCTGTAGCTGATCCGGTGAAACACCGCGTACAGCACCGGCAGGACACAGAGGGTGAGCACGGTGGCGAAGAGCAGGCCAAAGATGATGGTGATGGCCATCGGTTCCCAGAGCGGCCCGCCGCCGAGCCAGAGAGGGATGAGTCCGGCGATGGTGCAGCCCGCGGTGAGGAATATCGGGCGCAGACGACGCTGGCCGGCTTCCACCAGGGCGCGCGCCGGATCGTGGCCGCTCTCCATCTCGATACGAATACGGTCCATGAGCACATTGCCGTTGTTGATGAGGATACCGGTGAGCGACACCACCCCGAGAAGGGTCATGAACCCGAAGTAACAACGGGTGACCATCAACCCGATCGCCACCCCGATGATCCCCATGGGGATGAGCATGAGCAGCGCCACGGGTTTTCGGAACGAATTGAACTGGATCACCAGAAGAAGCAGCACGAGCAATCCCACAATCGGGAGATTGCTGTAGATGGACTTGTTGGACTCCGCAGATTTTTCCGCTTCGCCTCCGATGGCCCATGAATATCCCCAGTTCCAGGAACGGCTTTCCTTTTCCAGCCAGGGAACGATCTGACGGTTCACCGCGCTTGCGTTCATGCCGGGAGCGAGGCCGCACTCCACGGTGACCGTGCGGATGGCGTCGCGGCGGAGTATCTTCGCTGGTTCCCAGGCCACCTCGATATCGGCGACCTGTTTCAGGGGAACGGCTTTCCCGGACATGAGCGAATAGACATTCAGGCTCTCGACCCGGTCGATATCCGCGCGGTCGGACGCGGCGGACCGGATGGTGACCGGAATGACCTTGTCGTCCTCGCGGTACCGGGTCCCCTCGATACCGCTGAGAAGGGTCTGGAGGGAAACCGCGATATCACGGCTTGTCAACCCCGCGAGACGGGCGCGGTCCTGATCCACCCGGACAAGGAGTTTTTTCGACTGCAAGCCCCAGTCGTCCTGGACATCACGGGTTCCCGGCGTGGCCTTGAGCCGGGCCTTGAGTTTTTCCGCGATCTCGAACACCCGGTCGGTGTCTTTCCCGGAGATGCGGAACGCGACGGGCGACTTGATGGGCGGGCCGTAGGAAATGAGTTTCGCGGTGACTTTCAGATCGGGAATTTCCCGGGCGCAGTAATCCTCCAGCTTCGGGATGAGCGTGTCGACGACCTTCCGGGATGTGGTGTTCACGATGAGGAAGGCGTATTCCGTCTTCATGGGTTCCGGGGAATAGCGGAGATTGAAGCGAGGACCGCCGTTCCCGATGAAATCCGCCCAGGTGGTGACCCCTTCCTTCCGCGACGGTCCGGCGGCGAGCTCCGAGGCGATAAAGGAGTCGATCCGGGTGACCGTATCCGAAGTACGTTCGATGGAGGATCCATTCGGCAGTTCCAGTTCCACGGTGAACTGGGGAGAATCGCCGGGAGGGAAGAAACTCTTGGGAATGACATACATGAACGCCAGAACCGCCAGCGCGAAAACGGCGAGAAGACCGAGGATCGTTTTCGCCGGGTTTTTCAGGAGAGCGATGAGCAACGCCCGATATCCCCGGTAAAAACGGCTGTCATACACCCTGCGGGGTTCGTGCTTCACTTTCAGATACCGTACGCAGAGCAGGGGAATGAGGGTCATGGACAAGACCCACGCGCTGAGGAGCGTGATGGTGACCACCTTGAAAATGGGCGCGGTGTACTCTCCGACAATGGACTTGGCGAGGAAAATGGGGAGAAACGCCGCCGAAATGATGATGGTCGAGGTGAGAAGCGGGCGTCCCAGTTCGCGGGCGGAATCGAGCGCGGCCTGAATTGCGTTCTTTCCCTCCGTGATCTGCACCATGATGGACTCGGAAACCACGATGGCGCAATCCACGAGCATGCCGAGCGCGATGAGGAGCGCCCCGAGCGAAACCGTATCGATACCGATGTTGAACCATGACATGAAAAACATGGTCACGAGAATGGTCACCGGGATGAGCACGGACACCAGAAGCCCGGTACGCAGCCCCAGCGACAAAAGCATGATCATGATGACGATCAGCACCGCTTCCATCAGATTGTGGAGAAAGTTGTTCACTTTCCGCGACACGTCGGCGGGCTGAAAAGCAACCGTATTGAATTCGATGCCGACCGGATACGCTTCCCGCAAACGGGGGGTCAGCTCCTTGATCTGTTTTCCCAGGGTGATGATATTCCCGCCCTCGCGGAGGGATACGGCGAGGCCGAGACAGGGAATTCCGTTGGCGCGCATCAGTTTCTGCGCCGGTTCACGGTATCCCCGGTAAATGTTCGCCAGATCGCCGAGTTTTACCAGTTCCGTGCGCCCCGGCACCGCGATGACCATGTTCTTCAGATCTTCCACCGACTCGAAATTGCCGGAGGGCTGGAGAGCGACCCGCTCGTCGCCGATGCGGATATCCCCGCCGGGAATGATGATGTTACGGCTTTCCAGGGTCTGGACGAGAAACAGGGGCGAGATGTTGAACGCGGCGAGACGGGCGTTGTCAAATTCCACGAACACCCGTTCATCCTGCGCGCCGTAGATTTCGACCTTCGCCACTTCGCTCAGCTTGAGCAGTTCCTCCCGCGCCTCGTCCGCGGTCTTTTTCAGTTCCGCATAGGAATAGCCGTCGCCGGTCACGGTGACGACGATCCCGAACACATCGCCGAACTCGTCGTTCACATACGGCCCATACACTCCCTCGGGAAGTTCGGCGCGCACCCGGTCAACCTTGCGGCGCAGACTGTCCCAGATGGGGCGAAGGTTCCGGTAACTTTCCTTGACATTGACATAGATGATGGAAACGCCGGTTTTGGATTCGCTCGTCACATAATCCAGTTCCGGCATTTCCTGGATGGCTTTTTCCAGTTTGTCGGTGACAAGCTGCTCCACCCGGTCCGGGCTCGCACCCGGAAAATACGTGGCTATGAGGGCCATGCGGACCGTAAACCCCGGATCTTCCGCCTGGGGCATATCGCGGAAAGAGATCAATCCCCCCGCGACCAGGATGAAAAGAAGGGTGAGCACGACCTTTGGGCGTTCAAGAGTAAAACGTGTGATATTCATCGCGCGTGTGTCCCTATTTGAGAAGTCTGACCGTCGTCCCGTCCTCGATGCGGCTCACTCCGGCGGTGACCACCAGTTCGCCGTCACGCACCCCCTCCACCACATCCAGCCCATCCGCGTCGAGTCCACCGGTCCGCACCACCCGACGGCGGGCGATTCCCCGGTCCGCGCCGGAAGGCTCAACCACATACACGAACTTCCCTTTACGATCCTGGCCCACCGCCTGAGGCGGGACCCGTATTCCGGAAACGGCGCCGCCTTCCGCGCCGCAGGAGATCGCGACTTCCGCCGCCATCCCGGAGAGTATTTGCGGGGCGGTTTCAGTCAGCCTCACGGTGACCGGATAGGTGGCGAAGGGACCGGTGACCGCCACGCCCACCTCGGATACCGTACCGGCGAACGTACGGTTCGGAAGCGCGGTGAACGAAACAGTCGCCGCGCTCCCCTTGCGAATGAAGCCGATCAGGTTCTCCGGCGCCGCGATATGCGCCTCCGGCATCGTCCCGGAAGTGAGTACCGCCACCGGGTAGCCCGGAGCGATATTCTCGTTCTCCTGGGGAATCACCGCGGCGACTTCCCCATCCACCGGCGCGGTGAGCCGGGCGTATCCCAATTGCGAGCGGGCCAGTTCCAACTGCTGTTCCGCCGCGCGCACCGCGGAGGCCGCCGATTCCGAGGCCGCGCGGGCCGCATCCAGATCGTTGCGGGAGACATGCTCGCTCGCCCAGAGCGCCTGAATGCGCCCATACACCGCCTCGGCGTTGCGCGAGGCCGCCTTGGCCCGCTCCAACCCCGCTTCGGCTTCCCGGACCTTGATCCGGTAATCTTTCGGGTCCAGTTCGGCCAGAAGCTGGCCGCGACGCACCCGGTCGCCCACCTTGACCGGAATATGGCTGATGGTGCCGGCGACCTTGAAACTGAGTTTCGATTCCTGGTCGGCGCGGGCCGTGCCGGAAAACGTCCGCACCCGTTCCTCTCCGGACTGGCTCACCCGCAGATATTTCACCGGCCGCACAATCTGCGGGGCCGCGTCCTCCCCATTCCCGGCGCAGGACAGCGTCAGGATGGACAGTGCGCCGACTATCAGAAAGCAAGAGCGTGCAAGAAACCCCATTTTTCCTCCTCCAACGATTCTGAACCGCGGATGGTCGGGATAAAAGATGAATATGAAAGGATGGAAACCGTCCAACCCGGCAACGCGCATAATGAACAGTGACAGGAGCCTCCGGGATGCACGGAACGCGGGATAAACGGGGAAAGCGTCGTCTTTTCTCCTGACGCCCGTGCGTCTTTGTCCCGTTGCGCCTTTCCCCTCGTTCTCGCCTCTCAGCGCGAAATTTAGAGCCTATCCATAAATAAAGAAATCGTATGATTCGTGAGATCCCGACCCCCTAACCCTCGATCCCTTTCCCCCGGAGGGGGCAAGGGAGGTCGCAGTGCCCCATGCTTTTCCTGCCCCCTCCGGGGGAAGGTGGCCCGGAGGGCCGGTAGGGGGCTGCTTCCCCGGAGAAGGCTATATCCTTATTTATGGATACGCTCTTACTTGCCCTTCGAAGCGGTAAACGATTCCAGCCGCTGGAAAAAAGCCTCGCGTTCCGGAGCGCTCCGAAAGAAATCGAACCTTCCCGACGCCCGCTCGGTGTTCATGAGATCGAGCAGGAAGTCGTATTCGGCGTTGGAAGCGCCCTCGCCGGTGAGAAGCGCGGCGTTCTGGGCGTCGATCAGTTCCAGGGTTGACACCACTCCCCGGGAATAGGCGTCGCGCACCAGTTCGAGATTCTTGCCGGCGGCGGTCGCGGCGTCACGGGAAAGCTGGATTCCGGCATAGGAAGCCCCGGTCAGCCGCAGCGTGGAACGGATGCGCTGCTCGATCTTGTCCCGGGCGACGGCGCGCTCCTTTTCCAGACGCGCCAGTTCCTCGCGGGCCTTGCGATACTCCGCTCGCTTCGCGCCGCCCCGGAAGAGGGGGAACGACGCCCGCAGGCCCACGCTCCAGGTGGTGTCATCCTGTTTGGGGAACAGTCCCTGGAGAGCGGCGAACGTGGGCGGAAGGCTGCCGGTGATCGATTCCACTCCCGCGCCGTCCTTGAGCACATATCGGGAAACCTGTCCCTGAAGCGCCACCGTGGGAGAATAGAACGAGTATCCGGCGGAACGCAGGAACCGCGCCTGGGCGACAATGGCGGCATCGAGCCGCCGGACCTCAGGAGAGGCTTTCATCCCCTCGGTTACCAGAAAGTTGCGGAATACCTCAAGACTCCAGGGATCGTTCAGCCAGGGACGCAGTTTCCCACCCGCGGTAAGCAACTCCGGATCATCGAGACGGGTTTCCGCGGTGAGGAATTTCTCTTCCGAAGGGCGGCACAGCACCCGGTTGAGCGCCATTTCCGCAAGATTCCGTTTCGCACCGGCATCGAGCACCGCCTTACGGGCCAGGGCAATCTGCGCTTCCCAGCGGTATACTTCGGAGGGACCGGAAGTCCCCACGGTCTGACGGACCCGGGCCAGTTCAAGATGCGAACGCGCGGCATCGAGATCGTTCTTGCGGATGCGTTCCAGCGTCCCGGCCCGCAGAACGTTGAGATACGCCGCCGCCGCTTCGAGAGCGATATCCAGACGAGCCTGTTCGAGTTCGCTCACCCGTCCCGTCTGGAGACTTTTCTGGATGGACAGGTTCGCCCGGGCCGGCTCGGACCAGAGCACCTGGGTGAGCGAGGCGGTTCCGGCCAGGGAACGCTCGGGATAGGCTCCAAAACCCAGCTTGGCCCGGTCGGCGTCGATGACGGCTCCGGTGGCCCCGATCTCCACCTGCGGGAGAAATTTGGAGCGGGCGTCGTCCACGTTTTCCATCCCGGCGGCAACTATGCGCTCCTTGGCGGCGAGTTCTGGGTTCAGTTCCATGGCTTCACGGACCACGCTTTCGAGCGAACGGGTGCGCATCCCTTCCGGGACAGGTTCATCCACCAGTTCCGCCCCGGTGAGTGTGGCCCAGTCCGGATGGAATCCCACCGCTCCGGCGGTTTTCATGTTGATGGTCAGCCGTTCCGCCTCCGCCGGTTCCACCGGGAGTGACTCCGCGCCGCTTCCAAGGAGGATGTTCCGGATATTCAGCGCGGCGCGCCGGGCGATCCGGCGCATTTCTCCCTCCGGGGCCAGCCCGAGCAGGAATCCGCGACGCACTTCATCCGCTCCGGAAGCGGAAAATGAAGGCAGCCCGCGATCCCTCACCCCCCCGGCGAGAAGTCCGCTTTCCTCCGGGGTGAACCTCGGGAGCGGCAGGACGTACACCGCATCAGCGTCGGGCGGAATGTTTTTCAACACCTCCGCCGCGCTGCTTCCCGCGGTGACCACGGTCATTCCGACACCCAGCTTTCCGGTAATCCCTCCCGCGAAGGACGCGAATCCCGGAAGCGATTCATGGAATCCGCGGTCAATGACAACGCAGAGCTTACGGAAGGGGAAAGTGGCGTGGAAAGTTTCCACATCCCTCCGGAACCGCTCGGAAGCAGCGAGATACTGGAAGTTTTTCACCCCGCTGCCCGCGCCGGAACGCGGGAAATCCTGGATTCCGGCGTCGAAGACAAGCGGCGCTTCCACCACGCGGGGCAAAGCGGTGCGTCGCGACGCGTCCTGTCCGGCGATATACCCGAGCGCCAGCGCCACATCCACGCCCGGAGCGGCCAGGGCGCGGTCCAGGGCGGCATGGACTCCCCCGGGAGTCCAATCTCCGGCAAACGCGGCGTCTCCTGTGAAACGGAGATCGAATTCATCCCCCGCGAGACCGAGCAGTTCGCCACGGAAGATATCGAGCAGTTCAGCGCTCCGCCCGCCGGGGCCATCGAGCACCACGCCGATGGCGACCGCGCGGGGCTTTGCGCTCCCCCGGTCCGCAGAAGCAGCAGCGGCGAAGAGAAGGGGAAGGAGTATGAACATCATGGCAACGCGTTTCATGACGGTTCTCCACGGATACGGTTATCCGATCTTACGGGTGGCGCTTTGGTGCGCGGCGATCTGCCCGAGACGGCTCATGGCCTGCTCCACCGCGTCCTGCGGGAAACCAAGCGCCTGGAGATTGTACCGGGCCATGAAAAGACCGATCCGCTCGGGATCTTCGGAAAGCTCACCGTGTAGTTTCATTTCTATGAGAGCGATCCCCGCCCCCTGGGTGGCGTTGATCTTGAGGTCCATGTCCTGGCCATTGAAAAGATCGGGATTTTCCTCGGTCAATTGACGGACCCTGCGGCGATAGTCTTCCAGCACCGCGTTCCGCACCGCCGGAAGAGAAAGCCCCTTGAGCATGAGCCTTCCCAGTTCCGCGTGTTCCAGCATGAGCGTGATGCTCTGGTACAGAATGACCGCCAGCTTCCGGATGCCGGAAGAAACATGATCCAGTTCCGTGTCGGCGGAACTCCAGATGTCGGAGATGATCTCCCGTATGACCACGAGCAGCAACGCTTCCTTGTTCGGAAAATAGAAATAGCAGTTCCCGATGGAAGTGCCCGCCTCGCGAACCACCTGCTGCATGGTGGTGGCCTCGTACCCCTGCTCTGCGAAAAGTTTGCGCGCGGCGGATACTATCTCCGCCCGTCGTTTGAGGTAGCGCTGATCTCCGCGCTCTGTTCTCCGGTATACCATACCGCCTCCGTTTGTATAAAAAAGCAGGAAATGGAGCGCATTCCCTGAACAGCATCCCCCGGGATGAAGGGAAACCCCATGTATCCGGTAAATAAAAGGGAATTCCATCACAGCGGAATTTCGCGATTCCGCTTTCAAATCAATCCGCAAACACAATCGAACGCATTCGAAGCTTCAAGATAGAATTTTATTCTATTCTTGTCAATACCTTTTTTTTCCTCTATATTGTTTTTAATCGATCATGGAAAACAATTTCTCTCCAAGGAGGGACTCCATGTATCATTCGCGTTTCACACCATTCCCGTCACGCCTCATTCCGATTGCCGCATTGCCGGTTATCCTGACATTCTTTTCCTGCGGTTCCGGCTCCCCTTCCGGGAGCGGCAATCCGGCCGTTTCCGGAGAATTCTCGGTGAGCGGCTGCGGCGGATTCACGACGGAGCGCCGGGTGGCGCGTTCCGCGCAGGACACCACGGAGACGCTCCGGTGGACTTACACCCCGCAAAACCGTACCCTGACCGTACAGCATGCGGGGGTGCAGTTGAACTGTTGCGGGGAGCGCACGGTTTCCGCCCTGCGGGATGGCGAGATTCTGGTCATCACCGAAAGCGACCGTTCCCCGGAAGGCGGACGGTGCAGGTGCCTGTGCCGGTTCGATTTTTCCGCCGCTATCCCCGACATTTCCCCGGGATCGCTCCGCATGCGGCTGGAACTGGCGGTGGACTCCACCCTGGTCCGTTCCTGGTCCGGGACGCTGGACCTTGACCGGGGGAGCGGAGAAATCCGGCCAATCGAGGCCTCAGGAATTTCGTTTCGGGATGGACGGCTGTCCTCCCGGGGGAATTGACCCCACATCGTAAGGAGGGTATGGTTTCATGCCGGCGGAGATTTTATGAACGGGATCATTGCAAACTCCAAGGATATCGTTGTGCAGAATACCGCGGCCATCTTCCTGACCTCGGGGATTATCATCGGTTTCGTGCTGCTGGGACTGATCATCCATTCCGTCGTCTACCGTGTTCTCCGATATATCGGAGAACACCGGGCCGCGCCGTTTTATCCCTCCGTCGTCCGGCATACCCTCAAAGCCGCCCGGTGGCTCATCATCTTCCTCGCGCTCGGTCTCGCCCTCCCGGTGGCGATGCTCCAACATCCGGAATGGAAAGCCGTGGTGGAACTGGCCGAATCCATCCTGGGCCCGTGTATCATCTTCTCGCTGGCCTGGCTCCTGGTCAAACTGATCAGCGTCCTCGAGGATATCGTTTCCGCCCATTACCAACTGGAACGCAACGATCTCAAAACCCGCCGGATCAATACCCAGTTTCAGGTATTGAAACGCATCCTGATCATCGTGATCGTGGTGTTCGCGGTCGGCTCCATCCTCATGACTTTCGACCGTATCCGCCAGTTGGGCGCGGCCATCCTGGCCTCCGCGGGAATCATCGGTATCATTGTCGGCGTGGCGGCCCAGCGCTCGGTGGCCAACCTGCTGGCGGGCATCCAGATCGCCCTCACCGAACCCATCCGTCTGGGGGATTCGGTGACCGTGGAGGGGGAGTTCGGAACGGTCGAGGAAATCACGCTGACCTACGTGGTGGTCAAAATCTGGGACAACCGACGCATGGTGCTCCCCATCGTGTATTTCATCGAAAAGCCTTTCCAGAACTGGACCCGCGAGCATACCAACCTGCTCGGCACCGTTTCTCTGTACGTTGATTACACCGTCCCGGTGGAGGAAGTGCGAACCGAGTTCCAGCGTCTCCTCCGCGAGACGCCGAAGTGGGACGGCGCGTCCTCGGGCTTCCAAATGACGAATCTGAGCCAGAACACGGTGGAATTGCGCGCCACGGTAAGCGCCGCAAATTCCGGAGATCTCTGGGATCTCCGCTGCGACATCCGGGAAAAGATGATCGCTTTCGTGCGGGAGCGGTATCCGGAAAGTCTGCCGAAATTCCGGGCGGATATACGCGGGATGGAAAACGGAAAACCCGGCGAACGGCCCGGGGCCTGAGTTTTGACCCATTTTCCCCATGGCAGTACGATATAGAATCGCCGGGAGAATCATCACCCGGCGATTTTGTTTCCCCTGAAACACCGCGAATTGTGCGCTACGGTCAAAACATCGGCTTCCGCCGCACATTCATCTTGAATTCCGGGGGCATTTGCGGTATTTTACTGTGCTTCCACCATATCGTAATTTCTTGGGCATCCGGATATTTCTCTCTCAGAGTTGCGGCAATAGATGAAAACCGTCATTCTCCTCACCGTTTCCAATATTTTTATGACCTTTGCCTGGTACGGCCACCTCAAGTTCAAGCATTCCGCCCTGTGGAAAGTCATTCTGGCGAGTTGGTTTATCGCGTTCGTGGAATACTGCTTCCAGGTGCCGGCCAACCGGTACGGTCACTCCCATTTCACCGCCGCCCAGCTCAAGACCATTCAGGAAGTCATCACCCTGGTGGTGTTCAGCGTTTTTTCCGTTCTGTACCTGCGCGAGGAATTCAAGTGGAATTATCTCGTCGGGTTCCTCTTCATGATCGGGGCGGTGTTTTTTGTGTTCAAGAAGTGGTAAACCACAGCGGAAGCCGGAATCCGGAACTCGGACAAAAGAGAAGAGGCGGAACGCAACAGATGCGTCCCGCCTCTTTCTTTTACCCTGTTTTACCTTGGATATCCGGATTTATTCTTTCCAGAAATCCCGCGCTTTTTCTTCCCGTTGCGGAATCCCGAAAATCTCCCGTTTCTTCTTCAGGTAGAACCGGAAATTCTCGAGGGTGACATCCGAGGGAACGTAATGATCACAGAACGGAACGAAGCCGCCCTCCGCCACCACCGGGGCCAGACGTTCCAGTTCACGCACCAGATCGTCGCCGCCTCTCGCGATCTTCGTTTTGTCGATACCGCCGAAGAATACCAGTTCATGTCCCCATTTTTCGCGGAATTGCACCGGATCGGAGCCACCCTTGGCCTCCATGGGGAACATGCCGTTCACCCCGGACTCCAGCCAGGCGTCCACCAACGGCGCGATATGGCCGTCGCAATCCACGCTGATGACATCCACGCCGTATTCGTGCAGCAGGGAATTCACCTGCTGGTATCGTGGGAGAAGATGCTCGCGGAACCACGACGGAGAGATCATGGGGCCGTTGTTGAAACAGATGTCCTCCCAATAATGGGCATGGGTGATCTTGCCCCGGACCAGGGGAAGGGCCTTTTCCAGCACCGCGCAGGAGAGGTCGGCCATGTGCTGGATCATCTCGTCGATGAGATCGGGATCGTCGTAGAGCATGTAACAGATCTGTTCGAAGCCCACAAAGTTACGGAGATGGCCGAAAAGCGATCCGGCATAGATATAGGGATTCTCGTCACGGGCGAGCAGCTTGTCCGTGATCTCCGTCAGGTTTTCCGGCACACGGCCCGGAGCGTCCTTGTCCAGACGGGGTTTGAAAATGTTCTCCCAGTCCGCGCGTGATTTGAGCGAATACTCGATATGCTCCGGCATGGTGGTGGCGCCGCTCATGTCCGGCAGACGGCAGAGCACGCGGTCCACATCGTAGAAATACCGGTAGCCGTCTTTCACATACAGCAATTCCTGGGTGAAAGGAGGGTTCATACGGAAATCCACGGTCAGACGGGTACGTTGCTCCAGCCCGAAATACAGGTCGATGGCGCGTCCGCCAAAAATGGCGAGACGGGGGTTGCCCGAGCCGCCGGGGAAATAGTATTCCCGGGCGCGATCGGTGTTCAGCCCCTTGGGGAGGCCCTGTTCCTCCCACAAGCCGGGAACCTCGTCCCAGTACCCGAACTCGATATCCGGCACATGGTCCACGGGGCGGAAGTGCATGCAGTTGTCGAAGCGGTCGCGGGCGGATTGCGTTTCCATAGGTCCTTTCGAAAGAATGCGGGATGGAGTGTGGTTTTCAGATGAATTTGTGATAATATAGCGTCCCGAGCCAGGTTTTCCGAGTATAAGAGCCTATCCATAAATAAAGAAATCGTATGATTCGTGAGATCCCGGCCCCCTAACCCTCGATCCCTTGC
>CAYRTQ010000078.1:0-6677 GCA_964426865.1 uncultured bacterium
CATACGGTCGGTCACGGTGCGCCTGGCCTTCCTGAAAATGGGGAACGCCGCCGGAAACAAGGCGCTGCGGGAGGAAACCGGACGGGGATACCCCTGTGTGGGGCCGCTCTGCCGCAGCCTGGAAACGTACGAGTCGAAACGGGATGTCTATCCCACGCTCCGGGATTATTATGCGGAACTGGTCCGCGTGTTCGAGACGGAAGCGGAAAAGGCGCGAAAGGGGAAATGACGCCGGGGACCGTTCCGCCCGGTACAGACGAGGGGCCGGTCCACGGATCGGCCCCATCGGTTTTGGGGGCTGGCTATTGAACCGGGATAATATGGGGCGGAGCCGTTATTTCTTTTTCTCCTGCTGTTCCCACCGCTTGCGGGTGAGTTTCGGGTCCGTCCACTGGTGTCCGATACGGTCCGCCACTCCCTGGATATGGTCATACGCCTTCTTGACCATGTTCCGGTCTCCGATGTGTTCCAGGGAGAAGGTCTTCCAGGGTTCCAGCAGGACGGAGGCCTCCATGAGCGCGGCGTGGTCCATGATCCCGGTTCCCATGGGAGCCTCGTCGATGTGGACGACGAGCTGCTGGTCATTCACTTTCACGTCCTTCACATGGATTTCGCCGATGCGGTCGCCCAGGTAGCCGATGGCGCACTGGACATATCGTCCCGTATCGTACGCCCGCTCGGAAGTGGTGTGATTCACCGGATCGAAAATGATTTTGGCAAAGGGGGAATCGAGACGATCCACATATTCCCGCATGCGCTCGATGGTGTTCACGATGGTGAACTGGGTGGTTTCCGGGCAGAGCATCACTCCCGCGTCCTCTGCAACCGGAACCAGTTCCTTCACGTTCTGTATGAGAAGATCGAAGGTCTTCTGAAGGTGGTTGTCCGGATGGTGCATCCAGACATCCTTGGGATGCATGCTCCCGACCGAGTAACGCAGTCCGGTGCAGCCCAGCTTCCCGGCGGTTTTCAGCGCGGCGCGGATCTGGTCCTTCCATTTCCGGGTGGTAAGCGCGTCGGGATGGATGAGGGCCATTCCCGCGCCGTAGGGGCCCGGCATGAGTCCGGCTTCCTCGAACACTCCCCGCGCATGGTCGATTTCACGGCTTGTGGCCTCCGCATGTCCGGAATTGATTCCAGCCACCCGGAATCCCATGTTGTACAGCGTTTTGGCTTCCTCGATGCGCATTTCGCCCAAGGGGCCGTTGAACCAGTCGTTCCAGCAGAGCCGCATGCCCGTTTTTCTCCTCTCTCCAGTGGACTGTGTCTGTGATCTGTTTGCAGGCGTGTATAATAATCAAAAAAACTGACGGATTGAGCGGGAAAACTGTTTCCGCCGGTTTTTATGTGACCGATGTCCTTTCCAAATAACGCTTTTCCTGATGGGAAATTGCAGTATTTTACGTGTCCGGACCAGCGATGAAAGGCTGATAAAGTTTTCTCTTCCATCATTTTTTTGTCATTGAGAATCCGGTATCGGACCCGGTTCGACGCTGTAAAGAACTCTGGAAAAAATCTCCTGCCCAACCTTTCCCACCGGTGGAGGATTCATGACGCTTTCTCCGAAAGTATTCCTGGGCGCTGCCCTGTGCTTCGCCTTGTTCACGGTCACGGTCTCCGCCGCGAACCGGCCTTCCGCACCCAAGGAGAAGACCATGCCGGCGCTGGCGATGGAAACCATGCGGAAGGCCGCGATATACTATCACGACACGGTTTCCACCCGGGGCGGGTATCTCATGGAGTATACCGCGGACCTGAGACGGAGGTATGGCGAAATCCCCGCCCGCGAGAGCCAGGTATGGGTGCAGAATCCCTCCACGCCCGGAGTGGGGGAGGCATTCCTCGCCGCGTACCGGGCCACCGGGGATTCCCTGTATCTCCGATACGCCGGAGACGCGGCGCGGGCGCTGGTCTGGGGCCAGATGGACTGCGGCGGGTGGAACTATCTCATCGATTTCGCTCCGGGCAGCCTGGCGACCTGGTACGCGGAATCGAAGGTGTTCACCGATTACAACGAATTCATGCATTTCGACGGGAACGCCACGTTCGATGACGGGGTGACCGCCAACGCCACCCTGCTGCTCCTGCATATGTATGACGCCACCATGGACCCGGTCTGGCTTCCCCCGTTGGAAAAAGCCCTGGATTTCATTCTGAAAGCCCAGTTTCCCAACGGCGCCTGGCCGCAGCGGTATCCGCTCATCGGCACGGGGTACGATGTGCTCTACACGTTCAATGACGGGGTCATCAGCGGGAATATCCGGACGCTGCTGGAAGCCTGGCGTCTGCTCTGCGATCCCCGGTATCTGGAAAGCGCGCGCCGCGCCGCCGATTTCATCATCGTAAGCCAGCACCCCGGCCCGCAGTATGGCTGGGGACAGCAGCTCTCCCATGATCTGAAACTCGCCAAGGCACGGGTTTTCGAGCCCGCGGCGCTCTCCATCCCCGATTCGCGGGACAACCTGAACTGCCTGATGGACATGTACGCGTTCACCGGCGACCGCCGGTATCTGGAACCCATCCCCCGCGCTCTCGACTGGATGGATTCGGTGATTTCCCCGGAAGGCAAGGTGGGCATCTTCCTGGAAGAGGGGACGAATCGTCCTCTCGCCGCCAAATTCGTGGGCGATTCCGGTTCTCCGGAAAGCGTGGAGATCACTTACAATCTGGCCGAGGCCATGGGTGGATATGGTTTCGAGTGGAGCGACTTCAGCACCCAGCCCGAGCGGAAGCGGTACGAGGCGCTGAAGAACATGGTCTGGAAAGAGCCCGCGCCCTCCGTCCCTCTCTCTCAAAATGAGGCCCGCGAGCGAGCGCTGGGCATGGAAAACGGTCTCATGAGCGTTATCACCTCGCTGGATGCGCAGGGACGCTGGACCGAGGACGGCCGTATGTATACGAAGCGCTACTGTTACAAGAACGACATGGAGTATGAGGGGCCGGTGCTGAAAAACGGGTGGATACGCACCGGAACGTTCATCCGGAACATGGAGCGTCTGGCGGAGTACGTGCGACTGTCCAAATGAAACACGGATGCCCCGTACCGTATTCCTCCCGGTTGTACGGCTGCCCGATACGCAAACCGTGACCGCCGTAAAAATAGAGAGCCGGGACGGGCGTCCCGGCTCTCATTGTCTTTTGTTCCCTGCGGGCGAGCGCGCGGGCGGCGCGCCTCATTTGTTCAATTGACCGGCGGAATCACGGTCGAGGAGCAGCCAGGAGTTCTCCTTCGTTTTCAGGATGGAGGCCGGGACATCGCAGACGATCGGCCCCTCCACAACCGCCTTGATGGTTTTCGCTTTCAGCGCCGTGGGGACGATGATAATGGTGAATGCGCCGCTCAGGCAGGCCGGGACGGTCATGGTGTAGGCATGGCTGGGGACTTCTTCGATATTCTCGAAACAGCCGTCGTGAATCATCTGCACCCGGCTCTGCTCGTCAAGATCGGTGAGCTTGAATGTCTCCGGATCGTTGAAATCGCAGTAGGGCGGGTCGATGAACGCCAGATGCCCGCTTTCCCCGATGCCGAGGATCATGATGTCGATGGGGGCTTCGCTCAGCAGTGAGGCGTACCGGACGCACTCCGCCTCGGGGTCTTTCGCCTCGCTGTTCACCGGGTGGAAATCCACTCCCGGAGTGCGGCTGAAGATACGGTCGATGAGGAACCGGCTGAACGACTGCGGGTGATCGGAAGGGAAATTCACGTATTCGTCGAGATGGAACGCGGTGACCTTCTTCCAGTCAAGATTCGGCTCCTCGCCCAGATATTTGAGGAAATCCACTTGTGACATGGCCGAGGCGAACACCATCCGCACCCGTCCCTTTTCCCGGATGACCCGACGCATGAGATCGGCGACCGCGGCGGAGGCCGAACGCCCGAGAAGGTCGCGGGTATCGAATTCGAGAACGTGGAGCTTGTCCGCGCTGAATTCCCTGACCATGCCGTCTTTTTTGAACGCGGGCTGCATGTCCATGTGATTGCTCCTTGCCGGTGTGTGGGGTTAGATGCAATACAGTTGATGTAACCACGAAAGACACGAAAATCATGAAATTCCCCCCGGTGAAACACTCTTTTTTCGTGTGTTTCGTGTGTTTCGTGGTTGAGGGCGTTTCTTTTTTCGGCTAAAATAAACCGTATTGGGGTTAGATGTATGCTGTGAGCGGATGCCTCGGCAGGATCGCATCGATTCCGGCGCGCAAAGAAATATTGGAAACAACAAAGAATGCTTTATTATATTACGCAATTCCGGGAGTACTGTCAATACCGGATTTGCCCGGAAAGCCGCTTGTATTTCACCCGGTATGGACGAACCCACAGTCCGAAAAGGAGACCCATGGAAACCCGTTATTCCCCCGATCCCGTCCGCTTCGAGCGGATGAATACCGCGGAAACCCGCGAGTCCTTTCTCATCGAAAGCCTGTTTCGTCCCGATGCCATCGAACTGGTCTATTCCCATGCCGATCGCGCCATTGTCGGCTCCGCGGTTCCCGTTTCCGGGCTCCTCAAGATGGAGACGAGCGCTGAACTGCGGTCGGAGTTCTTCTGCGAACGCCGTGAAATGGGAGTCATCAATATCGGCGGGGATGGATTTATCGCGGTTGACGGCGCCGCCTATCCCATGAAGCGTCACGACGCCCTCTACATCGGTCGCGGTTCCCGGGAGATATTCTTCAAAAGCGCCGATTCCGGCAATCCGGCGCGTTACTATCTGGTGAGCTATCCGGCGCATACCTCCCATCCCACCACCCATGCCCGGGTGGACGCCGCGGAGCCGGTCACCCTCGGCAGCGACCGTGAGTGCAACCGTCGCACCATCCACAAATATATCCACCCGAAAGGCATCCGGAGCTGCCAGTTGGTGATGGGCTTCACCATGCTGGAGGAGGGGAGCGTCTGGAACACCATGATTCCGCACACCCATGAGCGGCGTTCGGAAATCTATTTGTACTTCAACCTGAAGGAAGACGCCGCGGTGTTCCATCTCATGGGGAAACCGAACGAGACCCGTCACCTTGTCGTGCGGAACGAGCAGGTCGTTCTTTCCCCGAGCTGGTCCATCCACGCGGGCGCGGGCACCACGAACTACAGCTTTATCTGGGCCATGGGCGGAGAGAACCAGGAATTTACCGACATGGACAATGTCGCGGTGCGGGAAATGCGGTAAAAAGGCCTCATCACGGAGAGTACGGAGAGACAGGTAAACTGCTTCGGCTCCATGTGAATGGAATGCTGAAGGTCAAAGCGGATTATTCGGCAGACTCTTTCCCCTTGTCCGCCGGGATATAGGGGATATACCCTCTCTGAAAAAGTTGTTCCTGAATTTCCCGGGGCGCGGTACGGGCGTCGATCATGATGCCATTGATGGAAAGAAACCAAATCAGGGGGTTCTCATCCATGAGGCTGGGGTGAGTCCACCGGGGATCGAGTTGCGTCAGGTTCAAAGCGTCACGAATCACTTTGGATTTCGCCGCTCCCGTGGCCTGGCTGACCCCGAACAGTGCGCAGAGATCCTCCATCTTCATATACGGCTTCTGTGTTTTGTCCGACAGAAAATTCACAAATCCGAGCGCATACACGATGCCGCACGCCCAGCTATTGACCTTTCCCGTTGCCAAAGGCGAAGGCCGTTTACGGGCCAGGGCGGCGGCAAGTTTGCGGGATAAGCGGGCATATCCCTCGTCCAGGTATTTCAGGCATACTTCGTCGGTGAGCGCGATGATGGCATCATACCTCTCGCACATATTCTTCGGAACTTTTTCCTCATCCATTACCCGCTCTTTTCGTTGGAAGGTTTCCAGGAGGCAAGCGGGGGCTCATCTCGACGTTTTCTCTTGATCATTCCATACTCGTCAGATATCCCCCGCGCTGTTCCCCTTCTCATATCCGGGATCCCTTGTATTGCTTCACTCCCGTATTCCCCCGTCCGGTGTCGGGAAAGGTGCGGGAACAAGGGGAATTCCCCCGGGTGAAAGGGGCTATCCATGTATTTTTCAATAATACATCATTCTCCACGGGAGGGGAACGGATTTTTTTAACAATGATACGCCTGTTGGGATTGTGCATTAAATTTATCGTGAAATAACTTGCGGGGGCTGGAATGTAACCGTATCATACGTACATACTCGATTCGTCCGTTCTGTAGAGAACCACGCCGGCGTCCTCCTGCGCGCGGCGTCGCGACTGGGAGGTCCCCCATGAAACGAATGGTCCCGCTGTTCGCCCTGATCTCCGTTTTTGCCGCATCCGCTTTTGCCGCTCCGTTCAGCCCCACGCTCCTTAAAATTTCCGCGCCGCAGAATGTGCAATATGATTTTTACTCAGGAAAAAATCTTTCGCTCCCCTGCACCATCAGCGGAACCCCGGCGAACGTGACCTTCCTCGTGTTCACCAAAGACAGGGCCGCCTCGGTACGAAAGGTGAGGAACGGATATCTGGGCTGGCATTATATGAACGCTGTCGATACCTGCCTGTATATCTCCGATTCGTATCAGTTCTCGCCGGGGACGAGAACCATAATCTGGAACGGCTTGGATGAGAACGGGAACCCTGTGCCATATCATCCAGCCTTGACCGCGTCGCAGGAATACTTGTGGAGGATCCGCACAAAGCATATCAAACAAGCGATTGAGATCGCGGACGGCGCGCCGGTGATGGCAGTTGACTTGGGTGACGCCTG
>CAYRTQ010000078.1:6687-14981 GCA_964426865.1 uncultured bacterium
GATTATGCCTATTACCTGTGGGGGTTCGACAGTGTATCTCCCCGTACGCTCATGACCGGTCAGGTAAAATTCGATCCCTGGATTTTCCGGACCATCGTGACCCACGATACCGGGGGAATACCGCTCGCACAGCCCGTTCTGTATGTCGGCGGCGGCGGGCGCGCTTCCGGCCCCGACCCCATTACCCATACTCATTCCAGATGGGTGGTCGGATATCCGGAGGATGCCGCCCTTCTCGAAACGACGACTTCTCCCGGCTGGTGCGGGGCGGGCGGCATCGCGTTGCAACCCGACGACTATCGGTATTTCTTTTTCGATACGCTCCGGTCGGACAGCATGAAGGTCACCGAAAAGTATGCATGGGTTCCGAATGCCGCGTCCATTCTCCAGACCGACTGGGGGGATAACGGGCGGTTCACCTATGCCGGAGTGTGGCCCCGGTGGAAGGAGGGGGTGAATTACGGTCCCGGCGTGGTGAGCGATGGGAAAGATTATCTGTTCTTGACAACCGGGGACATACATGCCGATTCGACCGCTTCCCGACTCATCTATGTCGATGTCCATACCGGCGAGGAGATCAAACGGCTCGATCTCACCCCCTGGTGGGTGAGCGCGGCTGATCGTAAAAACGGGGGCCTGGCTTCCGGCGGTCCGACCGTGCTCCGTTTCCACCATGATATGCTGGCGATGGGGGGCGTGTACTCCTGCCTCAATCAGCTTCTGGACCCATACACAGAGGAAATCCGGTGGAGCAATGGTAATGGCGACATAACCGGTGATCATAATTTCGAACCGGATAGTGTCAGAAAATGGGTTTGCACCGATATCAACGCCGGACCCTACAAGTACAACCTGACCCTGGATGACAAGATGTTCGCCGTGTTTCCCGCCTATGATATGGGAGCGGTATCCTTCGGGCTGTATGCCCCCGATGGAACCGGAATGGGATATAAAGCGCTTGAGGGTGAAACGGCATACCGCAAATACGGTGTAGAGATCATCGATTACGGGTCCGCGTACGATGGGTTGTATACCACGAACAAGACGGTAAATACCCCCGATCCGAATTTCTGGTTCTCCGCCCAGGATTCTTTCAAGGGCATGCTGTGGATTTACGGAGCCGATATCGTGCTTGTCTCGCCGCGGGGTGGGGAAGTATGGGAAACCGGGACCGCGCAATCCATCACCTGGCATTTTTCGGAAATCGGCAAGATCAATCTCGAATTTTCCCCTGACGGCGGCTCTACATGGCGAACCATCGCGAACAATGTGGATGCCGAATCCGGGAAATACTCCTGGGTTCCGGATGGAATCGAGTCCGATTCATGCCTGGTCCGGATATCCTCGGCGTCAAATCCGGGCATGTCTGATTTGAACCGGGACTATTTTTCTCTGGTGACCGGGGTTTCCGTTTCCGAATCCATTCCCCGCGAGTTCACCGTGTCCCAGAACTCCCCCAATCCCTTCAACCCCAGTACCGCCATCACGTTCACTCTCCCCAGATTGGAGCGGGTGAAAGTGGACGTCTACAACCTCGCCGGGCAGAAGGTGGGCGCGGTCCTGGACAGCCGTATGGCGCCGGGGAAACACTCGATTATCTGGAACGCCGGAGGGCTTTCGGCGGGCGTGTACCTGGCGCTGGTGCGGGCGGGGGCGGAGGTCAAAACGATCAAGATGCTGCTCCTGAAATAGGGAACCGCGATTTTCCGTTCGGCAATGGTAATATTACCCCTATACCCGGTTCTGATTTGGTATATTATTTTATGTGCGGGGACCCCTTGCCCCCGCCGGAACTCATTGCGGTAACTTTCTGTTTTTTAAGGTACTTAAAAGGTGGAAAACGTGCGATGAACGAAAAAAAGGCTTCCGGGAAACCTCCCCAACGAAGCAAAAACGGAAAGCAGAAAAAGATACTCGGCCCGGTGCCGAATCTGGAGGAACACGTTCATGCGGACTGGTGGCGGGCGATCTTCAATCCCCTGTATCTGAAAACGGACGGGGATATCGTCGATGACCGCAACATTACTCATGAAGAAGTGAACATGTTTTCCGATATCCTCAAGCTCGCCCCCGACGACCACATTCTGGATCTCTGTTGCGGCCAGGGAAGACATTCTCTCGAACTTTCGCGACGAGGATTCCGCCGGGTGGAAGGCATCGACCGATCCCATTACCTCATCCAGCGGGCAAAAGGACAAGCCAGAAAAGAACTCCTCAAGGTCCGCTTCCGCGAGGGCGACGCCCGCAAACTCCCCTACTCTCCCGATTTCTTCACCGTAGTGCTCATTCTTGGAAACAGCTTCGGATACTTTGAAACCGTACAGGACGACCTCCGGGTGCTCACCGAGGTATTTCGCACCCTTCAGCCGGATGGCCGCCTGCTCATCGACATCGCCGACGGCAATTATCTCCGGGAGCATTTCCAGCCCCGCTCCTGGGAATGGATCGACCGCAAGATGTTCGTTTGCCGTGAGCGCTCCCTTTCCGCCGACGGCGACCGGCTCATCTCCCGCGAGGTCATCACCCATGTGGAAAAAGGGGTAATCGAGGACCAGTTCTACGCCGAACGGCTCTACACGCCCGAAAAACTGGTGGAACTGGTGCGCGAGGCGGGATTCGTAAATTTCTCCGAACACGGGAAGATCGCCTCGGTAACCTGCCGCAACCAGGACCTGGGCATGATGGAGCACCGCATCATCATCACCGCCGGGGCGAAGAAAGAGTGGACCCCGGTCCGTAAACGCTCCCGCGAGGCGATGAAAAATGTGGCGGTGGTCATGGGGGACCCGCGCAAGACGGATATCATCAAGCCCCGGGCGGTGTTCGACGAGGATGATTTCTATACCATCGACCAGTTGACCTCCGCGCTCCGCAAGCTGAAAGGGTACCGGTTCACCTATCTCAGCAATCACAACACCATGATCGAGGACCTCGCCCGTCTGAAAGGGAAAGTGGACCTGGTCTTCAATCTCTGCGACGAGGGATTCGCCAACGATCCGCGCAAGGAACTGCATGTTCCCGCGCTTCTCGAAATGCTGGGACTGCCCTACACCGGCTCCGGGCCGCAGTGTCTCGCCTACTGCTACGACAAATCGCTGGTGCGCGGAATCGCCAAGGAAATGGGCATTCCCGTGCCGGAGGCTTTCTTCATCAAACCGGAAGACACCACCTTCGAACTCCCCTTCGGATTCCCGGTGATCGTCAAGCCGAACTTCGGGGACTCCAGTTTCGGCATCACCCAGCGGAGCGTGGCGAACAACTTCGAGGAACTCCTGAACGCCATTTCGGAGATTCGCGAAAAGTTCGGCTACGACAAACCCATCCTGGTGGAGGAATTCCTCCCCGGCAAGGACCTCAGCGTGGGAATCCTCGGGAACGCACCCTCTTCCTATACCGTGCTTCCCATCACCGAGGAGGATTATGCTGCGGTTCCGGGACATCTGCCGCAAATCTGCGGATATGAGGCCAAGTGGTCTCCCGATTCTCCTTACTGGAAGATCAAGTCCGTCCTGGCGGAACTGCCCGAGGAAACGGAAAAGCCCATCGTGGCGTGGTGCCTCAAGCTGTTCGAGCGGCTCGAATGCCGCGACTACGCCCGTCTGGACTGGCGGCTCGACGCCGACGGAAATCCCAAGCTGCTGGAGGTAAATCCCAATCCCGGCTGGTGCTGGGACGGCCATCTCGCAAAGATGTCCGCCATCATGAGCCTTTCCTATTCCGAGATGCTCATGTTCATTCTCCAGGAAGCCGAACAGCGGCTGGGAATTACGGTCGAGTCGCGGGAATTCGAACAGAACGGCCATACCTGTCCTGATGGGCGTCAGGGGATGGAGCGGGAGTTCGCGGCGATGTGATGTGCGTTTTTACGCTTTTTTTCCATGCAAAAGGCCGGGGATATCCCCGGCCTTTTGCATGTTCGAAAGCCCCCCGCGTTTATTTCCCGCTCCCCGGGGCGCTGTCGAGGATGGTCCGCAAAACCGTGTCCACTTCCTCTCCCGTATCGAAAACCCCGCGCAACTGTTCATAGACATCGGGGTTCAGGCTCCCCTTCGGGCCGTCGAAATACATGACATACATCTGGCGGGACACGGTCACCCGGGTCTTTCCCCCCGTCCCTTCCGTCAGGCTGACCGTAAATCTCCGCTTCACCTCGAAATTGATTGCCAGCACCCGGGCGGGGGTCCGGGCGACCTCGTAACTTCTGTCGGTTCTTCCACTGGGGATTGCTATCGCTCCCTGAGGCCCCATCATGTCATGCGGCACGATGTTGGCTTTCCAGCCGGTGACCGCCATCCCCGTCGCGGCATCCTTCTGCACCAGGGAATATCCGTCCAAAGCCTTGAGAACGGCGTTCCAGGCCGCCTCACGGCCGCCATCGACCGTTCCTTCCACCGTGCGGGTCCAGGTCCGTCCCGGGGGCGGGGCGTCCTTTCCCTTCGCGGCGCATCCATAAAGTCCCAAAGACATGGTGATGAGAACAACGGTGAACAGCACGCGCATGGTATCCTCCCGATCGCACACATGATTCGGAATTGCCGCTCTATACCGATAAATCTAATATAATCCGTCATCTGTGTCAAGCAGTGCAAAAAAAAAGAGGAGCGCACTTTTCAGCGAGCTCCTCTTCCGTCTTGATGCATGTCTTTCGCCGCTCATGTGAAACGGCTGCCGATTTCCGGATTATTTCCGTTTCCGCAGATATTCCCGGATCACGTCCATGGCTTTCCCGTCTTGTGGGATGTCCAGCACCGGCGTCAATTCCGACTTTTTCAGGAGGAGTTTTCCCCCATCCGTCTTTTCGAGCCGCATGACTCCGACAAACTGGCCCCGGTCTCCGGGCATCACCAGATATCCGTTGGAAATCCGGACCGGCTGTTTGAACTCGCGGTTGCCATAGCTCTGGATCACGACATCCACGCCCGGGAAGGATTTTAGGAGTTTTTCGTTGTCCGGGCGGTCCATCTGGGAGAGAACCACGATGAAATCCGCCTTTCCTTTCAGCTCGTTCAGGACGGATTTCAGTTCCCGTTCCCAGGGGAGGACAACATAGTCGAACGCACGGTTGACTTCGGGGATGAAGCTTCCGGCAGAGTCGGAAACAGCGGTGATCCCGACAGTCGCCTTTCCCGATTTCACCAGGGCGTACCGTTGAAACGCCGGCTTCCGGTCGGAGGCGCGGGCGATGGTGGCGGAAAGGAAGGGAAACTTCGCCTTCCCGCTCATGGCGAGGGCTTTCCCGGTGTTGTGAAACAGCTCCTGACGGCCCACTCCGGCGGCGGCATACCCCATGAGGTTCATGAGATTCATGACACACCCGGCGCGGGCCTCGAAATCCCCGAACAGGCTCACCATGTTCCCGGCGTCGAGCAGAAGGAGCGGTTCTTCCTTCGCGCGGATTTTCTTCACAAGGGCTACCCGTTCCGCCAGACCGCCGTAGGGATCGCCGGGACAGCCGCACTCATAGAGCTTTCCCGAACTGTTCGCGGTGTACGCCAGAGAGAGTTCGACCGCTCCGGCGATGGAGGCGAGAAAGGCCGCGGACAGAAATGCGGCGGCAACAGCCGCGAGTTTCATCCCACCAGCCCCTTTTCCCGGAGTTCGCGGGCGATGAATGCGCCGAGCATCCCGTTCCCTTCCGCGGTGAGCGTGAAGAGTCCCTCGAACAGGCGTTCCCGGGGGAGTTCGGAGGCATCGAAGAATCGCGCGGCCTCGATGAGCGGGAGACCGTTTTCATCCGCCAGCAACCGCAGCGTGCGGTCGTATGCGCGGCAGACCGCGGTAAACCCCTCCAGATCGGAGTCCTCGAAATACCCGGGTAGATCGACCCTCCGTCCATCCTCTTCGGTCAGACGGGAAAGGTCATCGGGAACGAACCGGGGGAAGGTGACCAGCGCCAGCCCGGCGCCGTTGCGGCGAATCCGGCTGACGATACGGGAAAGGTTGTATTCGAAATTGAACGGTGTGAATTCCGGGGGGGAATAGGAAAGCGGGAACGCCTTACGCTCGGCGAGACCCGTGGTTTCACGGAACAGCGACCAGAGATGGGAATGGATATTCCGTTGGGATTCGATGTGCCAGAATGAGTTGAACCGCTGACGGTTGTCACGGTACCGGAAGATGCTTTCCAGGGAGAGGTCTTCGCTCCCGGCCAGAATGATGACCATCTCCGGATGGACATTCAGAACGCGGTTCATGCGGAACAACATGTTGTAGGTGGAATGGCCGGTCACCCCGGCGTTTACCGCCTCGACCGGGAAACCGCATCCCTGGCGCAATTCCTCCTGCAGCGCATGGGGCCAGGTATTCGTCTCTCCGAAGGGGCCGAAAGTGGCGTCTCCTCCCAGGCAGACGATCCGCATCGCCCAACTGTCTTCCAGTTCCTGTCCGCGGAACCCATCCCGGTTCACCCGGATACTCTCCGAAAAGTACCCTTCGCGGAGTTCCCAGCCGGACCAGGGATCAAAACGCTCCCAGGACCGTTCGAGAGTCCATCGCTCGCGCTGGAAACGGGCTTTTGCGTTGGCGCGGTCCCGCAGCCGCAGGACGGCCTCGGACGTTCCCAAAGCCGAAGCCGCCGCCAGCCCGGCGAAGAGCAGTCCGTTTCTCTTCATTTTTCCTCCAAGATAAAAAAGCGCCTGTGTGCCAAAGTGCCTGAAAAAAACTGTCCGGGCCTCGATGCATGGGTCCGGGAATTGCCCCGCCCCGGTCCCGGCGCTTCCCTCGAAGGAGCGCCGGACATGACCGGGATAATTCTTTTCCATACCATTGTCCATTCACTTTCGGGAGAATGGATTCCCAAGCACTGCCGATCGCTTCGACAAGCTCAGCGTCCGCGCGGGCTGAGCCGTATCGAATCCAGCATAAAAAAAAGCTAAAGTGGACTTTAACCTCTGCCCCGTTTCTCTTTCCCCTTTGTTCCTTTGCCCCTTTGCCCCTTCTCTTCTCACTCCGCCCTGGTGAAATGGAACATCCCGCAGCCGTATCCGGCGTTCTCCAGTTCCCCGATCCCAATATTGCGGACGAATGCGTCATTGTCGGTGACGCCCGAAAGCTCCACCAGCCGCAGGTCCCCGAAATAGTCGAGAATCTGACGGGGGGAGTGGATACGGTGTCCGTTGAAACAGAGCCGCTGCCTGCCCACCGGCAGGGAGAAATAGAGATTTCCGCCGGGGGCGAGCACTCTCGCCAGTTCACGGCAGGCCTTGTACGATCCCTTTGGATCGAGAGGATCGCCATAGCGGCCCAGACCGATATGCTCGGCCACGTGCAGGCAGGAGAGGGAGTTGACTGAACGGTCGGGATAGGGCATGTCGAGAATGCTCCCCCGCCGTGAATCCAGGTTCTCAAGATCGGCCTCGAGCGGGCGGATGTCGATGAAGGTAACCCGGGTCGCCGCGGTGAGAAATCCCACGAAGTCGATCCGCGATCCCACATCCACGTGCTCTTTCACCCCGGATTCGAGAATACGGCGGTAAGCCCAGATATCCTGATAGAAGTAATGACGGTCGAATCCCGTGGTTTCCGTACGGTCGTGGATACAGGGGAACGTGTCCATGAAACGCACCGGCTCGGCGCCCTCCATGCGCGAATACCGCATCCAGTCCCGGAAGTAACGCATGTACCGGGGAACAGCGGTCAGGCACTGTATGGGATTGAATACGGGACTGATCCACCGGTACGCCAGGTAGGCGAGTTTCTTGGGGGCGCTTTCGAACTGTTTCATGATCTTTCCTGAGTGGCGGCTGATTATCGGGACGGTTTCCCCGGCTTCTGACCGGGAGGCCGGGCGCCGTTCGCGGAGACGCTCATCCCCAGTATACGCTTCGAGACGCGTTTCGTTTCCGGAAACGGGGAATTTCTGCGGGGTGAAAGCAGGGAATGAATTGATGTATTATTTTAACGCTTTACCGGGTAATTATCAAGATAAATCGGCGCGATACGGACCTCCGGGGCCAGTCAGCGCGCAATATGTCGTTGTGGACAAAACCCCCGGTGATTATATTTCCAGTACCATGAACGGGACCTTTTTCCCGTCGGAAACGGCATGCGGAGCGCCCCGGACAGGAAGGCGGTCCTCGGGGATATCCGGGAGGGAACCAATTCTTTTCCCGGACATCCGCGTCCCATGCGGAGGGAGTGCGCAAACCAGTGAAACGATTACGGATAACACTCGCCCAGATCAACACCCGGGTGGGCGATTTCGAGGGCAATGTGGCCCGGTGTCTCGATGCGGCGGCCGAGGCGGGAAAACTGGGATCCGATCTGGTCCTTTTCCCGGAACTGGCGCTCACCGG
>CAYRTQ010000079.1:0-14938 GCA_964426865.1 uncultured bacterium
GCTGCGTTCCCATAGAAGCCTATATCCTTATTTATGGATACGCTCTAAAGAAGAGACGGATTCCGTCAAGGATATTCGCGTTTCACCCACCCGCGTTGTCCATGCTGATTCCTTCGGGACAGTTTCCGGATGCCGCTTTCTCCCTGAAAAGTATTCCCTCCACACATTCTTCTTTGTATATTCCTTTCATTCTTATATTCTGTCTTCCAACGTATGTCTTCAATTTCTCCCCTCTTTCAGGATGGATGCCATGAACTCCAAATCCGTTCTTTCCCGCCGTTCACTCCTGCACCGTCTCGGCCTGGCGGGGGCCGCAGTCCCGTTCTTCTCTTCCCGCGCCGAGGCGAAACCGGACAAGCCCGAAGTGCTTGCCATGATCGGAGACCGTTGGCACAGCTTCGACTATCTCCGTACCGCGTTCACCCGCACCCTGGGGAAGGACCTGGGCATCTCCGTGCGGTTCACCCCCGATCCCTCGGAAATTTCCCGCAAGAACCTGAAGAATTACAAGATGCTCCTCATTCTCTGCGATGGCATGGTGTTTCCCGATGGATACACCACGCCCTATGTGTTCTATGATCCCGAGAAAATGAAGATTGTCAGCGAACCGGCGCTCCCGAAAATGGACGAGAAATATGTCATGTGGATCACCCCGGAGCAGGGCAAGGCCATCCGGGAGTTCGTGGAGAAAGGCGGCGCGGCGTGGTTCTTCCACAACGCGAGCTATATTTCCGGGGCGAACGAGGACTTCCGTCATGTGGAAGGCGCGCTTTTCACCGGGCATACCGAGTTTCGGCCCTACAAGATGCAGGTGGTGAACCACGATCATCCCATCACCCGGGGAATCAGCGATTTCGTGGTCACCGAGGAGCAGCATTTCCTCATCTACGACAAGGATCCCAAGGATGTTCTCATCCGCAGCGTGAACGAGCAGGGGATCACGTTCAAGGAGCAGGGATCCACCTGCGAGGCCTGCTGGGCCTATGATTACGGCAAGGGGCGGGTCTGCTTCATGACTCCCGGACATACCATCATGAGTCTCTGGAATCCGGAATATGTCAAGCTCCAGCACAATGCGGCGAAGTGGTTGTTGAAGGAGATATAACGAATCCCACACCGGCGGGCCCGGGATGGACGCATGGAGTACGCCCGTAAACAGGCCTGAAATTCATTCCCACGAAAGGATCGGTTCATGAACATCCGGTATCTCGCAATCGTCCTCGCCGCCTCGATGGCGGTGAATCTCGCCGTTCCGGGCGCGGGCCGCGCCACGGAGGCGGAACGCAAGGCGGAGGTGGAGAAGTTCGACAAGAAGGGGCTGCGGTTCGCCTCGGGCATGGTGACCGATTCCTCGAAGGACTTCCTCAAGGTCCCCGCAAACTACAGGGGAACGCGTGATTTCGAGGTGGCGAAAGTCCCGCCAGTGATCGATTTCGCGCCCATACGGGGGCAGAATCCCTATTTCTTCGAGGAGAACAACAAGGGGCTGTGGTCCCAGTGGGGCGAGGTGACTATCGGGCCCAACGGCTGTTACTACATGGCGACCGGAAACCACACCTGCAAGGACGGACGGGTGATCATCACCGAGTACGACCCGAAAAAGAAGGACCAGCGGATCGTGGTGGATGTGGGCCAGCTCTGCGGCTGGAAGAAGGGGCAGTATGTGGATGGCAAGATCCACGGCAAAATGGATATTCTCTCCGATGGCACCCTGGTGGCTATCACCTGGCTGGGGCACGATGTCACCGCCGACGAGGTCGCCCACGGGTATGTCCGCGGCGGCCACCTGCTCACCTACAATGTTTTCACCGGCGAAGCGAAATACCACGGGGTTCCCCTCTACGGCGACAGTTGGCCCTATACGGTCACCGATCCGCGCACCGGGGTTCTGCTCGCCATCGGGAACGAGCAGGTGTTCATGTCCTATGATGTCCGGAACAGCAAGCTCCTTTATGGCGGACGCCCGCCCCGCGACATGATCTGGAACTCCCGCGCCCTGCTCCTTGACGATGTCACCGGGCTGGTCTACAGCGCGAACACCTCCAAGGATCACAATTTCACTCCCAATAAGGAAGTGTACAACTTCGTCTCCTTCGACCAGAAGACGAACCTCTTCCGCACGCTCCCCTGTACGGTCCCGGTCAACCCGGTCACCGGACTGACCTCCGCCCTGCGCGCCTACACGGAGCGCCGCACCCCGGAGGGCTTCTTCTGGTGTCTCGATTACCAGGGCACCCTGTTCAAGTTCTTCCCGGACGAGGAACGCACCGAACTGGTCGGGGTGAACTGGGACAAGGGCGGCGTATACACCACCAGTCTCGCCATGAGCCCGAAGAACCGGTATCTCTATTACATCCTCAGCGCCCAGAGCATGGGGCAGCAGTGGGGCACCCCGGTCATCCAGTACGACACGAAAACCGGGAAGAAAAAGGCCCTGGCCTTTCTCGCGCCGTTCTATCACGAAACCTACGGCTATCTTCCGGGCGGAACCTTCGGAATCGAGCTTTCCGAAGACGGCTCCCTGCTGGTCATCCACATGAACGGAACGTTCGGCCCCTGGAAGGAAAAGAGCGCCTATGGCCAGTGCGCCATATTCGCGGTGCATATCCCGGAATCGGAACGGGCGGAATAGATATTCGGCTCTTCGCAGTTTTGTATGGGGAAACCGTAGTACTACCGTTTACCCACAGAAAACTGCGGAGAGCCACAAAAAATCGCGGGACGGGTCTCAGGAAGACCTGTTTTTCCATACTCTCCCCATTTCGGAACCATGATACAGCCCGGGAGTGAAAAGAACGGCGGCGACGGATCGGGCGGGATTACTTCACCCTTCATACTTCAGAATTCATTCATGTCTCTTTCTGTAATCATACCCGCGCACGGGCGGGAAGAACTCCTCGTCCGGTGCCTGAAATCGCTTGACCGTACCATGCAGGGGGACCTTGATTACGAGGTTTGCGTGGTGGACGACGGCAGCGGGCTTTCCGAGGCGCGAATACGGGAAGCGGCCGGTGTCGCGTATCCGCTCCTCTGGCGGGCGTTCGAATCGAACCGGGGCCGGAGCGCCGCCCGTAACGAGGGACTTCGGGCTACCTCGGGTGAAATCGTGGTGTTTCTCGATTCCGATATCGAGGCGTATCGCGGGTTTCTGCGGGCGCTTCGGGACGTGCACCGAGCGCACCCCCGAACAGCGGTGATCGCGAAAATCCTGTGGCCCCGTCGCGGCGGCTTTCAACGGTATATCGGCAGCCGGGGAGTGGCGAAACTGAAACCGGGGTGTGATGTTCCCCCCTGGTATTTCGTGACCGGGAGCGCTTCGATGGAGCGCGCAGACCTCCCTTCGGATCGTCCGTTCGACGAGAGCCTTCCCGGCTGGGGCGGCGAGGACCTGGCGCTGGGGATGGAACTGGCGCAATCGGGCGTACGGTTCGCATTCGAGCCGGGCGCGGTCTCCTTCCACCATTTCGAGGGTTCGCTTGAGGGGCATGTGAAACGGACGTACGAGTATGGCCGGGGGGCGCTGCCCCTGCTGATTGAGCGGTATCCGGAAATCCGCGCTGTTCTGCGTCTCGATACGCTGGATTCCCCGATATGGCGCGGACTCATCTCCACACCGGTGTTTCAGGCCCTGTATCACGGAACCCGTTTTCTCGACAGAATTCCCCTGCCCTCGAGAGTATATGATTATCTGACCTTCGCGGCGTATGCGCGGGGCTTTCTCGATGCGAAGAACCGTTCTTGATTACATCCGGCAAGTGAAGCGTAATGATTGTCTGAACCAGTGATGCGAATGATTCAAATGATGAAAAGCTGATGAAAAGCAGTGTTTTCCATCAGTAGTCCATCATTCCCATCACGCGCATCACTGGAACAGGCGTTCAGACAATCAGCGAGCTCTCTGAACGGTCGCCCTTTCCTGAACCAGACCCGGTATGAAGCACACCATGAAAAAAAACACCATCTTCCTTCTCGCCGTTCTCCTCGCCGTTCTCCTGGCGTCCTGCGCGGCGAAGCCGGAAAAAGCTTCCGTCCCGGTGTCGCCGCCGGTGACAACCGGCGCGGTTCGGCTCGTTTTCGAAAGTGCGCTCGGCGGCGGAACCCTGAATCCCCAGGGGCTTTCCTTCGGCGCGGAGGGATCCCTCTATGTCTGCGACCGCGATTCCCGGAGCGTTCTCCGTATGGATGGCAAGGGTGCGGTGGTTTCGCGGTTCGGCGGATTCGAGTCACGCGCGGAGCGGATGTTCTCGCCGGTGGATGTGGCCGCCGGGGATGGTGTGGACGTTTTCGCGCTGGATGGGGTCAATTCGCGCGTGCTGCGTCTGGACCGCGGCCTGCGGGAACCCTCGACCGTATATGGGGGGACGGGAACTGCGGGGAACCGGTTCGGGGTGTTCAACGGCATTGCGCTCGATCCGGAGACCGGTGATCTGTTCCTCACCGACGGCAGCAACGGCGCCATCGTTCGTCTGGACCGCAACGGGAACACTCCGCGGGTGATGGGCGGGTTCGGGACGGACCGCCTCGGTCTCCGCGATCCCGCGGGCCTCGACATGGATTCACGGGGCGTCCTGCTGGTGGCGGACCGGGGGCGCGGCGCGGTGGCGGTCATCTCCCGCTCCGGGGCGGATATCCGGTATCTCGGGGAAAACGTGCTCGAATCGCCGGTGGATGTGGCCGCGCTTCCGGACAATCGTCTGGCGATCGCCGATCGAAGGGGTGTGGTCATCCTGACCCGCGAAGGCGTTGCGGAGGCTTCCGCCGGATATGGCGTGGACCGCGAGATCACCCCGCGCGCGGTGGCGTTCCGGGAGGGAAAGCTGTTTGTGAGCGATGCCCGCTCCGGGTCCATCCTGGTGTACCGCATGGTTTCCGGGGACAAGTGAAAGCCGCTCCGTCCATTCACGTTTTCATCGCTGGTCCGGACATCTTTCCCCACTGTGCCTTCGTCCCTTTCTTTTCCCTTGTCCCCGATAATTCCCGCTTGCGTTGATGTATTCGCAGAATATATTACTCTATACTATTCTATTCCTGACTTTCGCTTCACCTCGCGGCAAGGAGCATTCCCATGCTTCTTAAATTCCTCCTGCTCCTTCTGCTGACGGGAATTTTTGCATCCGCGCCCGCCCACGCTTCCAGCCGGGAACAGAAGCCTTCCGAATCGTCGCTCCATATTCCCGCGCCGGAAAATGTCCAGATCATCACCACCACGGACGGCTCCACCATGATCGGCCGGATTACCCGTGTCGGGGAAACGGATATCGATTTCCTGACCGAACTGGGGACTGTCACCATTCCCAAAACGAAAGTGCGCAGCATACGGGAGGTCCCCGCTTCCGCCATCCGCAACGGGAAATACTGGTTCGACGATCCCAACCGTACCCGTCTCCTCTTCGCCCCCACCGGAAGGATGCTCGAAAAGGGGAGGGGCTATTTTGCCGATTACTATATCTTCTTTCCCACGATCAATTACGGTATTACCGACCGAGTCTCCTTCGGGGCGGGAACCTCGCTCTTCCCCACCGGCAATCTGAAAGACCAGATTTACTATTTCACCCCGAAGGTCGGTATCAGAAGTTCGGAGAAACTGGACCTCGCCGCGGGGGCGCTGGTCATCCATATCCCCGATATCGACGATGAGGACAAATCTCCCCTGCTCAGCGTGATCTATGGAGTCGGCACGTACGGCGGGCCCGATGGCAGTGTCACGTTCGGTTTGGGATATGGCATGGTGGACGCCAGACTGGCGGATCGTCCGCTGATCGTGCTCGGGGGGGAGCGCCGGCTTTCGCGCCGGACCGCGTTTGTCACCGAAAACTGGGTGGTTCCGGGCGTGGATCGCGCGCTTGTGTCCTATGGCGTCCGGTTTTTCACCGAAAACCTCAGCGTTGACCTGGCCCTTCTCAATTCGCTCGGCGGCGGAGGAATATTCCCCGGAATTCCCTACGTGGATTTCGTCTGGAACTTCTGAGCGAGGGGTACCTGTCAACCGCCCGGAAACCTGTAAAGAAGAAGATGGGGTATTCTCCACCGCCGCGGACCCTCACCCGGCCCGCGGCTACCCTCTCCCCCGCGAAAAGACGCGCGGGCGAGGGAAAAGAACGCTCCCGGCAAGGCTCTGGAAGAACATACATGCTCAAAAAGGAGTATTTTCTTACCGCTTTGCGTTCTCTATCGACCTTCTTTTGAAAATCCCTCCTTCTCCTCTCGCCCGCGCGTCTTTTCGCGTGGGAGAGAGGGCGGGGAGTGAGGGCAAAAGCCCCGTGACTCCTCTTTCCTCATCCTTCCCCATAGCTTGGGTAATGACAAGCCCGTGTTATGCATCCTTTGAATCAACGTCGGTATACATGCCCATTCCCCCGCCTTATTTCCCGCAGAGGAATCCGTAGGGGCAGCCCGCGCAGGATTCCGACCGTCGCGGGGCGAAATCTCCGGCGTCCATGGACTCGATCATGCGGGAAAGCGTTTGGGAAACCAACTCCACCATTCCGCGATCACAGGGAATCTCATGGGAAATCCCCGGGTTGAGGAAATGGAGGACGAGCCGGTCGGGAATCACGTTCTCCGCGCGGTACAGGGCAAGCGCGTAGACACCCACCTGGAAACGGTACCGTTCCGCCTTGCGGGCGATGTCTTCCGGACGCACCATGCCGGTCTTGTAGTCCACCACCAGGCGACGATCTCCGGTGGACGCCACGAGGTCCATTTTGCCCCGTATGAGCACATCGTCCTGCACGAAGGCGAATTGCTCCTCGCGGCGGATACGGTCAGCGGCGGCGATCTCTCCGGCGAGGTCCGAACCGGCGAACCGTGAGAGACTCTCCTTCAGCCTGATTTTCAGATCACCGGGCAGATCACGGCCCATCAGGGCGTCCGTTTCCACCGCGAGCGCCTCCGGCTCGGTGAAATCCCAGTGTTCCAGCACCCGGTGCGCGAGTTGGCCGTAGATTTCCCCCAAGCCGCCGGAAAGCTCCTCGCTGAACGACAGGTTCAGCCCGTGGACGCGGTTGAACCGGTAGAGCGCGGGGCAGGCCAGATAATCCTCGGCCTGGGAGGGGCTGAGCGTGGCGGGCTTCCCGGAAATCCGCACGGGCACCGGCCTCGGTTCCGGCATCCGAAGTGTCGCCGCCACTTCCGGTGTGGGGACTCCCTCCGGAACGGGCCTTCGATGGTCCGTGGTCCGCTCCTCCCGCGCATCCACCTCCGGGAACCGACGGTAGGTGAAATGACCGAGCGGGCAGCCGTGCATGAATTCGCCGACAGGGGTGATTTCGAGCGCGGTGTGCAACCACCCCATCCAGTTGTCCTTCTCGTAAAACGTATCCGCGGTCTTCGAGGGCTTCCCGCCGGTGATCAGCAGGAAATCCTTCGCCCGGGTGCAGGCGACATAGAAGAGGCGCTTGCTCTCCGCGATCGCTTTCCGCTTTTCATCGACGGAAGCCAGATGACGGGCCAGGGTGTCGATGGATTTGCCCGAGGCGGTCTGAAGGTGGATTCCGGGTCCCAACTCGTCGTGAAGCAGGCAGGGAGAGGAATCCCCGCGCGGCCTCGCGGCGGCGTCGGCCAGGAACACCACCCGGTATTCCATGCCCTTGGACTTGTGGATGGTGATGATGGTGAGCGCGTCGGAACGGGTTTCCAGCGAGGCCGAGCGGTCGGAGGCCAGTTCGCCGCCGCCGAGCAGGCGGGCGAATTCGCACCCCGATCCGCCGTTGTTCTCGAACGTGTCCGCCGCGCGGAGGATGAGGTCCAGAATGGAGAGCGATTCCTCCCCCCGTATGGGATCGGCCTGGAGCGCGAGCGTATAGCCGGTTTCGTCGAAAGCCCGTTCCAGAAGTTCACGGATGGTGCGGCGGTCGCGGAGAGAGAGAAGCGTCCGGAGCAGTTCCCGGACCGGATCGGCCTCGAAGCCCTCCCACTCCGGAGCGGAGAAATCCGCGGTGAAAAAGGCGCGTGTCAGGGAACCGTGCCTGCCCGCCTGATGACGAAGGGTGTAGAGGAAATCGGCGCTCACCTGGAAAAAGGGCGAAAGGAGCGTCGCGGTGAAAAGGGTTTCGTCCCCGGGATTGCACAGCCAGCCGAGCAGGTTGGCGATATCGTGCGCCTCCGGGCCCGCGAACGGGTCGCCCCCGGCGAGATTGACAAAGGGAATGCCCGCCCGGAGAAACGCTTCCTCGTACCGCCGCGCTTGGGTGCCCTTGCGGAGCAGGAGCGCCATATGGCCATAGGGAATTCCGTCCTCCGCGAATTTCAGCGCCCGCCTCGCGATGTATTCCCCTTCCTGACACCTTCGGACGTCCGCGCCCTTTTCCTCGAACACCGCGACCTCCACATCGGGAAGCGTCCGGCGGTCCCGACGGTTGGCACGCATCTCGGCATACCGGGCCTCGAAGAGGAATTCAGGGTCATCCGTGCCGAGAATGCGCCCGAACGTGTGGTTGACGAAGTCGATAATGCAGGAGCAACTGCGATAATTGGTGCGGAGCGATTTGAAATCCACGCCGGGCCGGGCGGCGAACCGGTTGAACACGGTGACATCCGCGCCTCGGAAACGGTAGATGGACTGTTTGGGATCCCCCACGGTGAACAGGCTGGCCGCGGAATTGCCGGTGATCATCCGTAAAATGTCAAGTTGGAGATCGTCGGTATCCTGGAACTCGTCCACGAGGATGTGACGGTAGGAGCGGGAGACCGCGCGGCAGACCGCGGGGTTGGTGCGGAGCAGACGCCAGGTCTCGATGAGGGAATCGTCGTTGTCCAGGCAGGAGCGGGATTTCTTGAGCGCGAGGAAATGGCGCTCGAACCCCGCGAACTCCTCCAGGAGCCGTGAAACCACCCGCGCGGTCAGCCCCCGTTCGTACCGGTGCCACGCGGCGATCATCTCCAGTAGGTCCAGACACTCCCGAACCCCGTCCTTTACCTCGGACAGGGGTTTCCCGCGTTCCTCCCAGGCGGCGCGGGAACCCTTCCGCATGCCCTCGCGCACCGCGGCGATCATTTCCGTCACTACGGCGCAGTCCATGCGGTCTTCCTCCACCATGCGTCGAACCTCGGCCAGCGCCGCGCAGCAGGATTCGAGATACGGGGTGAACCCGTCGCCTCCGGGCCGCAGGGCATGGAACTCCCGCAGCATGGCCTTGCTCCGGCGGAGCCGTTCGAGGATGAATTCCACGTACCGCCGTTCGAGTTCCCCGGCTTCGGGGATGTCGTGCGTGTCCAGCCAGGTGAGGATGTGCGCCCGATGGCCCAGAAGGTGCATGAGGATGCGGCGGAACCCGCGCAGACCGAGCGCCCGGAGGAGATCGCCCATGCGCTCCGGGTCCTCGTCCAGACGGGAATCGAGATAGCTCCGGAACGCCTCGGCTTTCATCCCGGCCAGCGTGGTCTCATCGAGCACCTGGAACAGGGGGTCCACCCCGGCCTCCAGCGGGTGGGAACGGAGAATGGCGTTGCAGAACGCGTGGATGGTGGAAATGGGCGCGGTATGGATGCGTTCCGCCACATCCAGCCACAGTCCGGCGTCATCGGGATACCGCTCTCTCAGTTTCGGGACCTGGAGCGCGATGCGGGCTTTCATCTGGTCGGCGGCCTTGTTGGTGAACGTGATGGCCGCGATCTCGTTCATCGGCGCCGCGAACTGCTGCATGAGATAGAGATATCTCCCCACCAGGAGGCTGGTTTTGCCCGAGCCGGCCCCGGCGGAGATGACCACCTCGTCCCCGGTGGAGGTGGCGGCATGTTTCTGGTCGCTGTCGAGTTCACGAATCGGCATCCGCGTCCTCCTCCCCTTCCCCCGTGTTCCGTCCGCCCCGGCAGAGCGGACGGAATTCGCAGTATCCGTTCTTCGCGCATTTCCCCGCGGGAAATTCCCCCGTTCGTATGGCCGAGGCCATGCGCGCCGCGTGTCCGCAGGCTTCCCCGATCAGGGCGTTCCATTCCTCCCCGGTCACCGGCCCCTTTCGCGGCATGCGGTACCGTGAAAGTTCCAGTTCTCTCAGGCTGTAGAAAGCGGCGTCATGGATCGCGCCGCCCGGGGCGATTCCTTCCGAGGCCGCGCGCAGGTAAAGGGCGAGCTGCAAATCCCGGCCCGATTCCAGATCACGGAACGAGGCCTTCCGCTCCCCGGTCTTGTAGTCGATGACCCGGAGACGGGGCGGTTCCACGGTATGGTCCAAGTCGATACGGTCGATACGGCCTCCCACCAGCAGGGCGTCTTCTCCATCCCCGATGCGCAGGGGAGGGTTCGCCGCCGGAACATCCCGTCGCGACAGCCCGAAATCCGCCTCGAGAAACGCCGGGCGGAAAGACTCGCTCCGGAAATACTCCCCCTCGCTGGTGAGAAAGGTCTCCATCCAGTCGAGGATGAACCGTTTCTCCGCGAGCATCACCACCGGGTGGAGCGATTCGAACACATCCGTACGGGCGGCGAATATCTCCTCGCAAATCTTCCGCATCCGTTCGCGGTCCCTTCCGGAATCCGGCGGCGCGGCATCGCCCCGTTCCAGACGTTCGCGATGGAAACGGGCCAGAATTTCGTGGATGACCGTGCCGCGGTCCGCGGGGTCCATCTCGCCGGGGGTTTCGTGATCCACGGTCAGCCCGAGCACTCTCGCCAGGCAGAACTGCACCGGGCAGGCGGCGTACTTCTCCAGGTCGGTGACCCCGAACACGCGCTCCGGACCCCATTCGCGGCGCACCATCTCCCGCGTCCGCTCCGAACGGAATGGCAGGCCCTCGTCGTCCGCCAGTTTCCCGAAGGTGCGGACCGCTTTCCACAGCCGTGCGGCGGCGGGCGCATCGGTTTCTTCCAGATGGTCGAGGAACGGGCTTTCGCCTCCGCCTTCCGTCTTCAGCGCGCGCATGAGATTTTCCTCGTGCCCCCGGTGATCGGCCGATCCGCCTTCCCAGGCGGCCCCGGGAACGCCGTGATGGAAAGTCACCGGAATCCATGACGAATTCGCGTCCCGTATCTCTCGCACATAGGGCGAGAGGGTGGAATCCCGGCCTTCGTCGTCGATGCCCGGAAAGGTGAAATTGAGCGTGTGTGCGCCCTGCATGGCCAGATAGAAGAGGAGCGCGTCCTCCGCCTCGGCGTGGTCGCGCTTCCACCGGGCGTACTCGGGATGGTGCAGGCTGAAACCGCCATACCTTCCGGGAAACGCGGAGTTGGTCATCCCGGTGAGGAACACCACCGGGCGCGCGGCGTACCGAGCATGTCCGGCGTCCGCCAGCAGCACTCCCCGTCCCGGCGAGGGGTCCTCAGCGAGCGTGATGTCCTGCAGGAACTGACGCAGGAGACGGCTGAACTCGGCGGCGTGCATCATGCGTTTCAAAGGGGTGTAGAACGTGACGAAGGTATCGAGCGCCTCCTGAAGACGCGACCATGCCGCGACCTCGGAGGCCGCGCATACCGGATCGCCGCCGCCGTCGAGATTGTCCCGCACCCGGAGCAGGTCCAGCATCTTGCGAACGCTCAGCGCGAAATCCTCGGGGGAGCCGTCCTCCACCATGCAGTTCCAGGCCCGGTCATCGAAATCCGCGCCCTCGACAGGATCGCTCCGTTTCCCGCCGGGTGTCCCGGTGAACACCGATAATCGCACCGCGCGCAGCAGTTCGTCGTCATCCGGGCGTATGCAGGCCTCGATGGCGGTGAGCGCCAAACGGGTAACCGGATGGTTCGCCAGGGGGCGGGTGATGCCGCCCTCCACCGGAACGCCGTTTCGGCGCAAAGCGATATGCATGGCGCTTCCGTAACCCGGACGATACCGCGAGGCGATCATGATGTCCCCCGGATCCCATTCCCCCGAGGCAATCCCCAGGCGTATGGTTCCCGCCACCCAATCCGCTTCCGATTCCATGCTCCGGAATGTATGCAACTGGACCCGGTCAGGATGCACCTCCCCGGAATAGACGCCTCCCCGGAATCCCCGGAGCACCGCGCCGGTTCCCGGGGTGAACCGCGGAGCCGTTTCCACGACCTTGGCTCCCAGCGCCCGGCAGCGCTGGAGCAGGAGGTCCGGCAGGGCGAAAAGCAGCGGCCGCGTGGGATCGTGCGTGAGGGTCGCCGCGGCGCATTTGGCTCTCCGGATGAACCGTTCGAGAAACCGCCACTGACGGTCGGTCAGATCATAGAATCCGTGGATGATGAACGATCCCTCCAGAGTGGCGCAGAACCGTTCCGCCAAGTCGCCTTCCAGCGCCCGCGCGATCCAGCCCTCGTGGTCGCACATCCCGAGACGCCGCAGGTGGGTATCGTAGGCCGAGGCCACCGATTCCAGATCATGCCCCCGCGCCGGGTCGCGGTCGGAGCTTCGCGCGTCCTCCAGGAAGGAGAGGAGGATATCGAGGAATCCCGGATAGGCGGCGAGCGCGGACCAGGGAGTCCGCGAACCGATACGCCGCGAGGCGATTTCCCCGATAAGCGCCCGTTTCACATGGGCGGGAATGGTTTCCGGCAAAGGCCCGTCCAGGGAGAGCACGGCGCGGGCCAGCCCCTCCAGAGTGAACACGCGGTGCCCGGCGAACGCTCCGCCGCTGTATACGGCCAGCATGCGTTCCAGATCGGCGACCGACCGGCTGTCCGGGGCCACCGCGCAGACCGGCCCCACCCGCAGGGGGGTCCGTTTCAGCAGCTCGCGGAGATTGGCTTCCGGGTCCGGCCCGGTGAATACGGTGAATCGCATGGGTTTGCTCGGGAATAGGGGTGCTCTTTCCTGGTATATTCCCCCCAATATACGAAGAACCGTACCAAGTCCAAAGCCCGAAGAGAGGGAATTCGGCGCTCCGGAGAATCCCGGATTGGACAAGAAGTCCGCATAATCATCGTGATTGCCCATGCAAAACAGGGCGCTTCGCAGTTTTCCATGGGGAGATGCCATTTCCGGACATGGCCTGAATGTGCCGGTTACAAAAGCGCTTTCGTGGGGTAAGGAATCCTTCACTCCTTTCACTGCCACTGTACTTTTCTGGTACGCCCAGAAAAGTACCAAAAGAGGGCGGTCCGGGAAAAGCCAAAGATTCCCCGGGTACGGCATGGCTTCCGGGGACCGCTGAACTCGCTGTCGCTCGAACAGCAGCGGTCCACTACCCCGGAATCCATACCGTACCCGGGGGGCTTTTCCAGGACAGGTTCCTACCCCCCACCACTCACACCCGGTTTCATCGCTAATTATGGCGAACGCCGCATCAGTACCGGTTGCCCACTGAAAACCACGGAGAGCCCAAAACAGCACAGAAGCATGGCGGGGAAAGGCCGCGGACCTCTCTTTGCTTTCCCCATTTCCCCCTTGACCTTCCCGCGCTTCTTTCCTATTCTTACATACAATGGTTCGCAGGCATCCGCCTCTCCGGAAACGATACCCGTTCGCAGCTTACAGGAAAGGGAGTCATGAATACTCAGGAATTACGGAAGCAGGTCGCCGCGCGTCTCGACCGCATGGAGGAAACCGCCGCGGAAATCCTCATGGACCTCGTACGGTTCCCCTCGGTCTGCGGCGAGGAAATGGGTGCGGTCGGTTACATGAAAGAGCGTATGGAGGATGCCGGGTTCACGCCGAAAGTCGTCCCGCTGGATCCCGCCATCAAAAGCCATCCCGAATACACCCGCTACACGGTGGAACCCTCCTGGGAAGGACGCGGCAATCTGGTGACCGATTACGGCGGCGTGGCGGGCGGACGGAGCCTGGCGCTGAACGCCCATCTCGATGTCGTTCCCGCCGGGGTCTGGTCTGAGGGCTACAACCCGAGGCGTGAGGGCGATCTCATCATCGGGCGGGGCGCCTGCGACGACAAGGGCGGCGTGGTGGCCGGATACCTGGCCATGCTGGCGCTCAAGGAGTGCGGCATCCGCACCGCCGGAAGGCTCTCCTGCCACCATGTCATCGATGAGGAAACCGGGGGAAACGGCACCCTTTCCCTCCTGCTCGGAGGATACACCGCGGATGCCGCCATCGTGGGGGAATGCACCGGAAACATGGTCTGCCCCGCCAACCGCGGCGCGGTGTGGTTCCAGCTCACCACCACCGGAATAGCCACCCACATGGGCGAAATCGACAAGGGTGTTTCCGCTATCGACAAGGCCAACCAGGCGCTCGACATCCTCCGCCAATACGAACGATACCTCATCGACAATTTCATGGACCACCACTATTTCCTCAACCTCCCGAACCGTCCCATCCAGCTCTGCGTGGGCATGATGCGCGCCGGGGTCTGGCCGAGCATGGTCCCGGACAAGTGCGAGGTGGAGGGAGGCATGGGTTTCCTCCCCAACAAGGACCTTTTCGAGGTGGAGGACGAGATGCGCCAGTGGATTATGGACCGTGGCGACGACTGGCTCCGCGAGCATTTCGAGATACGCTACGATAAACTCCACAACGCCGCCTACGAGGTCCCGCGCGATCATCCCTTCGTTCTCGCCATGCAGAACGCGGCGCCCGATGCCGGGGTGAGTTCCCACATTCAGGGCTGGACCGTTTCCTGCGACGCCCGGCTGTTCGGGCGGGTGGCCGGAATGCCCGCCATCTGCGCCGGACCGGGGCTGCTCCAGCACGCCCACTCCGCCTCCGAGCAGGTGAAACTGAGCGAACTCATCAGGACCGCGAAGCTGTACGCGTTCACCGCGATGGACTGGTGCGGGGTGGAGTAAAGAAAAAACGAAGACAAAGGCCTTGCCGGTACACACGATACGGGGAGGATGAGGAGAGAGGAGTCACGGGCGCTGTTTACCCTCACTCCCCGCCCTCACTCACACGCGTCATTACGCGGGGGAGAGGGTGGCCGCAGGCCGGGTGAGGGAATCGGCGCGCGTATTCGAACCAGTACTCTGTCAAGCCGATAGTGTGGGGTTGAGTCTTCTCGATCAACTGGTTTCGACAGGCTCAGCCAGCGGCGGGCGCTGAGCCTGCGGACACTGAGCCTGTCGAAGTGTCGAAGTGTCGAAGCG
>CAYRTQ010000080.1:0-12974 GCA_964426865.1 uncultured bacterium
GAGCCGCCGCAGCTCGGTGTAGTGATCGGAACTCTCCCTTCGTCCGAGATCGCCGATGGAGAAGACGGTGGTTCCGAACGCGTTCAGCGAGGCCGGGTATTCCTCGTCCGCGAAAACGGCGTCTCCCCCGGCGGCATTGGCTCCGGCGACCGTTCCCTGATGAATCGCGGGCATCCAGAGGCAGACGCTCCGGTGGAATTCCGACGCGTCCCCGCAGGAATAGACGCCCGGGATGTTCGTCTCCATGCGCTCGTTCACGATGACGCCCCGGTTCACGATGATGCCGCTCCGCGCGGCGAGCGCGGTTTCGGGCCGTACTCCGATGGAGAATATCACCATGTCCACCGGGACTTCCTTCCCGGATTTGAGTTTGACCGCGGAGACCTCCGGTTCGCCGGAAAGGGACTCGGTATAGTCGCTCAGGAAGAGTTCACAGCCCGAGGACCGTATGGAGGATTCCAGGAGACGCGATCCCTCCATGTCGAGCTGGATGGGGAGAATGCGGTCCGCCATTTCCGCGATGCTGACCCGCTTTCCCATTTTCAGGAGCGTATCTGCCATCTCCAGCCCCAGGAGGCCGCCGCCGATCACCATGATCCGTTCCGCGCTGTCCAGCCGACGGTGAACCGCCCGTGCGTGTTCGATGGTGCGGATGGCGAAGACGTTTTCGCGTTCGAGCGCTCCGGGAATGGGAACGAACGGAAGAGCCCCGGTGGCGAGAATCAGGCGGTCGTAGGGGAACACGCGTCCCGAATCCGTTCGCACCCGCGTTTCCGGAAGGAGAATGGCTGAGGCCCGTTCTCCGGTGATGAGCGTGACATCGTTCTCGCGATACCAGCCCTCCTTGGCGAGGAGGAACGGCTGGCTCTGTTCCACCGATGGGTCGGCGGTCAGTTTGGTGAGCAGCGGACGATAGTAGGGGAGATGGTTTTCCGCTCCGAGCAGGGTGACCCGCGCGGCGTGGTTCACCCTGCGGATTTCCTTCGCCGCCGATACTCCCGCCGCCGAAGCGCCGATGATGAGAATGTCTCCCTGGAAAGAGGGGGTCGGGTCAGCCACCGTGGACTCCTTTTTGTATGACGGTGTAATGGATTATCCGTACGGACGCGATGCACATGAGACGAATTTCGGTACAAAAAAAATGGAAGGAAGCATATTCGTTCAGCGGGCGTAATGACTGCCTGAACCGGTGATTCGAATGATTGATTCAGACCAATTCCGATTCAATGGCGGCAGACGGCTCTTTTCTTCCTTCTCCGTTGAGGCCTTGACCGCCGGCCTTTTGCGGAATCGAAACCGCATACGGGAAAGGGCCTTTTCCCCGGGATTGAACGAAACGTGGTATCAGACAGTCATTGCGCATATCGGTATAAGACAATCTGCGGAACGGGAGGGGGATTGTCAAGCGCGGAGATGGGGATGAGGCGGACCGAAAAAAAGGGGCGGCCCGGAGCCGCCCCTCGAATGCTCTTGCGAGGGTTTTTCAGGCCCGGTTGTGCGCTTTCACCATCCGCTCCGATTCACGGGCGATGACCAGTTCCTCGTTGGTGGGGATGACCAGGATGCGCACCTTGGCGCCATCCCTGCTGATCTCCGAATAGGCCGCATGACGGGAAGTATTGTTGTTTTTCTCAGGGTCCACCTCGATGCCGAGGAATTCCAGCCCTTCGCACGCTTTCGCGCGGATACCGGCGGCGTTTTCCCCCACTCCGGCGGTGAAGACCAGGACATCCAGTCCCCCGAGCACTCCGGTATAGGAGGAAATGTATTTCTTGATACGGTAGCTGTACATGTCCAGCGCCAGGAGGGCGAGTTCGTTGCCTTCCCTGGCCGCTTTCTCGATTTCCCGCATGTCGGAGGAGATGCCGGTCACCCCGAGCAGCCCGCTCTTTTTGTTCATGATGGTGTCCATCTCCTCCGGGGAGATGCCTTCCTTCTTCATGATGTAGCGCGGCGCAGTCGATGTCACCGGTACGGCTGCCCATCATGAGACCTTCCAGCGGAGTGAACCCCATGGAGGTATCCACCGCCCAGCCGTTCTGCACCGCGTCCACCGAGGCGCCGTTGCCCAGATGGCAGGTGATGACTTTCAATTCTTCCAGCGGGCGTCCCACGATCTCCGCCGCCTTGTGCGAGACATAGTAGTGCGAGGTGCCGTGGAAGCCGTACCGGCGGATGCCGTATTGCTCGTAATACCGGTAGGGGAGCGCGTACATGAACGCTTTGGGGGGCATTTTGGCGTGGAAGAAGGGGTCGAACACGATCACCTGCGGAGTGTCGGGCATTTCCTCGATGCAGGCCTCGATTCCGAGCAGATGCGCCGAGTTGTGCAGCGGGGCGATATCGAGAATGCCCCGGATTTTTTCCAGAACCCGCTCCGTGGTGATCACCGGCTGGATGAATTCCGGCCCCCCGTTGACAAAGCGGTGGCCGACCGCCCCGATTTCGGACAGGCTGCCGAGCACTCCGTTTTCCCCCACCAGGCTGGCGAGGACATGCTTCATGGCCACATCGTGGTTCTGCACCGGCAGGGTGCGCACCTGTTTCGGCCCGTCGCCGGGAACATGCGTGAATATGGCGTCCTCGAACCCGATACGCTCCACAAGCCCTTTCGCCAGCACGGACTCGGTGGATGTGTCCATGAGCTGGTATTTCACCGAGGAACTTCCGCAGTTGATAACCAGTACCTTCAAACCAGCCTCCCTGAAATGAAAGCGGCCGGAGAGAGTATGCCCCCTCCGGACGTAAATGAATATATTTTCTTTGCGCGGAATATGTTGCGCACGAAACGCCTCTGGCGTAACCTCTTTTTAAAATACTACATCCGGAGGCGCGGAGGAAAGCTTTTTCCGGAAAGCGGGTGTATTTTCGGGAAAAAGTCCAAACCACCCGTTTTTGCGGGCGTTGAATGAGTGCAACCCGCGGCGCGGGAAGGGGGAAAGCCTGGCGGACGGGCGGTTTCCGTTAGTACTCTGTCAACCGGATCGTGTCGGGTGGATCGCGCTTCGACACTTCGACAGGCTCAGCGCCCGCGGGATCAGCGCCCGACGCTGGTTGAGCGCTTACCGCTGGCTGAGCTTGTCGAAGCCAGCTAACCGAAAAGACTCAACTCCACAATATTGAGATGACAGAGCAATAGGCCGCCTGTTGACTTCACCATCCCGGAATGGTTACCTTATAGAGCCGCGGGACAAGGAAAGGCAGGGAGGCGAAGGCGCGCGGAGGGAATGCCTGAACCTTGACGGGACTGCCCTGACTACAAAGGCGGAACATATACGCGGTACGTGTCGCCGGAACGCATTCGCGACTTTCTATGCGAACTTCGCGACCTTTGCGCGGGACATGCTTTTTCCGGGGCGGACGCCCCGGTCATGAATGGTTGAAACGGAACCGGAGACGAAATTGAACAGATACGATGTCATCATCATCGGAGCGGGGCACGCCGGATGCGAGGCCGCGCTGGCCGCCTCACGCATGGGCTGCAGTACGCTCCTCCTCACCATGACTCTCGACACCATCGGACATATGCCCTGTTCGCCCTCGGTGGGCGGGCTGGGCAAGGGGCATCTGGTGAAAGAGATCGACGCGCTCGGCGGAGAGATGGGAAAGATCGCTGACCGCACCGCCATCCAGTTCCGCATCCTCAACACCAGCAAAGGTCCGGCGGTTCAGGGAACCCGTACCCAGAACGACAAGTTCCGCTACCGTGAGGAAATGAAACACGTGGTGGAGCATCAGGCGGGTCTGGAGACGCGTCAGGCGCAGGTGGAGGAAATCCTGGTGGAGGACGGCGCGGTGACGGGGGTGCGGGATGCGCTCGGAGCGGTGTTCGAGAGCCGCGCCGTGGTGCTCACCGCCGGGACGTTCCTGCATGGCCTGGTGCATGTGGGAGAGGCCTGCATTCCCTCCGGGCGCGCCGGGGAGTTTCCCTCCATCGCGCTGGGGGACTGCCTTCAGCGGCTGGGCCTCGGCGCCGGGCGGATGAAAACCGGCACCCCGATGCGGGTGCGGCGGAGCACCATCGACTTTTCCCCCTTCTCCGAGCAGACCGGAGACGCGGTTCCGCAGCCGTTCTCGCTGTTCACCGAATCCATCCCGCTGCCCCAGGTTTCCTGCTGGATCGGGCGGACGAGCGTGCGCACCCGCGAAATCATCATGCGCAATCTCCAGCGCTCCTCGCTCTACAGCGGCGCCATACTCGGAACTCCCGCGCGGTATTGCCCCTCCATCGAAGACAAGATCGTGAAATTCCCCGATCACGAGACCCACCAGATCATTCTGGAACCGGAGGGGCTGGACACCGAGGAAATGTACGTGGGCGGGACCGGGAATTCGCTTCCCTGCGAGGTGCAGATCGAACTGCTCCACTCCATTCCGGGGCTGGAGGAAACCCAGGTCATGCGCCCCGCCTACGCCATCGAATACGACTATTTCCCGCCCACCCAGCTCCGTCCCACGCTGGAAACCAAGCCGGTGCGGGGCCTGTTCCTCGCCGGGCAGGTAAACGGTACTTCCGGGTACGAGGAGGCCGCCGCCCAGGGATTCGCCGCCGGGGTGAACGCCGCGCTCATGGCGCAGGGGAGGCCGCCGTTCATCCTGGACCGCTCCGAAGCCTATCTGGGGGTGATGGTGGACGATCTGGTGACCCGGGGAACGGAGGAACCCTACCGGGTATTTACCTCACGGGCGGAATACCGTCTCCTCCTGCGGGAGGACAACGCCGATCTGCGTCTGCTGGAAAAGGGGTTCGACCTGGGTCTGCATACCCGTGAGACGCTGGGCCGTCTCCACGAGAAGCGGAGACTCATCGGGGAGGAATTGCGACGGCTGCGGACGGTCCGGGTGAAACCATCTCCCGCGGTGAATGCGCTTCTCGGGGCGCGGGAGGCGAAACCGCTGGACCATGCGGTGTCGCTGGACCAGTTCCTGAAACGGCCCGAGGTGAAATACGCCGATATTCCGGAGGTGGACGAAACCGCTCCGGAACTCCCCCCCGATGTGCGGAAACAGGTGGAAATCCAGTGCAAGTACGAGGGCTATCTGGAGCGTCAGGAAGCGGAAGTGCGGAAATTCAAGGATCTGGAGCGCATCCGCATTCCCGTGGGAATGGATTATGCCCCGGTTCCCGCGCTTTCCAATGAAATCCGTCAGAAGCTCGCGGATATCCAGCCGGTGAATCTGGGACAGGCCTCGCGTATTTCCGGGATGACCCCCTCGGCGCTCTCCGTGCTCATGGTGTACCTGCGGCGTCATGGTGGAAAGAACCGCGCCGAAAACACCGGGGCCGTTTCCGGGGAGGAAGGAATTTCCTGAATCGGCGGGGAAGCCCGCGCATGGGTTGGCGACGGCTTGAAACGAACCTCAATCAAGCGCGCCGGTTTTCAATCGCTCTCGAACCACGCCCCCGGCCTCCCGTGCGGAGAACCGGGATATCGGGAACGGGATGGGCTCATCGGGCCCGAAGCGGAGCGGGAGGGCGAGCAGGCGTTCCCGTGACGTCAACCGGTGCGGGAAGCCGGGTGCGGTCGATGGTTTGGTCCGCTCCCCGTTCTTCGCATGATACATGCGCGCCCGGTCGATGGCCGAAAGGTTGAACGCCGGAATGCGGATATGGTGCAGGGGGATTCCCCGATGAATCAACTGGATCAGGCACACGGTCAGCGCAACCTGCAATGACGCCAGCAACGCGCCCAGCGGTACGGAGTAGCGGACGCTCGCGAAGGAGATGTGGAAGGCGGGAAACAGCATCCGGCAGACCACCGGGGCGACCGCGAGGTGCAGCCCGAAAATGGGGAGGGCGTGTCTCCCGAGGAAACGGAGCGCCCGGTGATGTTCGAGCCGGAACGCGGCCAGTGCGCAGAACGCGGCTCCGGTCAACGCCGCTGAATAGAAGCAGAAGAAATTCCCCAGACGGTTCTCGCTCAGATCCACCCTGCCGTTGAGCATCTGGAAAAAGAACACGGCAAGGAGTAGCAAGGCGAAGGCGGACCGGCTGGCGCTCAGTTCGGAGAACGAGGCATGCAGCCCCCGCAGTCGGATGAGAAACCCCAGGCCATAGAAGACCGCGCCGGTGAGGGCGGTTTCCGCTCCCCAGGGGATACGGTACGGGATATACAGGCTCCCGGCGTATCCTGCCGCCGCGAGAAGCGCGAGCGTCACCGGCAGGAGAGGTTCGCGGACCCGCTGTTCAAGGAAGGAGAAAATATTTTCCGCGACGAACAGGCAGGGAAAGAACCAGAGCGCCCGGTTAATCTCCGGCCAGATTCCGGCATTGTTCGCGGCGGCTGCCCCGAGGAGGACGCGGGAGAGGGATGCGGCGGACCCGTAATCTCCGTGTCCGGGCCCGAAAAGCTTCCAGCACAGGATGGATACCGCCGCGAAGGCGAGATAGGGCAGGATCAGCATCCGAATCCTGCTGCGCAGGAACCGGGGGTAATCGCCGCGATATTTCGCGCGATCGTATAGAAAGCCGTATACCAGGAAAAACAGCGGAAAGTTGAACGAAAAAAGGCAGTCCATGAGCCGGGGCGACCCTTGCCAGGCATATCCGAAGACGACACACAGAATTCCAATTCCTTTCAGCGCTTCGATCCATCCGATCCTTTCCCCTTCCTCCGGAACCCCCACCGACGAAATCCCCATCCAATACCTCCTCTTCACGTTCACGATACCGTCCGGGACCATAATTCCGGGGCGGCTTTCGGATGCCGACGCGCGCGGACATTCGGGTCCGCCGCCCGGAAAAGGATTGCATGGCTCATGCGTATATAATAACCAAAATGTACAATTACATCTAATAATACATCTTCATGGTGCGGAGTCAAGCTATTTTTGGACCGTTTTTCCGGTCGTGCTTTTCCTGTCCATGAAAACAAGCGCGCGGGAGCGATACTTTTTTTCCCTCCGATCCCTCCGATTCTCCACGCCCTGAAGGCCCGCACAAAGGGCTTGACAGGGCGGTTCGGGAATATTATTATAAAATCTATGATAATAGTGCATTATTCGGGCGGCTGAATCCCGGAGCGTCGGTTGTCCGGGTGCGCCGGATGCGGAATATCCCGGAACGGCGGGCGCGCCACGGTGTAAAAGCGGCATATGTCCCCGGGCGGCGTCCGGATAGTGTCCCGCTGACTCCATACCCGGTTCGGCCCGATACATCATCACGTTTCCCCCTTGCGAGGCCGACCATGACCCCTGACATACAGGCAAAGCTCGAACATCTCCGCGCCATCCTGCGCGAAACCGGCGGCTGTGCGGTCGCCTTTTCCGGAGGGGTGGACAGTTCCCTCCTGCTCACCGTGGCGCACGAAGTTCTCGGCGGCCGCGCCCTCGGGGTGATCGCCACTTCTTCCACCTACCCGGAGCGCGAGTTCCACCGGGCGCATTCCTTCGTGCGGGAGCGCGGCATCCCTTTCGTGGTGATCTCCTCCGAGGAACTCGACATTCCCGGATACAGCGAAAACCCGGTCAACCGCTGTTATTTCTGCAAACGGGAACTCTTCGAGAAGGTGGGGGATCAGGCTCGCGCGCACGGGCTGGAGCGTATCGCCGATGGCTCCAACGCCGACGACGCCTCCGACTACCGCCCCGGCATGAACGCCGCCCGCGAACTGGGCGTGCTCAGCCCGCTCCGGGAAGCCGGACTGACCAAAGCGGAAATCCGGATCATCGCCCGCGAGGTCTATGCGCTCGATGTGGCCGACAAGCCCGCCATGGCCTGCCTGGCATCGCGTTTCCCCTACGGTTCGCCCATCACCACGGCGACGTGGTGCGTCTGGAACTCGGTCCGGAGGAATTCCGGATGATCATGGAACCGGAACTGCGGGAGAGTGTCACCGCCCTCGCCCGCGAGCAGGGATTCGCCTATGTGACGCTGGATCTGGAGGGATACCGCACGGGGAGCATGAACGAGGGATTGAAGAAGGTCTCTTCCACCTAAAGTGTTTTCCCGTAGACTTGCACAGCGAGGCGCTGGAGAGTATCCCGCGCCCTGCTCTTTTTGGGCTTACCGCACCAGCAGCATTTTCCCGGTCGCCGAGAATTTTCCCATGGTCAGCCGCGAAATGTACACCCCTGAAGCAACCGATTCTCCGCGCTCGTCTTTCCCGTCCCACACCGTGGTATGCACCCCGGCGGACAGCGATTCCGAAACCAGTTCCCGCACCCTGCGCCCGGTGATATCGTAGACGGTCAGGCTCACCCGGCCCGGAGCGGGGAGGGTGAACGAGATGGCGGTGGAGGGGTTGAACGGGTTGGGGAAGTTGGATACCGTGAGCGCCAGAGGGCGGGCATTCTCCTCCACACCGGATGGCCCGCTGATGGTGAAATATCCCATGGAGACGGAACTGGTGTTCGGATTGCGCACGTCCGTGATGAGTATGCGGCACTCCCGGGAGCCGATTTTCGGCACTGTCCAGCAATATTTTCCCGTCGAGGCGTCCACACTGTCCGCCACCGTGGTCCAGGTTTGTCCGCCATCCGGTGAGAGTTTGATCCGGATGGCATCCACGCCCTCCGCGTCCCACACTATGGACCGTTCGCTTCCGGGGATCAAAACATCCCCGTCCATCGGAGACTTGACCGAAACCCGCGGCGTCGAAGGCGTCCACTGCCCGAAGTCGTCGCCCGGCATGTAGATGACTCCTTTTGTCGAGTCGTATGCCCGGAACCAAACTCCCGCGCTGTCGTCCTCCGCGCTCGTCCCGGAGTAGAGAATGCCGTCGAAAGCGGAGCCGGTGTCGATAGTCTGTAAACCGTATATTTCCCCATCCGCCAGGCCGGGAACCGGGAAATACCCCAAGCCGGAGCCGTCCGGGGCGAATACCCCGAAGGATGCCTTGCCGAGCCCGGTGGCGGGGAAAAGGGCAAACCGGTTGACATCCAGGGCGATATTGGCGGGATTGGGCGGCGCATCCGACCCGAAGCAGGCATAGGTTTGCCGGGGAAAATCGGAAGGAAGACTCTTGTCCCATACACCGTCGCCGAGTCCGTTCTTCCATCGTACCGGCCCGGTCTCGCTTTCCGCGGCGGGATCGATCATCTGCACGAGGCAGGAGTAAGGCGAGGATACGAAGAGCATGCCGTCCCCGTATTCCACGAAGTCCGGGCACGTGACCGCGTCGGGCGGGCTGTTCCAGTCCGGAATGAGCATCTTCCGTACGAGGCCGCCATCTCCGGCGTTTACACCGACTATCCCGGAATCCATTTCGGGGATACGGCCCTCCTTGTCCAGCGGCCACATGGACGGGAAGTACAGCATATCCGCGCCGTCGCTTACCGGCCCGCCCGTAAGGGGGAGCCCATAGAGGGGCGCGTGGGTGTATTCCCAGGAAGGGTATGTCACTTCGCCGTTTTCTCCCCACGCGGCCACGGGAAGAGCGTCGCCGTTGGGCGTCCATTCCCACTTCCGGAGCGTCGCCGCGCCCGGCTCCGCGGTAAACGTGAAGAAACGGTCCCGCTCCCGCGGAGACAAGGCCAGCCGGGGAGCTTCATTCCGGCTCAGATAGGCGGTGGTTTCCAGAAAATATGAATCGTTTGGATCGCCGCCGATAATCCACCTGCCGCGTACCACACGGGCTGGCTCGGAGGTCTTTGAAGGAACGGGAAGGCCCTCGAACAGAATTGGGTTTGCCAGCGGTTCCCCATCATGGCTGAAAGTTTGCGTGAAAGCCGAGGCGAACCGGCGTGGATCGGGGGTGCGCACGGCCTTCACCCCCGGTGAACCCGGGTCGTATCCCCAAAGATAAAAAGCGCAGGAGTACCGTTGCACTATCCTTCCGCCCGGATACCGGCCATCCCAGATTACTGTATTGCTCCCCTTCTGGAAACGGTACGCCGGAGAGATGTAGAGGCAGGTGTCGATGCGATCCACATAGTGCCAGCCCAGATAGCCGCTGCTGGCCGGATCGATGAACGGGCCGCAGTTGCGGGTGAATACGCTGAGGATCACATCCGCAGGAGCGCCGGTCACGGTGACCGGAATCCGCAATTCGCTGCCGTCGAAAAGATAGCTGACCTGCGCCGGCGCGGAGAGCTTCAGCGGCGTCGGCGCGAAGGGCGCGGCGGAGGCGGATGCGGTCATAATCAGCATCAGCATGTACAACACCGTGGAAATCTTCACGAGAACCTCCTTGGTGAATCTGCCCGAACCGGCAAACAGCATTTTCCCCTCGACACTTTTTCTCACCGCACCAGCAGCATTTTGCCCGTCGCCGCGAATTTCCCCACGGTCAACCGCGAAATATAGACCCCTGACGCCACCGCGCTTCCATGCTCGTCCTTTCCGTCCCAGACAACCGAATGCGTACCCGCAGTCAGTGGACCCGATAGAAGTTCCCGCACCCTGCGCCCGGTGATGTCGTAGATAATCAGATTTGCCCTGCCCGGAGCGGGGAGGGTGAACGTGATGGCGGTGGAGGGGTTGAAGGGGTTGGGGGAGTTGGACAGGGTGAGTGTCAGAGGGCGGTTATTCTCGGTGACTCCGGTTGGCCCGGAGATGGCGAATGTCCCGCTCAGTCCGCGGATGGAAGGATATTCCCGGTTGGTGATCCGTATCCGGCAATTGGGGGAATTGACCGTCGGCACCGTCCAGGAGAACTTTTTCAACGTCGCGTCCAGGCTGTCGGCGACCGCGGACCAAGTAATGCCGCCGTCGGCGGAGAAGTCGATGGAAAGAGATGCATAGACGGTGTTGCTCTGCGAATCCCAGAGTATCGGGCGGACCGCACCCGCCCGGAGCGTTTCCCTCTCGTAGGGACCGAGCACATGGACATAGGGCCCGCCCCACCATTCGGACAGGGTGATCCGCCCCTGCACCGAATCGAAGGCGATGTACCGTATTCCCGCGCTGTCCCCGCCTGCGGGATCTCCCCCGAAATACAGGCCATCAAAGGGGGAGTCGTAATCCATTGTCCGGATAGCCCGGAGCGCGCTTCCGCCCGGGACGGGGAGGGGCAGGTACCCGATTCCCCTGCCGTCCGGGCCGAAGAGCCCGAAGGAGGATGCGGCGGCATCCCCGGCGGGGAAAATGGAAAATAGATCGGACTCGGGGGAGAGCATGCGGGTGGGAAGGGGATGGTCCGGGTCCACACAAGCCCAGGGATTCCGGGAATCCGGAGCGAAGGTGCGGTCCGCGAAGGAGTCGCCGTAGCCGTTCACCCAGCGCACCGGGTCGGTTCCTTCTTCCGCTTCGGGCGAAATCATCATGGCGAGGCAGGAAACCGTCGAGGAGCAGAAGAGGAAAGCGCCGCCTCTTGTCTGTTGGAAAGCCAGGTCCGAAGGGCAGCACACGACCCCGGAATCATCCCGCCACCACCGGGTGAGGTCGATCACGCGCTCTGCCGTCCCCGAAACCGGGTCCACCGTGACTACTCCCGCTCGCGTTCCGTCATCTCCCCGCCAAGCGTTCGCAAAGTAGAGTAGAGCGTCTTCGCCAGTCGGACCGGTGGGAAGCAGGGATTGTCCGGGAGAGAAGATGGTGGGGAAAGCCGACTCCCCGTTATGGCCCCAGCCGGTTTCCAGAGGGGAGTCGCCGTTCGGCACCCATTCCCTTTTCCGGAGAACGAGCGTTCCGTCCGGGCGAAGCTCCTGGGTAAAGAACCATGTGTAGTTCCCGTGGTCCGGCACGAGACGGGGAAGTTCGCCCATGCTCCGGTACGTGGTGGTTTCCAGGAGGGTATAATCTTCCGGGTCGCTGCCGATCCACCACTTATTGCGGATGATGGAAACGGTATCGCCGGATGTTCCGGGCCAGGGAAGTGCATCGTAGATGATCGGATTGATCATGGGATACCCCCCCGAGTCGTGAATGCGAATGTACGCCCGGTCGAAGCGTCCGGCCAGGATGGAACCCGTCGCCTTCACCCCCGGAGAAGCGGCATCGTATCCCCAGAGGTAGTAGGTGTATCCCCTCATACCGGCGGGATTCCCATCCATGTTCTTCCCGTCCCAGATGATCGTCTGCGACCCCTTCTCATAGAAAGACGGCGGAGCAACGTACACGCAGGTGTCCACAAGCTGCATGTAATGCCAGCCGAGCCAGCCGTTGCGGCAGCCCGTTGCCATCTCTTCAGGGTGAGCGGAATATACTGCGAAAATTACCGTGGCCGGTGTTCCGGTTACGGTAAAGGAGAACTTTACCCCGCCGGTTTTAAAATCGCCCATCAACATATTTGGTGCGGAGAGCTTCAGCGGCGTCGGCGCGAAGGGCGCGGCGGAGGCGGACGCGGTCAGGAGGATCATGAGAAGGGAAATGGAAATCAGGCTTTTCATCAGCTTTTCCTCAATTCCGGACAGCAGATGAGCGGGATGGATATTATGCGAATTGTCAATACTATAAATGTGCAGGCGAACACAGAGAAAAGCAAGGCGTTTTTTTGAGGGTAGATGCGGGGTGGGGTATAGAAAAGGGACAGGCGTCAACCCGTCCCTTTTTCCGGATTGTTTCAACCGTTCTCAGCTCTCGTGATATTCCTGGAGAGCCCGGAGCACGGGTTTTTCGGTGCGCATGGCCGCGATACCCAGGATGCTCGCCTCGGCGGCGGCTATCGTGGTGACATAGGGAATCTTCTGCTGGATGGCGGTCATGCGGATGAAGCTGTCGTCATATTTGCTGAAACGCCCGGCCGGAGTGTTGATGATGAGGCCGATCTCGCGGTTTTTGATGGCGTCGAGAATATTCGGACGGCCCTCGTGGAGTTTCTTGATCCGTTTGTTGGGGATGCCGTTGTTGTCGAGGAAGAGCCCGGTTCCCTCCGTGGCGATGATGGTGAAGCCCAGTTCGGCGATACGCCGGGCGACCGGAAGGAGCGCCTGCTGATCGCGGCTGGCGACCGTGACCAGGATGTTTCCTTCCAGGGGGAGACGCGAGCCCGCGGCTTCCTCCGCTTTGTAGAACGCCATGCCGAACGAGTCCGCGATGCCCATGACCTCGCCGGTGGCCCGCATTTCCGGGCCGAGCAGAGGGTCAACTTCCG
>CAYRTQ010000080.1:12984-14897 GCA_964426865.1 uncultured bacterium
GCTGGGTCGCCTCCTGCGACTTGTAAAACGCCAGTCCATAGGAATCCGCCAGCCCCAGTACTTCCCCGGTCGAACGCATCTCCGGCCCGAGCACCGGATCGACTTCCGGGAACATGTTGAACGGGAACACCGCCTCTTTCACCCCGAAGTAGGAGAAGTCGCGTTTCCTCAGTTCGGGCATGTCCTTGATGCGGGCGCCGAGCATGATGCGGGTGGCCGCCCGGGCCAGGGTGACTCCGGTGATCTTGGAGACGATGGGCACGGTGCGGGAGGCGCGGGGGTTGGCTTCCAGAATGTATACGACATCGTCGCAGATGGCGTACTGGACGTTCATGATGCCCACCACCCGGAGTTCGCGGGCGATCTGCTCGGTATACCGCTCGATGGTTTCGATGTGTTCCTTTTTGATGGTCCGCGAGGGGATGGCGCAGGCGGAGTCGCCGGAGTGGATTCCGGCCAGCTCGATATGCTCCATCACCACCGGAACGAACACGTCCTCGCCATCGGAAAGGGCGTCAACCTCCACCTCGATGGCGTCCTCGAGGAAGCGGTCGATGAGCATGGGATACTCGGGGCTCACCCGGATGGCCTCCACCGCGTACCGACGCAGCATTTCCTCGTCGTAGATCACTTCCATTCCCCGTCCGCCAAGCACGAACGACGGGCGCACCATGAGCGGGTAGCCGATTTTCGATGCGATGGCCAGCGCTTCTTCCAGGGAGCGGGCGGTGCCGCTCTCCGGCTGGGGAATGCCCAGATTGATGATACGCTCCCGGAAATACTCCCGGTCCTCGGCCAGACGGATGCTTTCCGGCGTGGTCCCGAGGATTTTCACCCCGTTGTCCTTCAGTTCCTGGGCGATGTTCAGGGGAGTCTGCCCGCCGAACTGCACGATGACCCCTTCCGGCTTCTCTTTCTCGTAGATGGCCAGAACATCCTCGACCGTGAGCGGTTCGAAATAGAGCTTGTTGGAGGTGTCATAGTCCGTGGACACCGTTTCCGGGTTGCAGTTCACCATGATGGACTCGAAGCCCTCGTCGCGCAGGGTGAACGCCGCGTGCACGCAGGTGTAATCGAACTCGATCCCCTGGCCGATGCGGTTGGGCCCGCCGCCGAGGATGAGCACCTTGCGGTTCGGGGATACGGTCACATCGTCCGTGTCCTCACAGTAGGTGGAATAGTAATAAGCCGCGTTCTCCACTCCGCTGACCGGCACCGCCTTGAACCGGGCGACCTTGCCCAGCGCGATTCTCCGGTCGCGCACCGTCTTCTCTCCCACCCGGAAAAGCTTTGCCAGATACCGGTCGGAGAAGCCGTCTTCCTTGGCCCGGGCAAGTATGGCGTCGGGCAGCGTGTCCCAGGTGTATCCGGAGAGCGATTCCTCGAAATCCACCATTTCCTTCATCTGGCCGATGAACCAGCGCCCGATATAGGTCAGCTTGTAGAGTTCCTCCACAGTCATTCCCTTGCGCAGGGCCTCGTACATCATGAATACCCGTTCGCTCGACGGGTTGGCGAGGCGCTGGCGAAGCACTTCGATCGGCAGTTCGCGGAAATCCTTCGCTCCGCCCAAGCCATACCGTCCGGTTTCCAGGGAGCGTATGGATTTCTGGAAGGATTCCTTGAAGGTGCGCCCGATGCTCATCACTTCGCCGACCGCGCGCATCTGGGTGCCGAGGACATCCTTCGCCCGGGGGAATTTCTCGAACGCCCAGCGCGCGAATTTCACCACGACATAGTTGCCGCTCGGCGCATATTTTTCGAGCGTTCCTTCCTTCCAGTAGGGAATCTCGTCCATGGTCAGCCCGGCGACGCCGGGGCCCGCGAACTCCATGGATTTGTACAGCGCACCGTCCACGCCGATCATCCCGATGATGTGGAGGATCACGTCCTTTCCGCTCGCCCAGCCGGAG
>CAYRTQ010000081.1:0-14880 GCA_964426865.1 uncultured bacterium
GAGGCGGTCGATCTCGTGGGCCGCATTCCCCTCCCCCACTACATCCGCCGTGAGCCGGAAGCGGGGGACTACGAGCGTTATCAGACCGTCTATGCCCGATCGCGGGGCGCGGTGGCGGCGCCCACCGCGGGGCTCCATTTCACTCCCGCCATACTCGGCGCGCTTGCGGGAAAGGGAATTTTGTTCGCGTCGGTCACCCTCCACGTGGGAATCGGGACCTTTCGTCCCCTGACCGAGGAGGATGCCGAGGGCGATCATCTTCACAGCGAATACTGCCTGGTTCCGGAATCGACGGTCGGGATGGTGCGGGAAGCCCGGAAACGGGGCGGACGGGTGTTCGCGGTGGGAACCACCACCACCCGCGCGCTGGAAACGGCTTCGCGATCCGGCGAACTCCAGCCGTTCGAGGGGTTCACCGATATTTTCATCAAGCCGCCCTACCGGTTCCGGTCGGTGGATGCGCTCATCACCAATTTCCACCTGCCGCGCTCCAGCCTGCTCATGCTGGTGAGCGCCTTCGCCGGAAGGAAGCGGATTCTGGACGCCTATCGTCTCGCGGTCGAGGAGGAGTACCGGTTTTATTCCTATGGCGACGCCATGCTGATATTTCGCGACCAGGCGCAAGGGGAGCTTTCATGAACGCCGCCATCATTGTCGCCGGGGGAAGGGGAACGCGCATGGGCGCGGAGATTCCCAAACAATTGCTGCTCCTGGGGGGGAAAACCATCCTTGAGCGCACCCTGCTCCCGTTCCTCGGGTGCGAAGCGGTGGGATGCATCGTGGTGACCGTAGCGGAGGAAATCCGGGGAACCGTCGAGGAACTGTTTCGCGGTCTCGACGGGGGCGAGCGCGTCACGGTCGTCCGGGGCGGGACGGAGCGTCAGGAGTCGGTGTGGAACGGCCTCTCCGCGCTGCCAAAAGGTACGGAAGTGGTGACGGTGCATGATGCGGTACGACCGTTTGTCACTGCACGGCTCATCGCCGGATGCATCGAGTCCGCGGCGCGGTACGGCGCGGTCACCGTGGCCCGCCCGATAAAGGAAACGGTGAAAGTGGTGGAAAACGGCGTGGTGGTGGAGACCCTGGACCGGTCCCGTCTCCGTCTCACCCAGACCCCTCAGGCGTTCCGGACCGGGCTGCTCGTCCGGGCGCACGAGCGGGCACGGGAGGACGGTTTCGCCGGAACTGACGACTGCATGCTGGTGGAACGGCTTGGAGCGCCGGTACATGTCATCGAGGGCACGGATACAAACATCAAGATCACTACTCCGGCGGATTTGCTTCTGGCCGGGGCCATATTGCCACTGTTTGAGTGCGGAGACAACGCATGTTGAGGATCGGACACGGGTACGACGCCCACCGTCTGGTGGAGGGAAGGAAGCTCATCCTGGGTGGAGTGGAGATACCTTGGGATCGGGGTCTGCTCGGCCATTCGGACGCCGATGTGCTGTGCCACGCGGTGGGACACGCTCTTCTCGGGGCCATGGGTCTCGGCGATCTGGGAGAGAATTTCCCGGACACGGATCCGGCGCTCAAGGATATCAGTTCTCTGGAGCTGCTGCGCGGCATCGCGAACATGATTATGGACAAAAACGGAGAAATTCAATCCATCGACACCACAGTGGTTGCCCAGGAGCCGAAAATCTCTCCCTACAAGGAGGAAATGGCGCGGAATATCGCCAAGGCGCTGGGAATCCCCCGTGAGCTGGTATCGGTGAAAGCGACCACCACAGAGGGCATGGGCTTCCCCGGACGCAAGGAAGGAATCGAAGCCCACGCTGTCTGCATTATCGAGGTAATCTTTTAATGAAAATCGCGGTTTTCATGGGAGGCTCTTCCGAGGAACGCGAAGTCTCCCTCAACAGCGGAAAGGCGGTTGCGGAAGCCTTGCAGCAACAGGGCCATGATGTTTCCGCTTACGATGTGGAGTGGGAGGGGAAATACACCCTCTTTTCGGCGGTGGACAAAGTACGAGAAAACGGCACCGACGCCGTGTATCTCGCCCTCCACGGCGGTCTCGGGGAGAACGGCGGCGTGCAGGGCATCCTGGAAGCCGCGGGCCTCGCCTATACCGGGAGCGGCATCACCGCGAGCGCGGTGGCCATGGACAAAAACATCACCAAAACCCTGTTCCGTCATTACGGCATCCCCACCGCCCCCTGGTTCGCGGGCTCCGCGGAAGAAATCACCCCGGAACGGCTGGATCGCGAAATCGGATGGCCCTGCGTGGTGAAACCGGTGGACCAGGGATCGACTGTCGGACTCACCGTGGTGAAGGAGCCGGGACAGTTGGCCGGGGCGGTGGAAGCCGCCGCGCGGGTGGGAAACCACATCATGGCGGAATCGTTCCTTCCCGGAAAGGAACTCTCGGTTCCCGTGCTGGAAGGACGGGTGCTGCCGATCATCGAGATACGGCCTTCCCATGAAATATACGATTACGAATGCAAGTATGTGGCGGGAATGACCCAATATTTCGTTCCCGCGCCCATTTCCGCCGAAGTGACCGCCGAGGTTCAGTCTCTCGCCGAAAAGGCGTTCCGCATCCTTGGCCTGCGGGATGTCGCGCGTATAGACTTCCGGCTCGACTCCGAGGGCAGGCCTTTCTGCCTTGAGGTGAACACGCTGCCCGGAATGACCGCCACCAGTCTCGTCCCCAAATCGGCCGGCGCCGCGGGGATGGACTTCCCCGAACTGGTTTCCCGTATCGCCGGAATGGCATACCGGCGGAAAGGATCCTGATACCATGGCGCTGAAAGTCTACAATACCATGACCCGGCGCAAGGAGGAATTCGTTCCCCTCGACGATCGCCGGGTCAACTTCTATGCCTGCGGTCCAACCGTATACGATTACTTCCACATCGGCAACGCCCGTCCGCTCATCATGTTCGATGTTTTTCGCCGCTACCTTGAATACCGGGGATACGATGTGAATTACATCGTCAACATCACCGACATCGACGACAAGATCATCAATCGCGCCGCCGCCCAGGGAGTGGATTACCGGGAGGTCACCCGCACGTTCACCGAGGCTTTCTTCGAAGGCACCGGGAAACTGGGCGTACGGCCCGCCACCGTGCATCCCCGGGCCACGGAGAACATCGAGGGCATGATCGATCTCGTCCGCCGTCTCATCGAGCGGGGGCATGCGTATGTGGTGGACGGCGACGTGTATTACGACATCTCCTCCTTCCCCGGCTATGGCAAGCTCTCCGGCCGTGACATCGAGAAGATGCAGGCGGGCGCGCGGGTGGATGTAGACGACCGGAAACGCAACCCCCTCGATTTCGCCCTCTGGAAATCCGCCAAACCCGGCGAGCCTTTCTGGGAAAGTCCCTGGGGACCGGGCAGGCCGGGCTGGCATATCGAATGCTCTGCGATGTCCATGCGGTATGCCGGGGAGACGCTCGATCTCCACGCCGGCGGGCAGGACCTCATCTTCCCCCACCACGAGAACGAGATAGCGCAGTCCGAGGGCGCCACCGGCAAACCTTTCTCCCGTTACTGGCTCCACAACGGCTTCCTCGATATCGAGGGCGAGAAGATGTCCAAATCCCTCGGGAATTTCCTTACCGTAAAGGATATCCTCCAGAAATACGACCCCATGTCCATACGGGTCTTCTTCCTGCTCAAGCATTACCGCTCCCCCATCGACTTTTCGGAGGAACGCATACGCGAGGCCCAATCCGCCCTGGAACGGCTTCGCAACGCGTACCGTAAGACCGGACTCGTGCTCGGGAAAGCAGCCGCGGGCGTTTCCCGGACCGGAGAGACCCCGGAAGCCCTCCGTGCCATCGAGCAGAGCCGGGCGGAAATTGTTGAAGCCATGGATGACGACTTCAATACCGCCAAAGCCATGGGAAATCTCTTCGACATCGCGAAAGTCGTCAACAGTATTCCGGAAGATTCGCCCGGGGCCCCCGCGGTGATGCGCGCCGCGAAGGATATCTTCGATTCCTTCGGCGCCGAGGTGTTCGGCATCGCCTTCGGGGAGGAAGCTTCCCGCGACGACCTGGCGGACAATCTCATGCAGCTCATCATCGAACTCCGCGCCCAGGCCCGTAAAGACAAGAACTGGGCCCTCTCCGACCGTATCAGAGATGGTCTCAAGGAACGCGGCATCGTCCTGGAGGATCGCCCGGACGGGACGTCGTGGAAGCGGGGGTAAAGCGCTTCACCTTACGGTATCTATACGAAAAGGCGGACACGGTAGTCCGCCTTTTCTGTTTCCCAATAAGATCGGGAAGATTTGATGCCTGTCTGAACCGGTGGAGCGCGTGATGGAAATGATGAACCGCTGATACAATGCTCTTCTCAGCTTTTCGTCATTCCAATCATTCGAATCACCGGTTCAGACAATCAGTATGCTTTCTTCCCTGAACGGAAAGGGACGGCATCGCTGCCGTCCCTTTCTTCTTTTCCGGAAAAACGTATCCGCCATTACTTCTTCGCCGAGGCCTTCTTCTTCGAGGTGAAGTGGAGATACCATTCGGCGACCACCGGTGTGGCCACGTAGACCGAGGAGTAGGTACCGATGAGGATACCGATGATCCACGCCAGCGAGAAGTCGTGAATGACCGTCCCGCCGAAGAGGAAGATGGCGAGCACGGACATGAAGGTCAGGAACGAGGTAATGGTCGTTCGGGACAGGGTCTCGTTGACAGCCCGGTTCAGGGTGTTCAAATATCCTTCCGGCGTTCCCTTGCGGAGTTTCTCGCGGATTCGGTCGAACACCACGATCGTGTCGTTGATCGAATACCCCAGGATGGCAAGGATGGCCGCGATCACCGTGAGCGAAATCTCCTTGTTCATGATGGAGAAAAGGCCGAGAATGATCAACGGGTCATGGACAAGCGAAATGATTGCGCCCAATCCGAACTTGAACTCAAACCGGAAGGAAATGTAGACAAGCATCACGGCGAGAGTGCAGAAGATCAGCCACCATGCCTTGCCCTGCAATTCCTTGCCGATGGTCGGTCCGACCATCTCCTCGCGGAGAATCCAGTTGGAAGTCTCGGCGGGAACGCTGTCCGCGAATTTCGCCATCAAGGCTTCCTTCACATCCTTCGATGTTTTCTGCATATCGCCGACCTTGACGATCCGCAGGAGAACATCCTGTTCCCCCGTTCCGATGTACTGGATTTCGCTGGTCCCAAGATCCGTCCCCTGCACGTTTACCGAGCTGAGCGCCTGACGGATATCGGCGATCTGAACCGGCTTGGTGAAATGCATTTCAACCAGCGAGCCGCCCTTGAAGTCGATGGAGTATTTCGGGCCGCCCTTGACAACAAGCGAGCCAATCCCGATCAGAACGATGATCGCGGAAAAGACATATGCATACTTGCGGAATTTGATGAAGGGGAAGTTGATTCCCTGGAAAACCGCCAGCTTGCCGACCGAAATGTGCTCGAGCTTCCTGGTGAGCAGATCGGTCATCACCTTCGCCACGAACAGGGCGGTAAACACGGTGAACACGATACCGACCATGAGGGTGAGCGCGAATCCCTTGATGGGGCCGGTTCCGAAGTTATACAGAATGATACCGGTCAGGAAGGAGGTGATGTTGGAGTCCAGAATCGCCCACCGCGCACGCAGGTAACCGTTGTCTATGGCCATACGGCTGCTGTTGCCGAGCCGCAGCTCTTCTCGTATTCGCTCGAACACCAGAACGTTGGCGTCCACCGCCATACCCATGGTCAGAATGATACCGGCCATACCGGGCAGGGTCAGCGTGGCGTTGAAAATGGCCAGATACGCCAGGATGAACAGGGCGTTGAGCAACAGGGCGATAACCGCGATCACACCCTGTCCGAAATAATAGATGATCATGAAAGCGACAATCGCGATCATCGCGATGGCGAAAGCGTTCCGGCTGTCACGAATGGAGTCCGCGCCGAGGGTCGGGCCGACCGTACGGTCTTCGATGACTTCCACGGAAGCGGGCAGTGCGCCGGACCGCAACACGAGCGCCAGATCGCGGGCTTCCTCGGTGGTGAAGTTACCGGTGATCTGGGAGGTGCCGCTGGGAATACGTTCGCGGATATTCGGAGCGGAATAGACGATGTTGTCGAGAACGATTGCCAGGCGTTTGCCGACATTGGCGCCGGTGATACGGGCCCATTCGGCGGCGCCCGCCTTGGTGTTCTCCATTTCGATTTCCGGCTTTCCGGCGGTCATGCCGGAACCCAGAATCACGCGGGCGTCGGCGATGGCTTCGCCGGTGAGTTCGTTCGACGCGGTGACATAGAAGAGTTCGCGGCGATTGTCGTCACGAGCGTTCTCCGGTCCCCAGAGAAGCAGGGTTCCGGCATTCTGCATGATCTGCTGCACGCCGGGGTCAGCAAGAATGGCCTGCACCCGGGGCACGTCTTCCGTGCGCACCACAACGTCGAAACTGGGATCGCCACCGGACTGCTGATATTCCAGGAGACTGGAAAATCTTTTCCCGGCCTCGGTGGGAGTCGCCGGCTGCGCCTGCTGATCGAACGCGCCTTTCCTGCTCGTGTCGGCGGAAGCCGTCTGGGCGGGAGCGGCGGCCGCGGCCTTGGTGGTATCGGCGGAGGCGACCTTCGAGGAATCAGCGACATCGCTCGCGGAATCCGGAAGCGCCACATCCTTCACACCGGAGAGATACAGATCGATTTTATCGGTGACGAACTTGATATCCTGGTCGCCCTTCAGGAGTTTGAACTCCAGCCGGGCGGTTTTTCCGATGAGTTCCTTGGCGCGCTCAACATCGCGTTCGCCGGGAAGCTCGATGATGATACGGTTGAGACCCTGCTTCTGAACCACCGGCTCAGTGAGTCCGAACTGGTTCACGCGGTTGCCGATAACAGTCATGGCGCGGTCAACCGCATCGGCCGCGGCTTTCTCGTCCATACCTTTGGTGTCCACCTGCATCACGAGATGGATACCGCCCTGGAGATCAAGTCCCAGATTCAGCGATTTGTTCTTCAGCTTTTCCAGTTTTCCCGGATCCATGGCCGCCATCTCCTGTTCGGAGAGCATGTGGTACCGTACCGACGGGTACAGTTCCCACAACGATCCAAGGATCATGATGACAATCAGGCCGACTTTCCAAGCGGTCGAATACTTCGACTTCGCGCTTGACTTCAGTTTTGCCGATTTACGAACCATTTCAACCCTCTTTAGTGGTTATGAATGAGATGAACCATTTCTTTCACCGCTTTATCCAATCCAACATATATGGCCCGCGCCATAATCGAATGCCCGATGTAGAATCCCTCGATATCCCCGATATCCCGGACGGGACCGATATTGCGATAGGTCAAACCGTGCCCGGCGTGTACTTCGAGGCCGATTCCCCGCGCGAACTCGGCGCTTTTGCGCAGTTCTTCGAGATGGGCGAGCCGGTCTCCCGTCCGCTTCGCGTTGGCGTATTCCCCGGTGTGGAGTTCCGCGCACTGCGCCCCCGCCTCACGGGATGCTTCCAACTGCCGACGGTCGGGATCGATGAACAGGCTCGTCTTGATACCCTTGGAAGCGAGCATTTCCACCGCGCGGGTCACCCGTACGCGATTCGCCACCACATCCAGACCGCCCTCGGTGGTGATTTCTTCTCGCTTCTCCGGAACCAGGGTCACCTGGTCCGGAAGAATCTCCGCTGCGATGGAGAGCATCTCATCCGTGGCCGCCATTTCCAGATTGAAAGGCAGACGCACCACTTCCCGCAGTATCCGGATATCACGGTCAACAATATGACGGCGATCCTCACGGAGATGGGCGGTGATCCCGTGGGCCCCCGCCATTTCCACGATTCCGGCGGCAAACACCGGATCCGGCTCATCCGTCCGCCGTGTCTGACGGATGTACGCCACATAATCCACATTCACGCTCAAATATGCCATAGCGTCATCTCCCGGGGTTCTCATGTAAACCCGAAAAAACACCCCGAAGGGTTTATCGCTCCCCCGAAGGGTCGATGCTCAACAAATCCCAGATGACAGTCACCACATCATCGACCGTCACCGAGCCTGAAATGATTCGGCTGTTCTTTGTCCTTGGACCGTATACCCGGACATCGCTGGAGGTGAATATCGCCGCCGTGGGCCTCCCCAGCGCGGTCGCAACGTGCATGGGACCGGTATCGCCGCTGATATACAGATCGCACCGCTCGATCACCGCCGCCATCTGCCCCACGGTCACCTGGTCGAGAACGTCGAACGGGATGCGGGTCAGGCTCTTCATAAGCCCGATCTCATCCGCCTCGGCTCTCGCCCCGATCACCACGATGCGGGCGCCGGTGACTCCCCCGATACGGTCCACCAGGCTCGCGAAATTCCTCGCTCCCCACCGCTTCCTGCCTTTCCCGCCGGGATGGATGACAAAGAAGGAATCGTAGTCCGCGATCTCGTGATCCAGCAGCCATTCCTGCGCGAACGCCCGCTCGTCGTCGCTCAGATAGAAAACGGGCGGATATTCCCGCAGGTTCGGCGCCACCGGCTTCAGGATGTTCCGCACGGCATCGGCCATGTAGGTATCCGCCGGGGGCGGGGGAACCAGAACGTTCATGAACGTGTCGGCGTCCTCACGATCATATCCCAGACGGTACCGTGCTCCGCTCAACCGGGTCAGCAACGCCCCGTTGAGAGAGAAATGGCCGCCGTTCGAAACATCGATCGCGAGATCGTATCCCCGGTCCCGCAACCGCCGCACAAACCCGAGATACCACCACGGGTTGATCCGGGACTTCCGTTTCCGGAAAACGTGAACATTGTCCACGTTGGGGTTTCCGGACATGACCTCCTCGAACCCTTCCGAGATCAGCACATCCACCTCGGCCTCGGGGAGCGCCGCCTTGAGCGCGCTCAAAAGCGGAGTCATGAGCACCAGGTTTCCCAGCCGGGAATCCTGACGCACTACCAGTATCCGCGACACACTCTCCAGACGCACGTCCTCCGGACGAATCCGTCCGGTCCGAAGCGTTCGCCCCAGGAGAGCCCGTATGCCGCGCTTGCCCAAATACTCCAGGCGCTTCAATACATTCACGGTTTCACCTTGCCCACCACTCCGGAAGACATGGCCCGCTGAATTTTGCCGTCCTTCTCGAAGTAGATCAATGTCTCCACATTACGGAGCTTCTCCGCGAGATCGACCCCTTTCTCCGGGCCGAGCACGAACATGGTGGTGGAAAGAATATCCGCATCCATGGCATTGTCCGTCCAAACCGTCGCGGAGATGCACTTTCGCGCCGGATATCCGTCCCGGGGGTCGAGAAGATGGTGATACCGTACGCCGTCCTGCATGAAGAACCGCTCGTAATCGCCGGAAGTGGCCACCGCCACATTGGGAAGGGGAGTCACCAGAATGGTTTCCTCCTTACGCGGATGTCGGACCCCGATCACCCAGTCCGACTTGTCCGGCTTGCGCCCGATGATCGTGATATTCCCGCCAGCGTTGATCAACGCGGATTCCGCCCCGTTCTCACGAAGCGCCGCCGCCATTCGGTCCACCGCGTATCCCTTGGCGACTCCCCCAAAGTCGAGCTTGGAGCCGGGGACGGTCAGCCGGAAACGATTTCCCTGCACCTCCACCTTGCGCAAATCCGCCAGCTTCATCGCGGCGGAGAGCTGTAATGGATTGGGGATTCTCCCGCCGTTCTCGAAATCCCAGAGCCATTTGGCCGGTCCGATGGCCGGATCGAACGCTCCCCCGGAAAGATTGTAGAAATACCGGGAACGCTCCAGAACCTTACGGAAATCGGGATTCATCTCCCACCAGGCGCCGGTTGGGCCGGAATTGACTTTCTGGAGGAAACCCTGGCCTTTCAACGGTTCGAAGATGCCCTCCAGACGGTCGATCTCGTCGAACGCCTTCCGCAGCAACGCCTCACCCTTCGCCCGGTCCCGGGAGTAGACGGTGATGGTGATGCTGGTATTCATGTGGAATTCGGTGGCCGATACTTTTTGCGGAGCGTTTCCCCATCCGCCAAACACCATCCACACAACCGCGGAGAGCGCAAGCATACCGGCGAGCACAAAAGCTTTCCCGCGGAATGCGCCCACGGCTCTTTTTTCTTCCATATCTTCTATCGCTTCACGATATCGGGAATTCAGCGCCAAAGCAAAAACTTCAGGGGTTTACGCGCCATGCCCATGATCAGGATTGCCGGTCAAGCATACTGTCGAAAAAAACGTTCCAATCGGGATCCGCGTCCCCTCGGGGAAAGAACCGGAGGATCTCACGGCATCTCCGCAGATATTCGAGCGCCCGATCCCGGGCATACTCGATTCCACCTTTTTCCCGCACCAACGCGAGCACCGGTTCCGCGGAATTCTCCGCGCCGGCGATCACCCGGTCCACCGCTTCCGTATCGTATCCCCGGAGCGAATGGATGAGGGGAAGGGTCAGACAGCCCGAACGGAGGTCCATGAACCTCTGTTTCCCCGTCTCTTCCGGATTGCCGTGAAAATCGAGAGTATCATCGATGATCTGGAACGCGACGCCGACACATTCGCCCAACTCACGGGACCAAAGACGCTCCCTCTTTCCGCCCCCGGTGAGGATGATCGCGATTTCCCCCGCAGCGGCGAACAATGACGCGGTCTTGTTCCCGATAACCGTGAGATAGGACGCCTCGTCCACCGCGCCCGGACAGATGGATTCGCGAATCTCGCCCTCCACCATCCGTTGCACCGCATCATGGATAACGGTGACCGCTTCGTCATCCCCCAGGGTTTCCGTGATCGCCAGGGCCCGCATAAAAATGTAATCTCCGAAGAGGACGGATATCCTGTCGGTGTACCGGGCATTGAGCGTGGCGGTTCCCCGCCGCAGCCGCGAGCCGTCCACCACATCATCGTGGAAGAGGGATGCCAGATGAATGGCCTCGATGACCATCGCCGCATGGGCGACATCATCCCAACTCCCACCATTCAACTGCGCCATCCGTTCCATGAACCGGGGACGCACACCCTTTCCCCGGCAGATGAGCGCCTCGCCAAGGATACGGTCGATCACCGGATCGGAAGAAGCGAATTCCTTCCGTATCGCCCGGTATACCGCATTTCCGATATCCATTGCAGCATCATCATACGACTGCATACGCGCCCGCTGTAAAGATGTTCCAGGTTTTTAAACAGCTTGTTCATTCACCGGGAACACCTGTCTCCGGATTGGAGTCGGATTTACCCTGATGATTTCAAACGGAAAATATAGGATTTTTTACAAGTCATGTCAAGGATTATACCGCATATTGCGTTCTGATGTAAGCGTCTGTCCATTGGGGAGATACCGCGGAGTTCCGCGCAGCCGCGGGGCGGCGCGTTTTTTTTGACATTTGGGACTCACTGCGACCGGCCTCCGGGCGGACGCGCCCGGAGAACGCCTCCCCCGCTTTCGCAAAAGCCCGCCCTCACTCCCCGCCCTCTCTCCCACGCGAAATGACGCGCGGGCGAGAGGGAAAGGAAAGCTGTTCAAAAACAGGCCGGGAGCCGAATCAAGGCTGTGAATGCTCCTTATTGAGCGGGCATATCTCCTTGAGCCTTGCCGGAAGCGCTCTTTTCCCTCGCCCGCGCGTCATCTCGCGGGGGAGAGGGTGGCCGCAGGCCGGGTGAGGGTCCGCGGCGGTGAAGAATACGCCACCTTCTTCTTTGCGGAAGCCCGGATTGGGGACAGGTACAACGTGACCGTGAAAACAACGCCTCTCCCCGGCGGCTTACATGATCGTCTTTCTCCCCGCGAACCATGCCACCGCAATGCTGATTTCATAGAGCAGGTAGAGCGGAATTGCCATGAGCGTCTGGCTTATGGGGTCCACGGTCGGGGTGATGATCGCGGAAGTGATGAACACCAGCACCAGGGCGTATCCGCGGTATTTGGTCATCAGCTTGTATTTCAGAATTCCGATCTTGGCAAGCACGAACGCCACCATGGGCAATTCGAACATGACTCCGAAACTCAGGGTGAATTTCAGGATGATCCCCAGGAATTTCCCGAACGTGAACATGCCGTCGATATCCGGAGGCATGAACGTCTGCAGGAACTGGAGCATCCAGGGCACGATGATGAACCAGGCCAGGCTCGCCCCGGCGAAGAAGCACCCGGTGGAAGCGAAGATGAGCGGCATCACCCACTGTTTTTCGTTCTGGTAGAGTCCCGGAGAGACAAACGACCAGATGAAATAGAGCACCAGGGGCAACGCCAGAATGAGCCCCATGACCAACGCCATCTGGAGACGGATGATGAGCGGTTCCATGACCGTGGTCATCACCAGTTTCATCCCCGAGGTTTTCGAGGCGGTGGTATACCCGTTCTTCGCGGCGGAAACGGTGTAGCTTCCGGGAGGAACCCCCTCCACGAGGAATTTGCCGGTGCTGTCGGTGGTCACCGCGTAGTTGCCCGGATTTACGCTGACCGCGGCAAAGGGAAGTCCTTTGCCGGTCTTGGCGTCGGTAACCACGCCTTTGAGATTCCCTTCATGGCCGGTGCGCGGAGCGAGGGGAATGGTTACCGAACTCCCCCCGATGAAGCTTTTTCCGCCCCGGGACAGTTCGGTCACCTGGGAATAGAACCAGTCGGAGAGATACCACGACCCGATCATGGCGATGACAATCACGATGATGACTTTCAGGATGGTCCAGCGCAATTCTTCCAGATGATCGAGGAAGGGCATTTCCGTGGGATCGTGACGCTCTTCCTCCTCGTTTGTGGTATCGACGGGCGGCTTTCCGCTTCGTCCGCCGCCGGAAGATACCGGGCGCGCCTTCACCGGGCGCGGAGCGCGGACTTCCCGCTCTCCCGTATCGGCAACCGGTTCCGCAGCCGCAACGGTATCAACTGCCTCCGGCTCGGGTTTTTCCACCACCGGACGTCCGGCCTCGAACGCTTTCCAGAACCCGTTCTCAACTCCCGCGGGCGCCGAGACGATTCCCAGCGGATGCGGGGATACCCGGCGCGGATCGTGGCAATACGCCACCAACTCCTCACGGTACGCCGGGGAGACGGAAATTGCGCCATACTCGCCGTCGCCATCGATATCCAGTTCATCGAGACGGCGATAATCCATTCCTTCCGCAATACACGGAAGCGGGACCGCTTCATCGCTCCGGGTGGAGGATGAACCGCCGTTTCCGGCGGAGTCCCGCAACATGTCTGGATTACCGGTATATGGTGTCAGCCCCGAATAGGGGTAGTATTCTTCCATGTATACTTCCTGGCGCGGATTTATTATTTCGCGGTGAAACACCGGGGATTCAGGGAAGGCGTACCGCTGTGAACCGCTATGTTACCGTGAGCTGTCCAAACCGACGTACCCGAGCGCTCCGACCACCCGTATGGCTTTCTCCGGACAGACATTCAGGCAGAACCCGCAGCCGATGCATTTCGTGGGATCGATACGGTGGACCTGTCCCGGTTCCCCTTCGATGCATCCTTTCACCGGGCACACCTCCGCGCATTTCCCGTTTCCCGTGCACTTGGTGTCCACGGTCATGTACGTGCGTTTCATCGCCCGGTCGGCATATGATTTGGTCGGGCATTTGTAATGCGCGAGAATGAGATTGGGGGACACATCGTAATTCACGGAGGGAAGATTATCCTTCATGACAACCGCGTCGCCCTCGACCTGCTTCGCGCAGATTCCGCACCCGATGCACCCGACCGAGCATACATCCTTCACCGCCTTGCCCTTCCCATGCGAGGAGCAGGCCAGATAGATGCTGGTGGAATCGGGCAAAAGATCGAAAAGATGTTTGGGACAGGTCTTCACACATGCGCCGCAACCGGTGCATTTCTTCCAGTCCACCACCGGCAGACCGTCCTTGCCCATATGGAGAGCGTCGAACTTGCAGGCCTTGACACAGGAACCGAACCCCATGCAGCCGTACTCACAGGCCTTGGGACCGCCACCCAGGTTCGCCGCCATGGCGCAGTCCCGTATGCCGTCGTAACGGTACTTTTCCGGGGCCTTGTCGCGGGAGCCCGCGCAGTGAAGATACGCGACTTTCCGAACCGAACTGACTTCTTCCCCACCCATGATCTTCCCGATTTTCTGCGCGACCGTGGAACCGCCGGGAGCGCAGAGATTGACCTCCGCGCCGGCGGTAGCCACGGCGGTGGCGTACCCGGAGCATCCGGGATGCCCGCATCCCCCGCAGTTCGCGCCGGGGAGAATCTCAAGGATCTGTTCCGCCTGTAGGTTTTTCTCCACCGCAAACCGCTTGGCGGCATAGGACAACACCGCCCCCAGGACAAAACCGACACCGCCGAGGGTGACCAGGGTATACAGTAAAATGGGATCCATCTATGAAAAACTCCTATCCGATCGAAAGCCCGCTGAACCCCATGAACGCCAGGGCCATCAGGCTCGCCAGAATGAATGCTATCGGAACGCCCCGAAGCGGCGCGGGAATATTGGCGGATTCCAGCCGCTCCCGGAGACCGGCCATGAGCAGCAGCGCCAGGGTGAACCCCAGTCCGGCCGCACCGCCCTGGATTACGCTCTCCAGGAAGTTCATGCGCTGGTCGATGTTCAATACCGCCACGCCGAGCACCGCGCAGTTGGTGGTGATGAGCGGGAGAAAAATACCGAGCGCGCTGTAGAGCACGGGCGAGGTTTTCTGCACCACCATTTCCACGAACTGCACGATTCCCGCGATCACCAGGATGAACGCGATGGTCCGCAGGAAGACCAAGTCGACACCACCGAAAATATTGGTCGACGAACTGAGGAAATAGGTGTATATCACCCAGGTCGCGGCGGAGGCCACGGTCATGACGAATGTCACCGCCATCCCCATGCCGAACGCGGAATCCAGCTTTTTGGAAACCCCGATGTACGGGCAGATTCCAAGAAAGCGGGCCAGCACGAAGTTATTGATAAAAATCGCGCCGATGATGAGAACGAAATAGTGCCCGATATCC
>CAYRTQ010000082.1:0-14821 GCA_964426865.1 uncultured bacterium
AACGTCTCCTTCGATCTCGATCTGGGCGCGTACGCTTCCGATGTGGATTCCGACCCGCTCGTCGTTTCCTGGGGGGAACCCGCGCATTTCCTGCTCGTGAGGAGCGGAATGCGGGTGTCCGTTTCCGGCGCGCCCGGCTTCCTGGGGAGCGAACGGCTTCACTTCACGGTCACGGACCCCGCCGGGGTTTCCGCTTCCGATTCCATGCTGGTGACGGTCACCGCGGCAAAAAAGCCGCCGGTGTGGTCGAAGATTCCCAAAATCGGCTTTCCCCAGAACCGGGCCGACTCGTCGCTCGCACTCTGGAACTATGTATCCGATCCGGATGATCCCGATTCGCTGCTCACCTTCGTATTCGCCAATCTCGACAATGTGGACAGCGTCTATGTCAATCCCCACACCGGGCGCACCACGTTTTACGATCTGGACAACGCCATCGGATGGGATCGGGTGACGGTCACCGCGTTTGACCCGGACGGCAATCACGCCACCGCCCGGTTCCCGGTGTTCATCGCTCCCTCGGACGGCGCGCCCATCGTTGCGGGCATTCCCGACACCACCCTGGTCGCCGGAGCCCAGGCCGTCTGGATCGATCTGGACGATTTTTATTTCGATGTGGACAATACCGACAGCCAGATGAAATGGAGCTGGGGCCGTCAGGCCGGCGCGGACAGCTCGGTCACCGTGTACATCAATGCCGCGACCCACGTGGCGACCCTCCGCGGTCTCTCCCCCGACAAGTACGGGCTGAACCGGTTCTTTTTCACGGTCACCGATCCCGGCGGAAAGTTCGGCGACGACATCTGCATCGTCAGCGCCATCGCGCTCAACCGCCCGGTGCTCGATCTCCCGTCGAAAGTCGGTTTCCCCGCCGGGACGAAGTATATGCTGGATCTCGACGAGTATGTCTCTGACAGCATGTATCCGAAAAGCGAGCTGGCCTGGTCCTGGTCCGGAAACCGCACCAGTGTCATCACCCTGGAGACTCCCGACGCCGGTAAAATAGTTTTCCCCGAAGAAAAACCTGTTCCGGGCGTGAAGAGAGCGAAAATTGCCGCGACCCGCCCCCTGTCCTTCACCGGGCCCGCCTCCTGGATCGGATGGGAGCGGGTGGCGTTCGAGGTGCGGAATCCCCTGGGGGGAACCGCCGCGGACACCCTGCTGGTCTTCAGCGCCGGTGCGGACGGCGCCCCCGTGGCCGGAGGTCTGGACCGTGTCATCCTCAAGGCCGGGCAGAGCGTCCAGGTAAATCTCGATTCCCATTATTACGACGCCGACCACACCGATTTTCAGATGACCTGGACCGCATCCGGCGGGGACAGCGTTCTCGTGGATATCGATCCCCTGAACCATGTCGCCACAATTATCGCGCCCTCCGAATCCTGGGAAGGGCAGAACACGGTTACGTTCACGGTCACCGATCCCGATGGCCATTCCGGCTCCATGCAGACCATGGTGACCGTCACCGATGCCATCCTCCGCAATGCGTTCTCGGTGAGCATCCTGCGCAACCCGATGCAGGAAGACTATATGGATATGTATGTGCAGAGCGTTTCCGATCTGCTCTCCGCTCCCTCGGTGACCGTCCGGGCCCGGGATGATTCCACCCGGATACCCGTCTCGCGGCTGGATACGAAATATTATTACGGCCGCTACCTGCTGCCGCTGGATATCAGCCTCGGGGAAAAGGGGACCGCGGAAATCGCGGTGACCGGAAAAACCCCCGCGGGAAAGAACATCTCCGGAGCGAAAAGTTTCGGGTATGGCCGTCTGGACCGTTCCGGGGGAAAGATCCTCTGCGGGCCGTTCTCTCTCGATGTTCCCGAGGGCGCGCTGTCGAAGCCCGAACTGATCACGCTCGTTCCCGGAGAGATTCCGGACGGGGGAGCGGCGAAAGCGGCTCCGGGTGAAATCACTCTGGTTGGCGAACCCTGCCGGGTGGGTCCTTCCGTCCTGAACGCGGGAAAGCCGCCGGCGCTCGGCATCGGCGCGGGGGATGGCATCGGCGCGGGGATTTACCGTATCGTGACCGGAGGCGCGCCGGTGTTCATGGGAGGTGCTTTCCGGGATGGAATGATCACCGCGTCCATATCCGAAGGCGGATGCTTCCGTCTGGGCTATGACCGCACTCCTCCACGGTTGCTTACCCGTGAAGCGGACGGAACCGCGGCTTCCATCGTTGTCACCGACGGGGGAAGCGGTGTGGACGCCGGTTCCATACGGGTGTTGCTCGACGGCTCTCCGGCATCCTGGCGATACGACGAGGTCCGGTCCCTGATCAGCGTGGACCTGACCGGAGCGTCCGATGCGGCGTCGCTCGACATCTCCGTTTCCGACCGTTCCGGGAACATTGCGCGAGAAACCCTGCCGCTCGGCCTTTCCGCGCGTCCCCTGTCCCTGATCGTGGAGCAGAACACGCCGAACCCGTTCAACCCGACCACCGGCATCAGTTTCACCCTTTCCGGGGAAAGTTTGGTGACCATCGAGGTGTTCGACCATATCGGACGTCGCATCGCGGTGCTGGTTCGCGGCGGATTCGCCGCCGGACGGCATACGGTGATCTGGGATGCCCGGGACGCCCGGGGCCGCATGGTTTCCAGCGGCGTATATTTCTACCGGGTGACCGCGGACGGCCGGTCCGAATCACGGAAAATGCTGTTCCTGCGGTGAAGCGTGGAAAGGGATAAGGGGCAAAGGAACAGAGGCGCAATGGGCAAGATACCCGGCCCCGGTTTGCGGGATCGCCGGGATGATACGATGGCGGGGGATGGATATCTGCATCCATCTCCGCCATCTGGCCGCCCCGCCAAGGATATAGACGGTTATCCTCCGCCTTCTCCGGCGTTCCCCGCGCTCCGATGGCTACATTTCCTCCCGTGAACCACCTCTTCTTTGGAGTCCATCCGGTATCCCCGTTTCATCCCCTTTCCTCGATTCTTCCGCACAATTTATCTTGAATGATGCAATATTGATACGTATATTGGGGTGAAAATTTTCCTCCAGCCGCCTTCATCGAAGCAGGGACGAAATTTCGTGGTATTCTCGGCTTTTCATGCGGAAAGGGTTCGTATGCGTTCCAGAAACCTGTTCAAAGCACTCCTCATCCTCGCACTGGTTGCAGCGCCTTCCTGTTCCAAGAAGGGCGATCAGAAAGGCTCTGGTCCGGCTCCGGTGGCTCTGCCCCAACAGGGATTCGCCGGGTGGAATTCGTTGACTTTGGAAACCGCCTATGTCAAGCTGGACGTGGTTCCGGAACTGGGCGGAAAGATCATGGGATACAATCTCCGGGGCGCCCAGCTCCTCTGGCATGACGCCAAAAAGGAAGGGTATGTCGAGAAGGACCAGGGATACGGATACGGGCAGAAGTTCTTCAATCCGGGCGGCGCGAAAGTGTGGCCCTCTCCCCAGGGGTGGAGCGGAAAGAACGAGTGGCCGGGACCTCCCGACAATGTGCTCGACGGCTCCGCTTACGAGGGAACGCGGTCGGACAGCCTGATCACGGTGACCAGCCCCAAGGACACCGGCGCGGATCGCACCGGTCTCCAGTACAAGCATACCTATTCGCTCGTTCCCTACAGTTCCATCGTGAAACTGAATCTCACCATGACCAATGTGGTGGATCGTCCGGTTACCTGGGGCGTCTGGCATCTGGCCACGGTTCCGGCGGACACCGGCGCGACCGTGATCGTTCCGGCGGTCAAGGGCGGCTGGAAGGTCCTGTACGGGGACAAGGCCAATCCGCAGTGGAAAGAGGACCCCAACGGACTGTTCATCGCCCGTTATGCGCAGAAGGTCGGGAAAGTCGGCATGAAGGTGCGTGAGGGATGGGCCGCATGGTTCGATGCGGACGAGGGCGTGGCGTTCGTGCTCCGCTTCCCGGTGCAGAAAGGCGCGCAGTATCCCGATGGCGGCAGCCACTTCGAGATCTGGACCTCGGGCGCGGGAACCGTTCATGTGAACAACCAGGATGTCACCACCGAATACAATCCCGATGCCGCGTATATGGAAATGGAAGTCATGGGACCCCTGGTCAAGCTGAATCCGGGCCAGACCTCCGCGCTGGATATTTCCTGGGCCTCCTGCCGGTGCTCCGGGGTGCAGAAGGTTACACCCGGCGGCGTGGTTGCCGAACCCCTGGCTCTCAAGGATGGCCAGATAACCGGGAAATTCGGGGTCTTCTACGGCGGTTTCCTGCAGGCGGTGTATCTCGACAAGGCCGGGAAACAGGTTGGCATGAACAACGTGGGCGAGGTTTCCCCGCTCACCGAAATCTCCATCAGCCGCCCGGTTTCCGACATTTCGTCCTATTCGAAGGGGATACGCTACCAGGTGCAGTCCTATGACAAGAAGACGGTGAGCGTGGTGGACGAACTGATGTTCTGAGAAGAGGAAGCCGATATGAAGCGATTCGATTGGTTGTTGGGAGCGCTCTGCATTCCGGTTTTCCTGTCTCTGGCGTGTTCGGGAGGGAACCAGACCGGGGATGCACAGAAAGCCTCCCCGGGCAAGCGCGAGGATGTGTACATCGAGATTTCCGCCTTGGGCGCGTCTTCCTACTTCTATGACCACAAGGAAGGGCTTCGTCTGGCCGGAGAGCATTTCGGGGTAAAAACCGAGTACAAGGGACCGCCCGATCTCAATATCCAGGCCATGGTCCAGGCCATCGAGCTGGCGGTGGCCCGTAAACCCGCCGGAATCCTGGTGGTGGGTTTTGAGGAATCGCTCAACGACGCGGTCAACAAGGCGGTCGCGGCGGGAATCCCGGTGGTCACCCTCGATTCCGATCTTCCCAACTCCAAAAGGGTGGCTTTCGTGGGTACCGGCAACTATGACGCCGGATACCGGGGAGGCGAAAAACTCGCCGAACTGGTGGGCGGCAAGGGAAAAGTCGCCATTCTCACCAAAATCGGCCAGCCGAATCTCGAGGAACGGGTCCGGGGATACAGGGACGCCCTCGCCAAACACCCGGGAATCCAACTGGTCAAAACGGCCGATACCAAATCCGAGGTCCCCATGGCCGCGCAGGCCGCCGCGGCTGTTCTCGCCTCGACCCCGGAACTTGCGGGCATCGGCTGCGTGGAGGCCGCCGGAGGGGCCGGAGCCGCCACCGCGGTCAAGGAGGCCAATCTCACCGGCAAAATCAAGATTGTCGCCATGGACCGGGACAACGACATTCTCACCTACATCCAGAACGGCATCATCGACGCCACCGTCGTTCAGCAAACCATGCTCATGCCCTATTACGGTCTCATGGTCCTTTACCAAATGAATCATCACGATATTCCCATCTCCACCGACAACGCGGCTTCCGGCGTCAGCGCCGCTCCCCGCGTCATCGACACAGGAACCATCCTGGTGGACAAGAGCAACTGCCAGGCGTTCCTGAGGAAATGAGGAAAATCGGGCGCAGAGGCACGGAGAAGCGGCGATTGAGCACAGAATAAACCACGAGCCGGGAATGCATGCACTCCCGGCTCCGTGGTTTTTGTGCGAAGCGGTGTTCTCATCCGATTCCGGGCCGATCCCGATACCGCCCGCCGACTGAGTGGAATCGAAGCCGTCAAACACGAATGGGCGTTTTGCCCGTATTGAACACAATCGAGTACGACTCCGGCATTCCGGATATCTCCTTTGTTTTCTTTGTGAACTTCGCGTGAACCATTCTTTTGATTTCTGGAGGTCCTCTTGCATCCGGAAAACGACCCGCTCCTGCGTCTCGAAAGCATCACCAAAACCTTTCCGGGAGTGAAGGCGCTCGACGGCGTTTCCTTCGGAATCGGGCGAGGGGAGGTGCATGCGCTCATCGGAGAGAACGGCGCGGGGAAATCGACGCTCATGCACATTCTGGGCGGGGTCTACCGTCCGGACAGCGGAAAGATGTTCCTCGAAGGGGGGGAGACGGTATTCCGCAACGCCCGTGAGGCCCAGGTCCGGGGCATACGGGTGGTGTATCAGGAACTGTCCATCGCGCCGAATCTGAGCGCCGCGGAGAACATTTACGCGAACATCCAGCCGGTGAATGCGCTCGGGCTGGTGGACCGCCGCGAACTGAACCGTCGCGCCACGGAAATGATCCGTCTGTTCGGGGAGGACATCGATCCGGAGATTCCCGCCGGGGACCTGCCCATCGGAAAGCGCCAGGTTCTGGAGATTCTCAAGGCCCTGACCCGCAACCCGCGCCTCGTGCTCCTCGACGAGCCCACCTCATCGCTCTCCGGAGTGGAAACGGATACGCTCTTCCGGTATATACGGCGTCTCCGCGAGGAGGGGATTTCCTTCATCTTCATATCCCATCACCTGCCGGAGATATTCCGCATCGCCGACCGGGTAACCGTTCTCCGCGATGGCGCGTACCAGGGGACCTGGCCGGTTTCCGAAGTAACGGAGGAGTTCCTCATCGGACGTATGGTGGGCCGGGATATCGGGGATATCTTCAAGGAGCGCGAGCGGTACGCGGGAGCGCCCGCGCCGGTGCTGGAAGTCGAGGGCCTGGGGCGGAGCGGCGGTTTCGAGGACGTCTCGTTCACCATCCACGCCGGGGAAATCCTGGGATTCGCCGGACTGGTGGGGGCGGGGAGGACCGAGGTGGCCCGGTCCCTGTTCGGACTGGAGCCGCCGGAGCGCGGGACTGTGCGTCTCGACGGCGCGGCGGTTCGCATCCGTTCCACCGGAGACGCCATCCGTCACGGCATCGGATATCTGACCGAGGATCGCAAGGTGCAGGGGCTCTGCCTGTCGCTCACCATACGGGAGAATGTCATCGGCCCCTCGCTGGGACGGTTCACCTCGCGCCTCGGCCTTTTGCGCGACGGAGCGGTGAAGCGGTACGCACGGGAGATCACGGAGCGGTTCAACATTATCACCCCTTCCATAGAGCAGAGCGTTTACCAGCTTTCGGGCGGAAACCAGCAGAAAGTGCTGCTCGGCATGTGGATGGGGATCAACCCCCGGGTGCTCATGGTGGACGAACCCACCCGCGGGGTGGATGTGGGGGCGAAGGAGGAAATTTACGCCCATATCCGCGAACTCGCCTCGAAAGGTGTCGCGGTGATGCTCGTATCCAGCGATCTCAAGGAAATTCTCGGCCTCTCCGACCGTATCTGCGTGATGCGCGAGGGCCGTATCCGCAAGGTGTTCAAGGCATCCGAAGCCACAGAGGAATCGATCATTTCGCACGCACTCGGAGCAGGAGAACCATCCGTATGAATACAGCGCTTTCCATGGTAAAGCCGGTTTTGCAGCGGTTCGAGGAACGCCGCATTTTCTTTATCCTCCTCGGGGTCTGGATCATCATGGGTGTGTTCTATCCCCGTGAATTTCTCAATCCTTCGGTGCTGAAGGCCACCATCCTCGCCATGTCCTCCATCGCGGTCATCGCGGTGGGAATGACCATCCTGCTCGTCTCCGGGGGATTCGACCTGTCGGTGGGGTCGGTGGTGACACTCACCGGGGTCGCCGCGGCGCTGGTTTTGAAAAGCGGGCAGCCATGGTTCGCGGCGGTGCTTGTCGCCATTGTCTGCGGAATGCTGGTGGGATTGGGGAACGGCGTCATGATCGCCCGGGCCCGGATCAATCCCTTCATCACCACGCTCGGCATGATGATTTTCATCCGGGGGTTGGCCACCATTGTCGCCGGCGGGAACAACGTCCCCATTTCCAACTCCACCTACAACTGGATCGGCCAGGCCTCGCTCTGGGGCGTGCAGTTCCCCATCTGGGTTTCGCTCGCCTTCGTGATCGTGGGGGATTTCCTTCTCCGAAAGTCGCGCTATTTCCGCCAGAACTACTATATCGGCGGAAACGAGAACGCGGCCGTTCTTTCCGGCATTCCGGCGACCCGGGTGAAAATCGAGAATTACATGCTCACCGGAGCGCTGGCCGCGGTCGCCGGAATCCTGCTCAGCGCGAGACTGGGCAACGGTTCACTCACCGCTGGACTGAACATGGAATTCAAGGCGGTCACCGCCGCCATCATCGGGGGCGCCGCCCTCTCCGGCGGCAAGGGAACGGTGCTCGGGGCTTTCTTCGGAGCCATGCTCATGGCCACCATCGATTCGGCCATCAATATCATGCCGGTGGACTCCTACTGGCAGGAATTCGTGACCGGAATCGTCCTTATCATCGCCATTCTCGTGGACTCGATCGGCAAAAAAAAGTAGAACCCGCAACGGAATGGGAAGTGAAAAGGGTAAAGGAAAGAAGAAGCCGGAAGACGGGAGATGGAAATACCGGAAGGCGGGAGAAGAAATTTCCGTACCTTCCGATATCCCAAAGTTCTGTATGAACCCCAGCACAGCCTGCATGGAGCCACCCCTCTTTCGGGCAGGCCGGGGTGAGGTCCGGATACGGATGACTATCGCTGAAATTGAATGTAGTTTGGCATCAGGCCCAAATAGTGACGGAAAGGATTGTGAGGAACTGCGGCATGCGTGAAAAAGTGAGAGCGCTGGTTTTCGGTTCAATATTCCTGACGGTCGCGGCGGTTTTCCTGCTGGCGAACGGATCGTCCGGTTCGGATACCATCGGCGCTTGGCGGAAACACGAACGTCAGGCCCCCACCAGGGATATCGGGGATATCCGCATGCTGCCCGGCGGCAAACTGGTGGCCGCCTCCGCCGGAAGCTTCCATGTCTACCATGATGGGCGCTGGAAAAAGTACTCCTATGAGCGTTCGGTTCTCTCCAACCACATTCCGTTCTTCTCCGATTCCAAAGGGAGGCTGTATTTCAACGACGACGGTCTGGCGATCTGGGAAAACGGGATAATCACCCGCCACGATTCCATACGGCTTATCGACCCGGTGACCTGCGCGCAGGCGGGGACCGGTGAAATCTATTTCGCGTCGTACTACCAGGAAACCGGCGGGGTTTACCGGTTCGACGGGAACAGTATCGAGCGCCTCTACAGCGGGCGGGTGCGTTCCCTGACAGTCGACGGCGAGGGGAACGTGTGGGCGACCGCCGTCCCCCCCGACAGGCAGGATATGCGGCTCATGATGTATGGCCAGGGGACCTGGAGCGACCGTACCGCGGAAATCGGCGATCTCCTTCCCGTTCTGGATGAGAGCCTGACCGTTCAGGCCGCTCCCGATGGCTCGGTCTGGGTCTGCAACAAGGGCCCTTACGCGGTTTTCCACGGTGGTAAATGGGATATTTACCGGAATGTGGGATCGGGAAGCCCGATTTCCCTGGAGTTTGACCGTCAGAACGGCGTGTGGGGTTCCTCCTACGGCAATATTTACCGGCTCGACGAGTCGGGAAAGTGGGCGGTCAACCGTACCTACCTGAGCATACTGCCCGTCACCGCCTCTGTTATCGCCGCTTCCGATACCGCGGTGTATACCTTCAATTCCCCCGATTCCGTATTCGTTTCCGTCGATTCCGGCAAGAAATGGGCGCAGGTTCCCGATCCCAACGATCTGGGGTCCGACATTGTGACTTCCGTGGCCTATCTGAATGACGGGCGGCTGGTCTGCGGACACGGGGTGAGGGGAATGGATTGGGAAAAATCGGAAAAACGGGGAATGAGCGTCTACGACGGCAAGAGCTGGCGTAATTTCAACAAGTTCGGAACGTACTATTTCCCCAATGTGTACGTCCTGAAGCAGTCGCCAGGGGGGCTGGTTTACTTTTACGCCGATGGCGGCTATTACACGTACGACGGCTTTTCCGTCGATTCCCTGGATTCCCTGGATAGTGAAAACGATGTCATCGACATAGCGTGGGATAGTCACGGGGAGACATGGTACGCCACGGGAAAAGGGCTCATGCGGTTGAGCGATCCCAACACAATCATTAAATTCACTCCTGTAATGGATCTCTATCCCTTTGTGTGCAACCTGTGCATCGACGACGATGACAACATGTACATGCAGACCTGGAGCACCCAAGTGCTCATGACCGACCGTACGAACTGGTACCAGTATATCCCCGGTACGGGGAGGGCTGTCACCGATATTGCGCTGGATAAGGATGGCAATCTCTGGGGCGCCCGTATCGGCGACCTCGCCTGGTGGGACAAGATATACCAGGAATGGCGTCCGGTGACCGATTTCCCCGATTCGAATCGTTTGGTCCAGACTGACAACCAGGGAAGGGTCTGGGCTTCCGGGTACGACAAGACCGGGTACTACTCCGGCGAAACATTCCACACCGTTCCCGAACTCTCCGGCGCCGCCTCCAATGTCATGGCGTGCTCCGAAGACGGGCGCATCGCGCTGAACGCCTTCAACCGGGTGCGGTCCGACTACTTCGGCATCCGGGAATTCATTCCCTCCACGGTGGGAGTGAAGGAGCCGCGGTTGCCCGTTCCCTTCCTGGTCGCGTCGTCCTATCCCAACCCGTTCAATCCCACGGTCACCATCCGATTCGAACTCCCCGCAGCGGACCGGGTAAAAATCGCCATCTACAACGTGACCGGGCAGCGGGTGAAACAACTGGCGGACCGGCGGTTTGCAGCGGGAGTCAGCCAGGTGGTGTGGGATTCCCGTACCGATGCGGGTTCGATGGCTTCGTCCGGGGTGTATTTCTATCGCATCGAGGCGGGAAAGCAGATGAAAGCGGGAAAAATGCTGCTGCTGAGATAGACCCGGGAAAGCGCCCGAGCGCCAAAGGAAAAGGCGGATAAAAGAAATTTCTTTTATCCGCCTTTTCCTTGTTAGACAAGTGCCGTTACCGGGCTGTCAAGTCAATACCGGTGGGTGGATTGCGCTTCGACACTTCGACACTTCGACAGGCTCAGTGTCCGCAGGCTCAGTGTCCGCAGGCTGAACACCCACCGCTGGCTGAGCGCCCGCCGCTGGCTGAGCTTGTCGAAGCCAGCCAACCAAAGAGTACACCCTTTCCGGTTGACAGTCTGTTACATCGACAACAGAAAAGAGTGCCATGACATCGATAACCAATCAGTCCGGAAACCGGATCACAGCGATTCGGGCGCTTCCCGTTCCGCTTTTTTCTGTAGCCTCCGGCTCCGCAGACGCAGGTTGAACTGGATGAACCGGTGGATCATGAGTTTTACCAGGCCGTCCTCATCCTTCTTCAGGTACCGGTATACCCCGATACCCACGGCGCAGGCCCCCAGAAAATCCACGATCAGGTCGCTCATGGTATCGAGATTCCCGGACTTCTGCATGTTGAACCCGAACACCTGATCCATGGCGAATTCAAAAATTTCCCAGAGCGCACCCGCCGCCAGCGCGAAAGAGACGGTAAAAACCGAGACCAGGAGCGGATTCGCGCTCACCCGGCTCGAATAGAGGAAGAAATACATGATGATGAAGCCCACCAGCCCGATGACGATGCCGGAGGAGCAGTGGAGGATGAGATCGAAGAACCAGAACCGGATGTAGTACCCCGATACCTCCCCGAGAATGAAATGGGAGAACAGGAATGCGGTCAGGGTCAGATCCACTTCCATGGGCAGGACGATGCGGAACGTCCGCTCAAAAAGCGCGGGCATGGCGCTGAATGCCAGGATCACGAAGGACGAGAACATGAGGAACAGGTTGAACCGCACGATACTCATGATGATGGTGAAAACCACGACCGCTTTCAGCGTGTAGGATATGGTGAGCTGTATCCTGTCCGTGTAGCTGAGCGGCGGACGGGTTGGTCGTGGTTTTTTCATGGGAGAACGCCTCGGAAATGGGGGAGGGGAAACTCGTTTCAGGTGTTGCGGTTTGTTTTCCCCTCTCCGGTGCGCCGGAGAGGGGAAAACAGGGGATGTATTCCAAATATCGCGGGTATTCGATGCATTGACGGGGTCAGAATATCTTCTTCGCCATGGCCGCGATGTTACGGCCCACCTTGCGCGCCCGTTCCAGGTCGAGATCGGTGGAGGGCGCTTTCTGGGTGACCGCGCCGAAATGGATAGGGGGATATCCCTGCGCGACTCCTCCCGAATACACCAGCATTCCCATAACCAGCGCCGCCGCGATCATGGTCATTTCCGCAAAGTCCGCGCCGCCGCCCCCGGGCCAGTTCTGTGTGGCGAAAAAGCCGGAAAGCTTCCCCGCGAGATCCACTCCGGGTTCATCCATGTACCGCTTCATCTGCCAACTGCATGTTCCCTCATAGGTGGGGCAGCCGAAAATGACCGCCGGCGACTCGCTGATCCAGTCGTTGTCCGGGGCGTCGATGGACATGGTTTTTACCTCGACATCCGGAACGCTGCGGGCGCCCTCGGCCACCAGTTCCGCCATTTTTTGCGTATTGCCCGTTTCCGAATGGTAAATAACCGCGATTTTCATCCGTTTCTCCTCGTTCCAGGTTCAATGACGACCAGAATCCGTATACCGTAGCAATATAGCATTTTCCCCGTCCCCATATCAATCTCTTTCCGGCGGTCTCCCCTTTTTGCGGGGACGGAGCGCGGGGAACGTGGCACGGGAAATGCGCGACGCACTCTTCTCCTTCCTACTGCTCCGGGTTTTCGGAGAGGCTGGAGAAAAAGCCCTCGATCTCGGGACGAAGCGCGGAGAGGCTGGCAAGCACCGCCGCGTAATTCGACTGGATTCTGTCCTGCGAATTTCCGAGAACGGAAAGGCAGGACCGGGACACGTCGGGAACCGCGTTGTCTCCGGGATCGCCGATTTTGGCGGTGCGGGCCAGGATATCGCTCAGGTGTGTCACGCGGATGATCTGGGCGTCGTTCCCGCTGTGGGTGAGGGGATCGTTGTGATAGAACACCGCATTGGAGATATCATCCGGCAGGTTCCATATCTCGCAGATGACTTTTCCCACCATGCAGTGATCGGTATTCAGGAGCCGTTGTTCGGCGAGAATGATGCGGCATTTCTTCGCCGCCGCCATGGATGCCACCCGGCTGTAATACTCTGGAAAGAGCGTGGAGAGAACGATTTTGCCGATATCGTGAAGCAGTCCGGCCGTATACGCCACATCGGGACGACCGATGCCCATGCGGTTGGAGATGAGCTGGGCGGTCTTGGCGACCGCGACCGAGTGTATCCAGAGACCCCGGCGGTTCAGTCCGCTCTTCTGATCCGGAGTCATGAAAAATTCGGACATGGCCACAGCGGTAACCAGTTCCTTGATTGTCTCGAATCCCAGCGTGACCACCGCTCTCCGGAGGGAATTGACCGTCGCGGATTGTCCGTAAAATGTCGAATTGGCCGCTTTCAGAATTTTCGCGGTGAGCGGGGGATCGTTCTCGATGACCCGGGCCAGATCGTTGGCGCTCGATGTGGGGCTGTATATGGTTTTGATGACCTGCCCGATCATGGCGGAATCGGTGGGTATGCTGGATTGGATCAGTTCCTTGAGTTCGGTGATGAATCTTGGGGGCATGCTCTCTCCCGAGATGGGGCGTAAGAGAAAATTTGTGACAGAGCGGATTTCGGGCGGAATGTGTCTTCCGATCGGGTCCGCTTGATACGATTACCGCCAAAACCGTCAAATAGGTTTGAGGCCTGTCCGGGATCCAAACCCGGTATAAGCCGGAATTGGTATGAATATAGAGGGTTTTGGGAGAAAAAGCATGATAAAAGATGCGGGCCTTCCGCGCCATTACATCTCGGGAATCTCCGGGATGCTTCCGGGAGACGCCGGGTGGCCGGGGCGGGGCGCGCGGAATGCGAATGGAAAGGCAAACAGCCGTGAAGAACGGGGGCGCGAGGATTAAACCCTGCTGAACAGCCGTACGAACTGGGCGAAGAAGTCGACGTCGAACTCGTTCTTCATTTCATTCTGCATGATGCCCAAGGCATGGAAAGAAGATTTCGCGCTACGGTAGGGTCGTTGCGAGGTAAGTGCGTCGAAAACGTCGGCGATCATGCATATCTTGCTGAGCATGTGGATTTTATCGCCCTTTATCCCCAGGGGATATCCCTTGCCGTCGTTGCGCTCGTGATGCTGGAGAACGATGGCCGCCATCTCTTCGGTGAGTACGCCGAAGGTCTGGAGCATGCGGTATCCCTGCTCGGGATGTTTCTTCATGATGGCCCACTCTTCGGGAGTGAGGGGGCCGTTACGGCGGGAGATGTGCCTGGGAATGGCGAATTTCCCCAGATCGTGCAGGAAGAAACCGGCGGCGATTTCCGCCATGTTGCAATCGGTTTTCCCGGCAAGCACCTCACGGGCAAGACCCAGCCCGAAAATCCCCACATTCACCGCATGATTGTACTCGTTGAAACTGGAATTGGTGAGCTGGATGAGAAACTTGGAGGCGTCCTCATTCATAAGCACGAAATTCGTCACTTCCTCGATGGCTTTCTTGAAACCGAGGACGGTTTCCGTTCCGGGGCTGGAAAAGAGGGTCATGGCGATGAGCGAGAGCACCTCGTGCGATATTTCCGCCTTGTCCTGCAGATTGATGAACGGATCCTGCATGATGAAGGGGAAATTATCCTCCAGATACCGGGTGTAGCGTCTCTTGTCGGTGGTGCGGATATAGAGCGCGGGAATGCTGTATTTGAAAATCCGGCCGTGCTGTTCCGCGGTATAGATTTCGCCCGCCGGGTGGAACAGACCGACATGGCCATCGAGGTTCCTGACAAAAATATCGAAGGAACGGATAGTGTCAATTCGAAATATTTGCGGATGAACCGAAATATAAAACTTATCTATTCCGGATGCTTCGTTCATGACGCCCCGAATCCTCCCGAGATGCGCGAAATCCCGAGATGCGCGAAATATGGAAATATAAAAATACAACCTGCGGTTAAAATACAATATTATCTCCATGAGTTGTATATTAAATTTGTACTCGCAGCCTTTTTCCAAATCCGGGAAATTCGCGCGGCGATTCGGAGCGATAGAGTCCGTAAATTTCTGTAAAAAGGGATTGTAAAAAAGGCGAGCCTGCC
>CAYRTQ010000083.1:0-14777 GCA_964426865.1 uncultured bacterium
ATGAAAAGGCCCGGCATTCAACCGGGCCTTTCTCTTACCCCTGTTTGCGGAACGCAATGATCTTGTATTTTACCGGCTTGCATTTCCTCGGCAAGACATTCCCCTCCCGGAGCATGTATTCAACGGCGGTTTCCATCGACCGGCGGACAGCATCAAGATTGTGCCGGTTGTAAATCCATGTTGCGGATGTGGCGGACGTGCTATCACCGGCCCCGATCTTATGGCCCAACATCCCGGCGATAATGCCCTCCGGTGTGCCGGTGATCCCCATGTATGAGGCGAGTGTTCGGCGCAAGTCGTGGAAGTTAAGGTCCTCGATCTTCGCAGTCGTCAGAATCCTATTCCAGCCCCGAAGAGCGTTCACCAGAGGCTTCCCCGTTATGGCGCTCGGAAAAACCCATTCGCCATCATACCGATCCTTGCGACGGCTTAATATCTCCATTGCGGGACCGATCAGGGGCAGAACATGAGGACGCTTACCCTTGAATTTTTCGGCGGGTATGGTCCACTCCCCCCGATTGAGGTTGATTTCATCCCATCGCATTTTTAGCACGTTGTCCCGGCGTTGTCCGGTGAGCAACAACATGAGAACGAAATCCCGGAGCGTCGGATCGGGTTCTTGGAGAACAGCAGAAAAGAACTTTGGGAGTTCGTTTTCCTGCATGAAGCGGGCGCGGGCGGTTTCGGAGAATTTGAATTTCTTGAAATGCCGACAAGGATTTTCGCCCTTGTAATCCATTTCCGAATCTGCGTAATTGAATAAGGCCCGCAGGAAAGTTACAACGCGGTTCGCCCGAACCTCCCCGGTGTCCTCTCCGATGCGCTTATGCAATGCCTTTACGTCTTTGTCGGTGATCTGCGAAAGGCGTTTGTTGCCAAAAGCGGGTTGAATAAATTGGTCGTACCTTCTTTTTTCGTCTGTCCAGCTTCGATGTTTTACTGACGCCGTTTTTCCGAACTCATCAAAGACCTCTTTCAAGGTCAACTCAGCTTTCAGGGTGCGCTTTTCTTCGGCGGGGTTCTTGCCTTGCGCGATATTGCCGTTGATTTCTTCCGCTCTTTTGCGGGCAAGCTCGACAGTGACGGCGGGAAAGCGCCCAATCTGTACCCGCTCCGTTTTTCCGTTGACCTTGCGGAGAGAATAGAAGGTGCGGACTCCATTAGGCGTCATTTGCAATATCAGGCCGGGAATCTTGCTGTCATGGTAATTCGCTCTTTTTTCCGGCAGGGGCAAGCCTTCTATCGCCGTTTTGGTGAAAGGGAATTTGTTGCTCATACGGTGTGGCCTTCCGGTGTAACTGGTGTAACTTCGGTGTAACCCCGCAAAACAGATTTCCGCCGGGTTTAACCGGCTTTACTCGGAACGCCCGACACGGGTATTTGTTCCGGGGCAACGAATTATACGAGTTTAACAGGGTTCCAACGGGTTTATCCGGATAGGCCAAATTAGCTTCCCAAGCTTGATGCCGCGGGTTCGATCCCCGTCTCCCGCTCCAAATAAATTCAAGAAATTCAGCCACTTGCAGATAATTGCATTGTGGCTTTTTTCTTGCCCTTTTCGATTTCAGCTACCCATCTGCTGCCGAAGGGGGAAAAGGGGGGCTTCCCACAGAAGTGCAGAGGGAAAGGTAATGAATTTCTCCCGCAAGGCAGCAAAGATGGATAAAAGCACGGGGCGCAAAAGGAAACGCCCGCAATGGCGAACGATTCCGGTATGCACGGCGCAAAAAAACCTTTTGAAAATGTCGTTCAGGTTGTTACATTATCATCTTCGATCAAAATATGAATAGTCCGCTTATATAAATATCCCCAATCAATTCCCGGGCGACGGAATGGCATACATACGGAACATGGTCTTCAGCATCATTCTGCTCCCGTTTCTTTTCGTCTCTCTCATACCCTCCGGTATGGACCTCCAAATGCACGTGCATGGGGACGGGAACTGGGACATCGCAATTACCTCCTGTCCCCTGGAGAACGCGCCCCTTCAGCGGCCCGAAAACGGCCAGTCCCTCTCCTCCTGTCAGAACTGCGATGAATGGATGGGGTATACCCTGCTCTGTGGCGGAGGTCCCCGTACCAAGTCCGATTACACGCTCTCGGAACAGGGCAACCAGCAGCGCCTGACACTGCCCGTGCTGTCGTGCGTCTTCCCCGAAACATCCCCGTTCCTTTTGGAACTATCCGGCATTTCCTTTCCTGCGAAAGCGCCGATCGATTTCCATTCCCTGTATCTCCGGATGACTCCCCTGTTGATTTGAGACACCCGCTCCCTTTCCGGAATTTCCGGATTTCTGCATTCGCATTTTCTTTCCAACACATACTGTATGCCGCCATACCCGGAGCACTCCGCGGGGAGACCGTGTCTTCACATACACGATTCCCGGCCGGTTTCCGCATGGTGCGCAATACATTGGACTCATCATTGGAGGCAGGAGTGAAACAGATCTTTTGCATGGGGGTCGCCCTGTGGGGTCTTCTTGTCGTATCGACGTGTATGGCGGACGGAAACCGCTCCGGGGACATCCCGGGAGCGTCTGCGACCGGGACGATGACCCCGTCTGGCAACGCCGCCCGCGTTTCGGGCGAGCGCCCTGAACCGACCGGAGAAATCTCTCTGGACGACGCCGTGCTCACCGCACTGGAGCGTCATCCCGCCCTGGCGGCGGCCGGATATGCGGTCAGAGCGCGCGCGAGCGCTGCCCGTCAGGCTGGAGCGCTTCCCAACCCCCGGATATTCACCGAGATCGATCAGTTTGGAGGAACCGGCGAATTTTCCGGACAGGGTATGATGGAAAGCACGTTCGGAATCTCGCAGGAAATACCCTTGGGCGGGAAGATATCGAAAAGTCGTAAGGTGGCTGATATCGAAGTCGAACTGGCCGGACTGGACCGCATGATCGCGTTCCTTGAGCTGCGGAAGACGGTGCAACAACGGTTTCTGCGGGTATACGCGCTCCAGGAGACGCTGGAACTGGAGAAGAAGAATCTCGAATTGCTCGCTGCCACACATGACACGGTCGGGAAGCGGGTCCTCTCGGGAGATGTTTCCCCGCTGGACCAGTCCCGGTCGGAAGTGGAACTGGCCGCGGCCCGGGCGGATGTCGAAGTTCTGGAACGCGACCTGGAGGCGGCGCGGTTCGCGCTTTCCTCTTGCTGGGGTTCGCGTACGCCCCGTTTCACAACGGTGAGAGCGGAATTCCCGGAAATTCCGGAAATTCCGGGGGAAGATGAACTCCTCGGAAGGCTGGAGCGCAGCCCCCGGTATCGTCAGATGGATATCCAGGTTTCGCGCGAAAAGGCGTCGCTGGAACTTGCAAAAGCGAACTCCTGGCCGGATGTCGAAGTCGGCGGAGCCTACCGCCGCTTCAATGAACCGGACGAACGCGCCTGGCTGCTGGAACTGAGTCTTCCGGCGCCCCTTTTCAACCGTAGCCGGGAAGGGATTCGGGAAGCGCGGCAGACATTGAACAAAACGGTCAAGGAGAAGGAAGCCGGACTCATCGAGTTGAGCAACAGCGTGATCGAAACCGCCAAGCGGATGCGGGGAATACGGGCCGGGTATCTTTCCGGCAGGGAAATTCTGCTTCCCGCCGCGGACCGGGCCTTTCAGGCTGTTTCCCTGGCCTATGGAGCGGGGGAGCGGAATTACCTTGAACTGCTCGATGCCCAGCGCACACGGTTGAAAGTACAGCGCGCTCACGTGGAGCGGCTTGTGGAATATCTGGAACTGAAAAGCGAACTGGACGCGCTGGTCCCGGATGGCGATTTCCCGCCCGACGGATCTGAACCGGAAGATAAATAGAGGAGGAATGCGGTGATAGATAAACGAAACTCCACACTGTTGTACACGGGGCTTGCCCTGATTGCGGTTCTGGCGTTCGGATTCTGGTTCATCGGGCACGCGCTGAGAAGCAACCATGCCGCCGTGGCGGCCATATCGGAAAAAGAGGGACCTGCGGAGGAGAGCGCCGCGCATGGAGAGGACGCCCCGGTTCCCATGGAGGAACTTTTCACCCGTAAGTGCGAGCACAACATTCCGCAGTATACCTGCGACGAGTGCCGGTACGAACTGGGTCTGGTGAAAGTCGCCCCCGCGTTGCTGAAGGAAAAGAGCGGCCTCATCGCGACCGAAGAAACCGTCATGCGTCAAGTGGCCTCCTGCATCGAGGTTTCCGGCGAAATACGGCTCAATGAAAACAGGGAATCGCATATCTCGCCCCCGATACCGGGCGTGGTCAGCGCCATGAAAGTGGAAGCCGGGACGCGGGTGAAAAAGGGAGACGTGCTGTTCGAAATCGAGAGCGCGGAATTGGGCAGGGCCATCGGCGATTACCGCAAGAATCTCGCTCTCACTGATCTCGCGCGCCGCACCTATGAGCGCAAGAAGTCCCTTTTCGACCAGAAAATCGCTTCCGAAGCGGAACTGATCGAATCCAGAATGAGCTATGAACAGTTGCAGACCGATCTCGATGCCGCGAAACACGCCCTGCTTGTCATGGGCCTCGGCGCGAAAGAAGTGGCCGCGCTCGGCTCCGGCGAAAGCCGGGAATCCGTGGGAAAACTGCCCTGTCGCGCTCCTCTGAACGGGGTGGTGGTGGAGAAGATCGCCGCTCCCGGCGAGCGGGTGGAACCGGGCAAGGATGTGATGCTTCTCGCGGATATGTCCACGGTCTGGGTGTGGCTGAACATCTACGAGCAGGACCTCGCTCCCGTGCTGGAGGCATCGAGGAAAGGCGCTGTCCCGGTGGAGATCACCACCTCGGCGTTTCCCTCCAAGGTGTTTTACGGCAAAATCGATCTGGTGGGTTCGGTTATGCGCGAGGACAGCCGCACGGTGAGCGTCCGGGTTCCTTTGGGAAACGCGGAGAATCTCCTCCGTCCCGGCATGTTCTGCCGGGCGCGCATCGCTTCGGGTGAAATGGAAGAAGCCTTGGCGGTTCCCCGCGATGCTGTGTTGAGCGATGAGGGCAAGTCGTTTGTATTCCGTCAGGTGAAAGATGATTTCTACCTCCGCGTCCCGGTCAGAACCGGACGGGTTTATCTGGATACGGTGGAAATCCTCGACGGTCTGAAAACGGGCGACCGGGTGGCGACAAAAGGCGCCTTCATGCTGAAATCGGATGTGTTACGCGAGAAAATGGGCGCGGGTTGCGCGGATTAACGGGAGATTGTTTATGCTGGATACCTTCATACATTTTGTGTTGAAACAGCGCCTGCTCATTTTCATCGCCACCGGAATGCTGGTTATCGCGGGCGTAACCGCCTGGAGAAACCTGCCCATCGACGCTTTTCCGGACCTGACCAATGTCCAGGTGATGGTGCTCACCGAAGCGCCCGGACTCGCCCCGGTGGATGTGGAGCAGCGCATTACATTCCCCATGGAAATGGCCCTTCAGGGGCTTCCCCGGGTTAGCCAGGTGCGGTCGCTTTCCAAGTCCTCTCTGTCCCAGGTGATCGTGGTGTTCGAGGACGGGGTGGATATGTATTTCGCGCGGGAACTCGTCTTTACCCGTCTGCAATCGGTGCGCGATCAGTTGCCCCCCTGGGCGGAGCCCGAAATGGGTCCCATCAGCACCGGCCTGGGCGAAATTTATCAGTACACGGTGGAAAGCCCGAGCCGGTCGCCCATGGAACTGCGCACCCTGCAGGACTGGCTGATCGCCCCGCAACTGCGGATCATCGCGGGGGTGAACGAGGTCAACAGTTTCGGTGGATTCGTCAAACAGTATCAGGTGACGGTCGATCCGCCCAGCCTTCAAAAATACGGGCTGACCCTGCCGGAAATTCTGGAAGCCATCGAACGCAACAACGCCACGGTGGGCGGCGATTTCATCGTGAGCGGCTGGGAGCAGTCCTATGTCCGGAGCGTGGGGACCATCCATTCCATCGAGGACATCGAAGATATCGTTCTGAAATCGGTGGACGGCGCTACCGTTTCCCTGCGTGATGTGGCCCAAGTGGCAATCGGCCCGCAGACCCGTCAGGGCGCGGTGACCCGCGACGGCAAGGGAGAGGCGGTCGCCGGCATGGTGATCATGCTGCGGGGAGAGAACTCGAAACTGGTGGTGGATCGGGTCAAAAAAGCCATTCCGGCGATCCAGGCCAGCCTTCCCAAGGACGTTAAAATCTCTCCATTTTATGACCGTACCGATCTCATTCAGGCCTGCGTGCGAACCGTTTCCGACGCGCTCCTCCAGGGCGGACTGTTCGTCATCGCCGTGCTCTTTCTCTTTCTGGGAAATTTCCGCACTGCGCTGGTGGTGGCGCTGTCTCTCCCCCTGTCGGCGTTCATGGCGTTCCTGCTGATGGGCTGGCAGGGAGTCACCGCCAACCTGATGAGCCTGGGAGGGCTGGCCATCGCGCTCGGAATGGTGGTGGACGCCTCCATCGTGGTAAGCGAGAACATTCACCGTCATCTCACCGAACGCGCCGGGAGTGGGATGGACCGTATGACCGTGGTATTCGGAGCGGTGAGCGAGGTGGCGCGTCCGGTCATCTTCGCCACCCTGATCATCATCGCGGTGCTCATCCCCCTGTTTACCCTCCAGCAGATGGAAGGCAAGATGTTCAAGCCCCTGGCGCTGACCATGGGGTTTGCCATGCTCGGTTCGCTCGTGGTGGCCCTGACCATCGTTCCCGCGCTGTCTTCCCTCCTCCTGAAAGGGAAGCGCGAGGAACGGGATAACCTGGCGCTCCGCATCACCCGCCCGTTTTACCTGCGGATTCTGGATGCGGCGCTCCGTCATAAAAAAATCACCCTGAGTCTGGCCGCCGCCGCACTGGCGTCGTCGCTGGCGCTGCTCCCTTTCATCGGCACGGAGTTCCTGCCGCAGTTGGATGAGGGCGCCATCGCCATCAATGTCGTACGGCTTCCCTCCGCCGCGCTGGATGGCTCGGTGGCGGCGGGAACGTTCATCGAACAGCAATTGGCCAAATACCCCGAGATACGGACGGTGGTGGCCAAGACCGGGCGTGCGGAGATTTCCGAGGACCCCATGGGACCGGAGCAGAATGACTTTATCATCATGCTCCATCCGGAAAGCGAATGGAAGACCGGACGTTCCCGCGAGGACCTGGTGAAAGCCATCGAGCGGGACCTCGCCGCCATTCCCGGTATCCGGCCATCATTCTCCCAACCAATCGCGTTACGGGTGAACGAGCTGATTTCGGGAATCAAAAGCGATCTGGCGGTGAAACTGTTCGGACCGGATCTGGATGTGTTGAAAGAGCGGGCCAACGGCATCGCATCGGCGCTCACCGGCATCGAGGGCGCGGGAGATGTGAAGATCGAGCAGATTTCCGGGTTCTCCCAGATTGAAATCATCCCCGACCGTCGCGCCATCGCCCGATATACCATCAACGTGGCGGACATCAACGACCTGATCGAAACCGCGGTGGGGGGGAAAGTGGCCACCACGGTGATCGAGGATCAGATGCGTTTTGCCGCTCAGGTACGCTTCCCGGAAGCATACCGTAACAGCACGGACGCGCTTAAACGCCTGCTGGTGGCCACCCCTTCCGGCGCCACGGTGCCACTGGGGCAACTCGCGGTCATCCGCGAGGTGGAAGCGCCCGCCCAGATCAGCCGCGAGAACGCCATGCGCCGGGTGGTGATCGAATGCAATATCCGGGGACGCGACATGGGATCATTCGTCCGCGAGGCACAGGAGAAAATCGGCCCGGTGACCGCCGATCTTCCGGAAGGCTATTTCCTGCGCTACGGCGGTCAGTTCGAGAATCAGCAGCGCGCCATGCGGCGTCTCGCGGTCGTGGTCCCGGTATCCATTCTGCTCATTTTCATCATGCTGTTCATGGCGCTCGGAAAAATACGGGGAGCGCTCATGGTGTTGACAAACCTGCTCTTCGCGATGGCGGGCGGTCTCCTGTCCATCTTCCTCCTGGGCATCAACATGAGCGTATCCACCGCCATCGGGCTGATTGTTCTTTTCGGGACAGCGGTATCGAACGGGGTGATCCTGGTCGCCTTTTTCAACCAGCTCATGCAGGAGGGTCTCGACCCGGAAGCGGCAGTGCGCAAGGGATGCGAACTCCGTTTCCGCCCCCTCATGATGACCACCCTGACCGGGCTGCTGGGCCTTCTGCCCATGATCTACGCCACCGGCAGCGGATCGGAGATGCAGCGTCCTTTGGCAGCAGTGGTCATGGGCGGGCTGACCTCCTCGCTGGCGCTCACACTCCTGGTTCTGCCGACTCTGTATGTCATCGTGGAAACAAGGGTGATGAGAAAGGGTGAGGCCCGATAAAGGGGCGGAATGGATTTCATGAAAAAGCCCGCTCGTTCAGCGGGCTTTTTCGTTCCCTCGGCGACAAGGCCCCATCTGTTACAAGGGGTTTCGCCTGGCGCTCACGACAGCTCGATGGCTTGTTTACACGAAAAGCGGATCATGTGAATCAGGATGGCTCCTCTTGACAACTACACCCGGCAGGAGTTGCCATGGCTTGCATGATCACATATTCGTATAATGGGCGGGAAGGGATTCGCCCCCGGTATGAACAGGGCGACTCGTTCCGGGCAACCCATTCCCGGTATATATGAGCTTGCCCTTCGAAATGGAATATTCCCAGATCGAGCTTTCCGGTGTCTGGTTCAGAGTGAAACCGATATTGAAGGATCTTTCCCTGATAATATTGGACAGTTCGGAGTATTTCCAGTATTTCATTTTTATTCTGAAAAAGTTTTCTACCCCTTGGACAGAATCGGAGAATCCCATGGGGGCATATATCTGAAAACAGAGCCTCCCGTCAATTTGCTGAAGAACTGTGCTCTCCATATAGACCAATATCGGAATGGAACCACACCACTGCCTGCGATAAATTTCAATGGAATCGACCAGATACTGGGCTTGTCCCGCGTTGTATATATCGGTCACATAAACGGTGATGGTGAACTCATACCAGCTTCCCGACGCGCCAGGATATCCGGTATTCTCGGCGATAAAGTCTACCGTATGCGCGTCCCCGTTCACCGTGAACCCGGATGAATTCGATCCCTCGGCGTATGTGAATCTGTAAACCTTCGTGGTATCCCCGTTGACCGGCGCGACGGAGTAGTTTCCCGGAACGATCCCCTCGATGACAAACTCGCCGTTGGCGTCGGTGACCGTAGAATCCACGAAAGCTCTGGAGTTGTTCGTGTATTCGACCGTGTCGATCTTTGCGTTCCGGTTGATCAGCATCACCTTGACATTCGCCACCGGCTCCCCGGTGATGGTCATGGCGATCTTCCCGCTCACTTTCCCCTTCCTGACATCCTTGTCATCGTCTGAACTGAATATGCAACCCGAGACCGATGCAGCAACACATAACAGCATACAAAAGGCAACTGTCCGCTTCATGATGTCTCCTTTTCCGTACAAGGGTTGAATGAACCGGAGCGCCCGATGAGTCCGGAGCGGGGTATGTCCGGCGATCTCGATGCGCCGGATGGAAAATGGCGTTCTGCGGGATCCTTTCATTTTTCTTGTGATATAAGTATACTCGAATTTAGAGTACGCAGGGGTGGAAATAAAGGGGAAATCGAGATGTAAGCGGCTATTTTCGTATGTATTTTCAAGTACCGAAAGACGCGAAATAATTTCTCGGCGTATAAAACAGGAGCGTGTACCAGTATTTTGGGGTTATCCGCACGATGGGGGAAAAGGAACGAGATTTGCCGGAGAAAGCTGTACGGTCCGCTGCCCACCCGGTATTCCCAATGATCGCACCGGCGCGTGCAACTGAACACTCACCTTTATCGGGCTGTGATTGACAACAATATACGTGTGGACGGCACTGACGGGGAGGCAGGAGAACCGGACGGCGTTTTCCCGGTGCGGCGGTGCGAGGAAGGCCGCCGCGCCGGGTGACAATGACGGTTTTTTACTGAATTCGTATCACTTGCCGGGTGTTGCAATCGTATTCGAATCTCGAGTACTCCGGCGTGGACATGATGTTGTAACCGAGTTCGAAAACCTGCGTTCCATAACTCGTACCGAGAGAAACGGTTAGCTGGAAATAATTGTCCTGTGTGCAAAGCAGGCTCGTGAACCCGTAATTGTTGGAGAGACTCACGGTACAGGTGGTGGAATCGGTCATGGTCGTCCTGAGCAATTCTGGGTTTTCCCAGAAAGGAATAAAAAAGCTCCAGGTCCGTCGCTGGCTCATGACGCCCTTCAGATCGCAGACGTTCTTGATGACCACGTCGATGGTGAAATTTCCGGGGATTAACCCCGCGGAATTCAGGTTTTCCGCGATGAAATCCACTGTCCGGGATTCCCCGTCCAGGGAAAACTCGAACTGGCCCGAGATCTGGCTCTGGGTAAACGAGAAAACACGAGAGGAATCCGTGGCTGAATTCACCGGCACGACCGCATACCTGCCAGGCGCGACGTTGTCTATGGAGAACTCTCCGTTCGCGCCGGTGACCGCCGAATCTACAAAAGCTTTGACGTTGTTCGCGTAGTTGACCGTATCGATCTTTGCGTTCCGGTTGATCAGCATGACTTTCACATTCGCCACCGGCTCACCGGTGACGGTCATGGTTATTTTCCCGCTCACTTTTCCCTTCCTGACCTCCTTGTCGTCATCCGAACTGAAAATGCAGCCCGATACCGCAGCCGCGACAAACAGCAGCGTGACTGCAACAACCATCCGCTTCATGGTGTCTCCTTGTTTACACGAAAGCAGTGCGTTTCTGGAGCATCGATGCGTCCGAGAATCGGCCGGCATTTTTCCGGAGCGGCGTTGCGCCAGAAAACGCCGCTCCGGGTGAAGTAACAACTGTTTACTGAAATCTTGTCAATTGCAGAGTGTTGCAGTCGTATTCAAATTTCGAGTACTCCGGCGTGGAACTGATGCTGAAACCGAGTTCAAAAGTCTGCGGAACAGGATAATTCGTTCCGCGATACACGGTTATCAGAAAATAATTGTCTATCGTGCAAAGCAGGCACGTGAACCCGTAACTATTGGTGAGACGCACGGTACAGGTGGCGGGATCGACCATGGTCGTACTCAGCATTTCGGGATCAGCCCAGAATGGCGTGAAAAAGCTCCAGTTCCGACGTTGGTTTATGATGCTCTTCAGGTTGGTGGCGTTTTTGATAACCACGTCGATGGTGAAATAACCGGGGATGGCCCCCGCGGAATTCATGTTTTCCGCGATGAAATCCACCGTCCGGGATTCCCCGTCCAGGGAAAACTCGTACTGGCCAGAGTTCTGGCTCGGGGCAAACGAGAAAACCCGAGTGGGGTCCGTGGTCGAATTCACCGGTGCGACCGCATACCTGCCGGGTGAGACGTTATCGATGACGAACTCCCCGTTCGCGTTGGTGATTGTCGAATCCACGAAGGCGGCGCGGTTGTTCGCATAATTGACCGTATCGATCTTTGCGTTACGGTTGATCAGCATCACCTTGACATTCGCCACCGGCTCTCCGGTGATGGTCATGGTGATTTTCCCGCTCACTTTCCCCTTCTTGACCTCCTTGTTGTCATCCGAACTGAAAATGCAGCCCGATACCACGGCGGCGACGAGCAGCAGCGTGACGGCAACAACCTTCCGTTTCATGGCGTCTCCTTGTTTGTAATAGAATGGCTCCGGAGCGTACGTTGCGTCCAGAGGATCAGGCGGCGTTTCCCGGCTCGGCGTTATGCCGAAAAACGCCGCGCCGGGCGAAAATGACGGTTTACTGAATTCGGGTCAATCGCCGGGTGTCGCAGTCGTATTCGAATTTCGAGTACTCCGGCGTGGACATGATGTTGTAACCGAGTTCGAAGGTCTGCGAAAAATAATAATCCTTACCGAGAGTCACGGTCATCAGAAAATAATTGTCCAGCGTGAAAAACAGGTACGTGACCCCGTAATCGTTAACCATGCTCACGGTATAGGTAGTGGGATCTTTCATGGTCGATTTTAGCAAATGGGCGCCTTCCCAGACAGGAAAGCAATAGCTCCAGGCCCGGCGCTGGCTAATGACGGCCTGCAGATCTTTGGCGTTTTTGATGACCAGGTCGATGGTGAAAAGTCCATTGGAAGCCCCCGGGTAACTCAGGCTTTCCGCGATGAAATCCACCGTCCGGGACTCCCCGTCCAGGGAGAATTCGTACTGGCCCGAGTCATGACTCGGGGAAAACGTGAAAGCACGAGTGGAATCCGTGGTGGAATTCACCGGCACGACCGCATACCGGCCAGGTGAGACGTTGTCGATGGCGAACTCGCCGTTGGCGTCGGTGGCCGCCGAATCTACAAAAGCTTTGGTGTTGTTCGCGTAGTTGACCGTATCGATCTTCGCGTTCCGGTTGATCAGCATGACTTTCACGTTCGCCACAGGCTCACCGGTGATGGCCATGGTGATCTTCCCGCTTACTTTTCCCTTCTTGACATCCTTGTCATCGTCCGAACTGAAAATGCAGCCTGTAAGCGATACCGCAACAAAAAGCAGCATGCCAATGGCAACCGCCCGCTTCATGATGTCTCCTTGTACGGAAATGGTTGAATTATCTGGAGCGTCCTCTGAAACCGGGACGGGATACCCCTGTCGTTCAGAATGAGAGCTGCGCGCCGCTGAGCGTACGTGAATATCCTTTCTTATGCCTGATTCGAAGCAAACCGGGAAAAAATCCACGCTCCGCGCCGTCAAGGCTGAAGACGCATCCGGAAAGCGCCCTGACCGCGAGGACAGGCAGACCGGAGAGGAGGGGATCATTTCATGGGATGTTCTGTTCAAAGCGGAATGGGCTTCGTCCCCGGAAAGAACGGGCCGACCCGTACCGGGCAGCTACTGCCCGGTACACGTGAACGTGTCATTTGTAATGGAATACTCCCAGGTCGACTTCAGAGGGGGCTGATTCATGGGGTAACTGATGGTTAACGTCCTTTCCTTGCGTACGGTGTTAAAATCACCGAACATGTCGGCGTAATTCCGGTATTTCATTCGGATTTCGAAATAATTTTCCACGATTTGGGAACAATCGGAGTATCCCATGGGTGCATATACCCGGAAAAAGAACCGGCCGTACTCCCTCCAGAGCGCTGCCCTTTCCACAAAGACCATCCTCGTTACGAAATCGCTCCACTGCCTGCGGTATAATTCAATGGAATCGACCAGATACTGGCATTGTTCACCGTTGAATATATCGGTCACATAAACGGTGAAAGCGATGTCGGGCCACCACCCCGCGCCCGGATAGCCCATATTTTCGGCTATATAATTAACCGTATGCGCATCCCCGTTCACCGTGAATCCGGAAGAATTCGTGTCCGCGGCGTACGAGAATTTGTAGACTTTCGTGGTATCCTCGTTCACCGGCGCGACGGCATAATTTCCGGGAGCGATGCCCTCGAACACGAACTCCCCGTTCGCGCCGGTGACCGTCGAGTCCACGAACGCCTTGAGGTTGGCCGCGTAATCTACCGTGTCGACCTTCGCGTTACGATTGATCAGCATCACCGTGACATTCGCCACCGGATCCCCGGTGATGGTCATGGTGATCTTCCCGCTCACTTTCCCTTTCTTGACATCTTTGTCGTCATTCGAGCTGAAAATGCAGCCCGAGACCATGGCTGCGACGAGTATCAGCGTGACGGCAACAACCGTCCTTTTCATGACGTCTCCTTATGTATTTGAGAGTAATGGCTCCGGAGCGTCCGATACATCCGGGACGGGCATCCCCGAAGGAACGGTTTCCCAGCCGGGCCGGTGACGACCCGGCTGGGAAACTTCCTACTGGACCCGGGTCACTGCCCTGGTGAAGAGATCGTACTCGAATTTGGAGTATGCCGGTGTGGCTCTGAAGTCATGGCCGAGATAGAAATCATGATACATCGGGTCTGGTGATTTAAAGGTCGGGCGAACCATGAAATTGTTTGTCTCCGTATAGAACAGGCAGGTGTATCCGTAGGTTGTGCATATCTTAACAAGATAGGTGTGGGGCTCGATCTCTGTCGGGAAAAGCGGCATGGAGCCTTTCCAGCCGGGAAGGAGGCCCAGGTGGCACTCGCGATCGCAGCAGATGCTCTCCAGTGGGTAGTATACATTTTTGAGGACCACATCGATGATGAAATACGAATCGCTTGCTCCCGGGACGTTCATGCTTTCCGCGATGAAATTCACCGTGCGGCTTTCCCCGTTCAGGGAGAACTCGTAAGAACCCGCATCTCCGCTCAAGGAAAACTTGTAGACATGGGTGGAATCCGTATCGGAATTCACGGGTATCACGCCGTATTTCCCGGGGGCGACGCCTTCGATGACGAATTCGCCGTTCGTGTCGGTGACCGCTGAGTCCACGAGGGCTTTGGCGTTGTTCGCATAGTTGACCGTGTCGATCCGCGCGTTCTGGTTGACCAGCATCACCTTGACATTCGCCACCGGCTCCCCGGTGATGGTCATGGTGATTTTTCCGCTCACTTTACCCTTCTTGACATCCTTGTCGTCATCCGAGCTGAAAATGCAGCCCGAGACCACGGCGGCGACGAGCATCAGCGTGACGGCAACAACCTTCCGTTTCATGGCGTCTCCTTGTTTGTAATAGAATGGCTCCGGAGTGTACGTTGCATCCAGAGGATCAGGCAGCGTTTCACGGCTCGGCGTTATGCCGAAAAACGCCGCGTGGGGGTGAAATGACGGTTTGTGGACATGATGTTGTAACCGAGTTTGAAAGTCTGCGAAAAATAATTAGAGCGTATCCATAAATAAGGACATAACCTTCTCTGGGAACGCAGCCCCTACCGGCCCTCCGGGCCACCTTCCCCCGGAGGGGGCAGGAAAAGCATGGGG
>CAYRTQ010000084.1:0-14750 GCA_964426865.1 uncultured bacterium
TCCCCAGGGGTGACCTCTTTGGTCATGTCAGGTTGAATGGGAATTGGTATGAGCGGTCAACCGGGTAAGAAAGTGTTTGAAACTTGTCTGAACCGGTGATGCGCGTGATGCAAATGATAAAGGATGATGAAAGAAATGCCTTTGTCCGTCTTTCATCAGTTCAATCATTCGAATCACCGGTATCAGACAATCAGTCCGCTCGCTGAACGGGTATCCATTCCTGAACCAGACCCGGTATCATGCACCCGATTCTTTATATCACCGCCGGTCTTCCGTCCTTGTGATACCGGAATGGACGGTGCCAGGGGGCGGGCGGGTGCTTGGCCAGCCCGTCCTTGTTCAGTTCGACGCCCAGGCCGGGTTTGTCGGGAATCTCCAGCCAGCCGTTCTTGAATGGAATCGGGGCGTCGATGACATCCAGCCGTTCGGCGGTTTCGTCCGGGATGTATTCGAGGATGAGGAAATTGGGGATGACCGCCGCAAGGTGGACATTGGCCGCGGTGGCAATCGGCCCCATGGGATTGTGCGGCGCGAGGGGAGTGTAGAAGGTCTCGGCCACCGCCGCGATCTTCCGCATCTCGGTGAATCCGCCGGCAATGCAGATGTCGGGCTGGATGATGTCCGCGCCGCCGCGGGAGAGGAGTTCCTGGAAAGCCCACTTGGTATAGAGCATTTCGCCGGTGGCGATGGGTACCGTGGTCTTGAGCCGCACCTCGGCCAGCGCGGTCATGTTCTCCGGACGCACCGGCTCCTCCAGGAAGAGCGGGTGATAGGGAACGATTACCTCGGTGAGCTGGATCGCCTGGTAAGCGTGATCCACCGCGGCATGGGCGTCGGCGGCTACATCCACATCCATTCCCACCGCCCCGCGTATGGCCCGCATACGGTCGTCCGCGTGGCGCAGCACGGTGTACCAGTTCGGGATTTCCTGCGGCCACATCACCGGGAAGCACTTGAGGGCGGTATAGCCGTACTTTTTCACGATTTCCGAGGCGGAGGACGCCATTTCCGCGGTGGTCGATCCTTTCACATGGCCATAGGTGCGGATCCGGTTACGGCATTTCCCGCCGAGAAGCGCCCAGACCGGCAGCCCCGCGGCCTTGCCCTTGATGTCCCAGAGCGCGATGTCGATGCCGCTGACCGCTCCCATGAACGCCAGCCCGTTGGGGAACCGGCTGAAATTGTACATTTCCTGCCAGAGTCCCTCGATATTGAGCGGGTCCTTGCCCACCAGCCAGGACTCGAAGTCTTTCACGGTGACCCCGACCGTCTCGTCCGGCCCCACGGAATAGGCCTCGCCCACTCCATTGACGCCCTCGTCGGTGACCACCTCGATGAAGATGAGATTACGGTGCGCTTCCTTGCTGTACCAGGTGTTGATGGCGGTTATTTTCATGGGTGAATTCCCTCGCATTCTTTCCCGCAGCTCAGTTTTCCGGAAAAAAGACGATCCGATCCGGCAATGAGAGTGATGGAAAATGAGCATCCCCTGGGGGTAACAGCCTTTTCCCGCTTCGAAACGAACTATTTGCTCATGAGCGTCCGCATGATCTCCACCGCGCGTTCAATATCGGCGCGGCTGACGTCGAGATGGGTGACCGCGCGGATGGTTTCGGGGCCGTTGGCGTTCATGAGAAGCCCTTTTTCCCGCAGAAGACCGGATAGCTCCGATGCGGGCCGGGAGGTCACCCGGAACATGACGATGTTTGTCTCCACGGAGGAAATGTCCAGTTCGACTCCGGGGAGATCACGGATGCCGGAGGCGAGCAGCTTGGCGTTGGCGTGGTCCTCGACCAGACGCGCCCGGTTGTGTTCGAGCGCGTACAGGGCGCCTGCCGCCATCATTCCCGCCTGGCGCATGCCGCCGCCGAACTGCTTGCGGAAACGCCGCGCGCGTTCGATGAATTCCTTTGTCCCGGCCAGGGCGCTTCCCACCGGCGCGCCGAGTCCCTTGGAGAAACAGACGCTCACCGAATCGAAATACTTCGCGTATTCCGCCTCGGGGATGCCGGTTGCCGCGGAGGCGTTCCAGAGACGGGCGCCGTCGAGATGCACCTTGAGACCATGCGCACGGGCGGCTTCCGATGCCGCCGCGATGGCCGGGAGGGGCCAGACCGCGCCGCCGCCGCGATTATGGGTGTTTTCAATCACCAGGAGCTTCGCGATGGGGAAATGGATGTTCCCGGGACGAACCGCCGCTTCCACGTCGCTTGGGGCGAAAATCCCCCGTTTCCCGTCGATCAGACGCACCATGACCCCGGACAGGGCAGAGGGCGCTCCCGCCTCGTAATAATAGATGTGGGTGTCACGGTCGAGCAGAATCTCGTCCCCCGGCTCGGTGTGGGTGCGAACCGCCACCTGGTTGGTCATGGTGCCCGAAGGCATGTATACCGCCGCTTCCTTCCCGAGAATTTCGGCGGTGCGGGCTTCCAGAAGGTTCATGGTGGGGTCTTCGCCGAGCACGTCGTCCCCGACCTCGGCATTGGCGATGGCCACCCGCATTTCCGGCGATGGTCTGGTCGCGGTGTCGCTGCGCAAATCGATCATGGTGTGTCCTTGTTTGAAAAAGTGTCGAAGGTAATTATTGTTCCGGCGACTGAACGGTGACGGCAGTCCGGTTTGGTCGGCGCTGCATCTCATCCCCGTCCCTTCTCCTGTTCAGGAGAAAGGTGACTCATTCCGGGAGGCGGTGAGCGCCCATGAATCATATGCTTTCGAATGTATACTGAAGGAGTACTCTGTCAATCGGAAAGGGTGTAATCTTCGGTTGGCTGGCTTCGACAAGCTCAGCCAGCGGCGGGCGCTCAGCCACCGGGCGCTGAGCTTGCGGACACTGAGCCTGTGGGCACTGAGCCTGTCGAAGTGTCGAAGTGTCGAAGTGTCGAAGTGTCAAATCGCGAACCGTCCAACGGTATCGACATGGCTTCCAGCACCGCGCTCCCCGTGTTTCATTCCTCTCTTTTCAGACGCTCGTAATTCGAGGTTCGATCGAATCCCTCGATATGGAAGCGCGGGTCCTCTCCGATGAACTCCCGGAGCATATCCACGGTGATATGGGAATAGAATACCGGGCGGATGCAGTCCGGGTTGTCCTCGAACGCGCCGTAGAGGAAAGGACGCCGGGAACGGTCTGTCAGAATCGCGTCCGTGACCGTCAGCCCGGAGTACAGCCGCAGGGTGCTGTTGACCCCCACGGTGTCCGGGGCGATATACCGCAGGGTTTCGATATCCCGACGCACCGATTCGGAGGTGTCGCCGGGATATCCGCAGAGGTAATCCACCGCAAAATGCATCCCGCACGCGAGGGTATGGCGGCGTATTTCCCGGGCGCTTTCGAGGCTGTCCGGTCCGGTGGGCAGGGAAAGGGTGACCAGGTGCGCCCCGCTCCGTTTCAAAAGGCGAAACAGTTCCGCGTCGAACGGCCCGCTTTTCATATAGAGCGCCCATCGGATTCCGGGATTCCTTTCGATGAGCTGTTCCAGAAAAGCCCGACAGTGATCGGGATGCTGATTGAATTCGGCGTCGCAAAGATGGAAATCGGTGAACCCCATTCCGGCCAGTTGCGCCAGCTCATTGACCACCCGGTCCGGATGCTTGAACAAAACCTCCGCCCGTCCCTCCGCGCAATAGGAGCAGCGGGAAAAGCAGCCTTTCTGGGTTTCGAATCCGAGAAGGCCGCCTTCTCGGACATACCGGGCACGGTTAATATCCGCCGCCGTCCGGTCGATCGGTTCATCCGGATCGATGCCCTCCCGCCAGCCATCGAGAACCGTCCCGGCAGCCACGTGGCCGGTTTCCAGAGCGTCCAGGAGTTTCGGAAGCGCCCGCTCTCCGGGGCCCTGGATGCCGTAATCCGCTCCCAGATACCGCAGAATTCCGCCGGGGACGAACGAATATCCCACGCCGCCGAGAATGACCGGGATTCCGGCGGCCTTGAGCACGTCCACGTACCGCTTGATATCATCCAGGAAAAAGACATTGTTGCTGGCGAGCACCGTATCGATGTTGCGGATGGTCAGCCCGGCCGCATCGGGACGGTAGTCCGCGATCTCCCCGGCAAGTTCCGCGATGGGGTCTTCCGTGAAGCAGAGGTCCAGGATACGGTATTCATGACCGGTACGGGACAGGGCGCTCGCGAGATATTCCAGCGCCAATGGGGCCACGGGGGGAGTACGGTACCGGTTGGTGTTGACCAGGAGAATTTTCATGGAACGGGCTCTTTTTGAATGACTACGGGTCACAGGGGAGAGAAGGCGGGACGGCGGGTAGTTCTCTTCCCGCCGCGCTTTCCCTTATTCATATTTCGCCCGCTCTTCCGCGCGGCGGCGAACCAGTTCCTGTTCCGCGGCCAGAATCTCGATGTCTATTTCCGCGAGCACCGCGAGAATGGTCCGCACCTGGGGATGATTCGCGGGGTTCACCTCATTCACCGTGAGACGGTACACCGTACGGCCCAGCAGGGTGCAGTGCGCACGGCGCTTGCGTTTCAAAAACGCCGCCCGGAGCTTGATATCGGTAAGTTTCATCTCGGCGAACACATACTTTTTCGCGGCTTTCACCGTTTCGCGAACCGGTTTGGTCATCAGGGCGCGGCCATAGAGACGTCCGGCGATTTTAAAGAGATTTGCCATTGTTACCCGCTGGAAGAATTTGAACCACGGAAAGCGCGGGACACGCCTCCCCTTCGGCCCTCATACATCATCCAAATTATGATTCAATCACCGTACCAAAGGCAGCCCCCTTTCCGGCCTTCGGCCACCTTTCCCCCGATGGGGGCAAGGAAAGACAACAATTCCTTTCTACCAATTTTGAAGGGGAATCGGTATCAGTTATTTTTCAGCGCCTCTTTAAAAAAAAGGCGGGTGGAACGAATCCCACCCGCCCGGAACCGCGAGCGGTTCTTTTATTTCAGGAACAGTTCCGCGATCTGCACCGCGTTGAGCGCAGCCCCCTTCCGGAGGTTGTCGGAGACGATCCACATGTCGAGAGCGCTCTCGTGGGAGAGGTCCTCGCGGATACGGCCCACGTACGTGGCGTCCTTGCCCTCGGCAAAAGAAGCCAGCGGGTACACCTGGTTCGCGGGGTCGTCCATGACCTCCACGCCCGGAGCCTTGCTCAGGAGCGCGATGGCCTCGTCGCGGGTGAGCTTGCGGGCGGTTTCCACGTTCACCGATTCGGAATGCCCGATGAAAACCGGGACCCGCGCCGTGGTGGCGGAAACCCGTATGGACTGGTCCTTCATGATCTTCTTCGTCTCGTTCACCATCTTCATCTCCTCCTCGGAGTAGAAGTTGGCGTCGAACGCTTTCTTCTGCGGGATCTGCGGGATGCAGTTGAACGCGATCTGGTGCGGGAACACTTTCGGATCGTACGACCCGCCGTTCAGGAGCGCCTGGGTCTGGTCCCGGAGTTCCGTGATGGCGGCGATTCCCGCTCCGGCCACCGCCTGGTAGGTGGAAACCACCACCCGACGGATGCGCGCGGCATCATGCAGGGGCTTGAGCACCACCACCATCTGGATGGTGGAGCAATTGGGATTGGCGATGATGCCCTCGTGCTTGAACGCCTCTTCCGGATTGACTTCCGGGACCACAAGCGGCACATTGTCGTACATGCGGAAGGCGCTCGTATTGTCGATCACCAGCGCGCCCGCTTTCGCCGCGGAGGGAGCGTACCACTTGGATACCGACCCGCCGGGCGAACTGAGCACGATTTCACCCTTTTCGAAAGAGTCGAGCTTCAATTCCTCAACCGCGATTTCCGCGCCGCGATAGGCCAGCTTCTTGCCGACACTTCGGCTCGATGCCAGCAGACGCAGACGGTCGACCGGGAAATTGCGCTCTTCCAGAATCTGTATCATGGTGCGGCCCACATTGCCCGTGGCGCCGGCTATACACACATTGAATCCCATCTATAAAATCCCTCCGTTGCCCAGATCGAACGCGTCGTGAAGCGCATTCACCGCCTCGGTGGCGCGGTCCTTGTCCACCACCACGGAAATCTTGATCTCCGAGGTGCTGATCATCTTGATGTTGATTCCCCGTTCGCCGAGAGTGGTGAATACCTTCTGCGCCACTCCGGCGTGAGAACGCATGCCGATACCCACGACACTGACCTTGGCGATATTGATATCGCTGGTCACTTCCTGGGCGTTCACATCGGTTTTTATCCGATTCATGATCGTGGATATCTTCTCGATATCGCTGGTGGAAACGGTGAACGAGATATTGGCGTACCCGTCCGCGCTGACATTCTGAAGAATCATGTCCACATTGACACCTTTCTCCGCCAGCGTGGAGAAAATCTTCGCCGCCACACCGGGCTGGTCCGGTATCCGTCGCACGGTCAATTTCACCTGATCCAGATCGTGCGCGACTCCCCGCACCATCACCTGTTCCATCGAAGCGTCCTCCTTCTTGATTATGGTACCCGGCGCCTCCACATGGGAAAGCCCCACTTTCAGAACCACGCCGTACTTGCTTGCCAGTTCGACCGACCGCGAGTTGAGCACCTTGGCGCCCATGCTCGCCAGTTCGAGCATTTCCTCGAACGCGATTACATCCACCTTGCGGGCGGTTTTCACAATCCGGGGGTCCGCGGTGAACACGCCCGGCACATCGGTGAGAATCTCGCAGACATCCGCCTGGAGCGCATAGGCCAGCGCCACCGCGGTAGTGTCCGAGCCGCCCCGTCCGAGCGTGGTGATCTCGGAATCCCCGCTGATGCCCTGGAATCCGGCCACGATCACGACACGGCCTTTCGCCACCTCCTCCTTGACCCGGGTGGCCTTGATGTCCACGATACGGGCGCGACGGTGGAAATTGTCGGTCAGTATTTCCGCCTGGGGGCCGGTGAGGGAAATGGCATCGTGCCCCATGGCCTGGATGGCCATGCAGAGCACCGCCATCGAAACCTGCTCGCCGCTGGACATGAGCATGTCCATCTCACGATCGGCGGGATCGTCGTTCACGGATTTCGCAAGCGAGATGAGATGATCCGTGGTGTCACCCATGGCGGAGACCACGACCACGACGTCGTTTCCCGCCTCCTTCTTCTCGATGACCCGTGTGGCGACCTTCTTTATCTTGTCGGCGTCGGCCACGGAACTTCCGCCGAATTTCATTACAACGAGTGAACTCATATATTTATGAAATCTCCGATAAACGATGTAAGGAGTTCATGACCTTTCAGGGACTGAATGGAACCCCGTTCGGCGTCGGTTTCGGAAAACACCGCCATGCCGTCGGACCGCGTTCCCGGGCCCCAGTAGGCAAACGGCACCGGTTCACGGGTGTGGGTTCGTTCCGAAAGCGGGGTGCGGTGATCGCAGGTGACCAGCACCGCCAGATCGCTGCGGCCTTTCGCCGCCTCGATGACCGGGACAACCACCTCGCGGTCGAAGTCCTCGATGGCCTGGAGCTTGATCTTCGGATCCCCGCTGTGCCCGGCCTCGTCGGGCGCCTCGACATGGACATATACAAAGTCACGGGTGTCGAGCGCCGCGAGCGCCGCTTCCGCTTTGCCCCGGTAATTGGTATCGATATAACCGGTAGCGCCGGGAACGAAGATGGGTTTCAGCCCGGCGGCGATACCAATGCCCTTGATAAGATCAACGGCACTGATGACACCGCCTGTAAGCCCGAACCTTTCTTCTATCGTCTGCAATTCGAGATCCCGACCCTGTCCCCAGAGCCAGATGGAATTGGCCGGGACCTTCCCGGCGGCCTCCCGTTTACGGTTGACCAGCGCGTCCGCAAGGACGGAGCGTGAGGATTCCATCACCGCACGCAGTTCCTCCGCTCCCTCCCCTTTCGGCAGGTGGGGCAGGTACTCCTTCCCGATGATGTCGTGCGGGGGAGTGGTATCCGCCGCATCCGTCCCGCCGTCCCAGAGCATGAGATTACGGTAGGAGACACCGGGGTAGAACCGTACGGTATCGGTGCCGAGCCGCGCATCGAGCAGCTTCATGAGTTCCGTGGCCTCCGCGGTGGTGATGTGCCCCGCGGAATAATCGCCCATCCGTCCCTCGGCGAGGGTCACCAGATTTGCCCGAAACGCCACGTCGCTTTTGCGAAGGGTATGGCCCATGCTCAATGCCTCGAACACCGCGCGTCCGGTGAAGGACTTCGTGGTGTCATATCCCAGGATTTCCATGTTGGCCACATCGCTTCCCGGGTGCATCGAGGGGGGAATGGTCTGCGCCAATCCCCCCTTGCCGTTCGCCGCGATCCAGTCCATTCCCGGAGTGCGGGCCGCTTCCAGCACCGTCTTTCCGCCCAAATCGCCGTTGGGGTAATCCCCCATGCCATCGCCGATCAAGACCAGAAATTTCATTTCAGCCCACCCATGTAATATCATTTCCCGTTTGGTCATCACGGCTGAGATTCAGTATGGTCACCCAGACAATGGAGGCGATTACCACCAGGACCCCCATGACCATTCCCAGCGTCCCGAAATTCATTTTCTTCAGATTCTTCCCATTCACAGTATAACTCCATTCTCAATCCGTGTCCGTTCCGAATTTCACGCGCGTGCTCAGCAGCATCCGGTATAATTCCGCTTGCGAATCATGGCGGTGATACCCCAGACGATCGCGGCAATGAGCGCTACCGAACCGACCGCGATCGAAATAAAGGTCAGATAATGCTCTTCGCACTGTTTCTTCACATCTTTCATGGCAGCGCCTCTCTTTTTTTGAAAATCAGGAGATCCAGAGCGCCAAAGATTCAATACCTTCCGAATCATGATTCGTGCGATTCATCCAGCAACGGGATTTTGAGAAAATCAGGACAAGCCCGGAATCGAACGAATCATGGCCCGGAGTTCTTTCCTCTTTGCGCCTTTGTGTCTTTGCCCCGCTTTTCCTTATATTTTCAGAATCCGCATCACGCTGTCCATGTCCGCTTTCACCTTGACCGGCGGGCTGGCGTATTTCATTGCGCGGTCGGGATCCTTGAGTCCGTGGCCGGTGAGTGTGCAGACGATGGTCTCGCCGCCCTTGAAAACACCGCGTTCGTGGGCCTTGATGACCCCGGCGAGGGAGGCCGCGCTCCCCGGCTCCACGAACACCCCTTCCCGGGAGGCGAGCAGGGCGTAGGCCCGCAGGATTTCGTCGTCGGAAACCATGTCGATGGTTCCGCCGGACTCGTCACGGGCGGCCTCGGCCAGTTTCCAGGAAGCGGGATTCCCGATCTTGATGGCGGTGGCGATGGTGGTTGGATGGTCCACCCGCTCGCCCCGCACGATGGGGGCCGCGCCTTCCGCCTGCCAGCCCATCATTTTCGGGAGACGGGCCATTTTGCCCGCAGCGTGGTACTCTTTGTACCCCATCCAGTAGGCCGAGATGTTCCCCGCGTTGCCCACCGGCAGGAAGTGATAATCCGGCGAGTCGCCGAGCACGTCCACGATTTCGAATGCGCCGGTTTTCTGTCCCTGGAGACGATAGGGGTTGACCGAATTCACCAGGGTGATGGGATGGCCGCTGGTGATTTCACGCACCAGGTTGAGCGCACGGTCGAAATTGCCGTCGATTTCCACCACGGTGGCGCCCTGGATCATGGCCTGGGCCAGTTTCCCGAGCGCGATCCCCCCGCCTTCCACCAGCACGATGCACTGCATGCCGGCCCGGGCGGCGTAGGCTGCCGCGGAAGCCGAGGTGTTTCCGGTGGAAGCGCACATGATCACTTTCGATCCCGCTTCCGCCGCTTTCGATACCGCCATGCACATCCCCCGGTCCTTGAACGAACCGGTGGGATTGAGTCCCTCGTATTTCAGGTAAATTTTGGCGTCCAGCCCCAGTTCCCGCGGAATGTTGACCGTGGGGATGAGCGGCGTGTTACCCTCCAGAAGGGATATGATCGGCGTTTTGTCCGTTACCGGAAGATATTCCCGGTACTGGTGTATCACTCCCTGATATGCCATGTCACAATCTCCGCATCTATTGAATGATAAGTGGTTTTGACAAGTCAAAAGTCCCTTCGGGACGTCATAAGCGCCTTCGGCGCGTCAGGAGGGGCTTCGCCCGTCATTGGCGCCCGCGGGCGCGGTAAAAAAGCAATGCCGATCTTTCCATCCGGTTTCAGGTCTTTTGAGCGCTCGTGCGAAGGAATGGTTGCGCATTATTTCTTCCGGACGCTGGACCAACCCTCGTATAAAAGCTCTCTTTCACGGGCGCGGGTTTCCGCGCGAAGCGCTCATGACCACCCCCGGAGAGGCATTCATGACGCGCGAAGCGCCAATGACGGGCGAAGCCCTGACGCGCTGAAAGCGCTATTGACGCGCCGCAGGCGCACCTGACGCGCGAAGCGCATATGACGCGCTGAAAGCGCTTTTGACGCGCGAAGCGCATATGACGGGGCGAAGCCCCTCCTGACGCGCCGAAGGCGCTTTTGACGCGCTTCGCGCTACATATCCTCGATGCGGATGAGATGGACTTTCCCCTTGACCGCCTCGAAACGTCCGAACTCCTCCATGGCGCTCCGCATGTCGCCCTCGCGAGCCTCGTGAGTGGTGATCACCAGCGGCACATAGTCGCAGTCCGAGGTTCCGATCTGGATGACCGACTCGATGGAGATGCTCACATCGGCGAGTACGGTGGCGATACGGGCGAGTACTCCGGGCTGATCCTTGACCGTGAAACAGAGATAGTACCGCAGCCGCAGGTCCTCGATGGGCGCCAGTTTCGGGCCGTTGCCGTCGGTGAGGATGAGTTTCACGTTGGAGGGTGCGCCGTTGATCATGCGGTCGGCGGCATCCACCACATCGGAAAGGACGGCGGAGGCGGTGGGCAGCATGCCCGCGCCCTTGCCATAGAAAATCTCCCGTCCCACCGCGTCACCGTAAATCTCGACCGCGTTGAACTCGTCCTCCACGGACGCCATGATGGACCCGGCGGAGACCAGCGTGGGATGCACCCGTATCTCGACCCGTCCATCGTCGTGACGCTTGGCGATGGCGAGGAGCTTGATGACATACCCCAGATCGGAGGCGTACTCGATATCCTGGATGCGGATGTCCTCGATGCCCTCGCAGTAGACATCGTCGGGAGCGATGTCCGCGCCGAACGCCAGACGGGCCAGGATCACCGCCTTGTTGAGCGCGTCCTTCCCGGAAACATCGGAGGTGGGATCGGCCTCGGCGTACCCGAGTTCCTGGGCTTTGGACAGAACTTCACTGTAATCCAGGCCGTCGCGCGCCATTCCGGTGAGAATGTAATTGGTGGTGCCGTTCAGAATGCCGTATACGCTCTGTATGGAATTGGCGTTGAGCCCTTCCACGATCCCGCGGATGATGGGGATGCCGCCGCCCACGGAGGCCTCGAAAAGATAGGAGGCGTTCGCCTTGAGCGCCGCGGCGAAAAGCTCGCCGCCGTGTTTCGCGATGAGCGCCTTGTTGGCGGTGACCACGCTTTTGCCGTTTTCGAACGCGCGGAGCGTGAAAGCCCGCGCGGGCTCGTACCCGCCGATAAGCTCTATGACAATGTCGATTTCCGGATTGTTCAGCACATCGTCGACATTCGCGGTCAGCACTCCCGAGGGGAGCGTGACCCCGCGATCCCGCGTGGTGTCGAGGTCGGCGATTTTCACCAGTTCGAGATCGAAATCACGGCCCCGGAGAAACGGCTTCCCGGAACCGAACATGAGGCGTGCGACACCGGATCCCACGGTGCCGAAACCGATAAGTCCCACCTTGATCGTACGTTTCATCTTTCATCCCATGCGAGAAATGTGGCAGATAGTCAGGGTAAAATAACTGATTCACAGAAGATGTGCAAGCGTAATTGCGGTGGGATAGACGCTTGCCGCTCATGGGTATTCGAAAGGCGGAGAGGCCGGAGCGGGGGCGTGCTCGGAGAAGGGAACGGATTGAACCACGGGGGCGTGGAAAGCATGTCGAACGCCGGAGAAAAGGGTGGAGGAAAACGAAGCCACTGTAAATACGGGACTGGAGTGCATTGTTCACTCCGGATTGCGGCCTCTCCGTACCATTGGCGCTCTGTCGGGCGCATCTTCCAAAGAAAGTGTTGACTTTGGATGCGGGCCGTGTTATATATTTCTCAAAACGTGTTACCAACCAGCGAGGCGCCATGACCGACCATGAACTTATCCGTTTCGGGGTGTCCATCGGCGGGGGACTGCTCGAAAAGTTCGACGCCCTGATCGAAAAGAAGAATTACACCAACCGCTCCGAGGCCATCCGCGATCTCATCCGTGACCGTCTGGCCGAGGCGGAACTGGAGGACCGCACCTACGGGTGCAAGGCGATCGGCACCATCACCCTGGTGTACGACCATCACACCCGTGAGATCGGCGACCGGCTCACCGATATCGCCCATGACCATCACGAGCTCATTCTTTCCAGCATGCACGTGCATCTGACCCATAACTCCTGCCTGGAGGTCATTCTGGTCAAGGGCTGCGGGAGGGAGCTTCGCGCCCTGTCCGACCAGCTCGCCAGCATGAAAGGGGTCAAACACGGCAGACTGGTGCTGACCCGTCTGGTGGAGGATGAACTGTGATAAACCGGACGCCGGGAACGGACAGGAATGGAATCGCGGTGAAACCACGCAAGGCATGCGCCGGTTTCTCCGTATTACGGATAATCGCTTTTCTCCTCCTCGTATCGGCAACGTCTTCCCCGGCGCGGGAAACCGCTCTGAGCATCACCGGTTTCGGCGACGCGCTCTACACCGCGCCCCGCGACAGCGCCGATGTCCCGTTCTCCATCGGCCAGATCGAACTCGACATCAGTTCCGCGCTGAGCGAAAGAACCCGGATTTCAGCGGCGGTGGCCTACAACGGGACGGACGATACGTTCGGTTCCGGGGAGTTTTTTGTCGAGTTTCTCCTGTCCGGAGCCGGATTGGGACATTTCCGTCCGATTCGGGGAATCGATCATTCCGGGATCATCGCGGGGCAGTTCGACGTCCCCTTCGGAATCGACTGGGAGGTCTACGCCTCGATCGACCGTAAGCTCGTCTCCGTCCCGCTCGCGGTGGAAAACACGCACCATCTCTGGAACGATGTCGGGCTCCAGGTGCATTTCGACGCCGGGATGGTCAACGGGGTGGTGTACGGGGTGAACGGGTTTTCGGAAGATGAAACGGATATCCGGTATGCGCGGGGCGGCCGTCTGGCGCTGAAACCGCTTCCCTTTCTGGAGTTCGGCGGGTCCTATGCCGGGTTCGTTCGTTCCGGAGGAGAGACCGACATGAGTCTCGCCGGGGCGGATGTCCGCGCCTCATATGGTCCTCTCGCCCTCCGGGGGGAATACATCACCCGGAAACGCGGGCTTTCGGGCGATTCGGAGTCCACCGATTACGGGTATTACACCGAGGGCCTCCTGAGCGCCGGACGGGCGTTCCTGGTGAGCCGGTACGATTTCTACTCCTCCGGCGGCCCGGGAACGGGACGGGAGAGCCGTACCTGTCTGGGTGCGGGATGGGCGCTTCTGGAAAACTGCGAAACCCGTGTGGAACACCAGTTCCATCCGGGCCGCGGGGATGAGACCATTCTCCAGATGGCGGTGGCGTTCTGAACGTCGGCGAACAGCATCTCAGGTGAAAGGGCTTTGCAATGCACATTCCTCCGGGGTTTCTGAAACCCGAGGTCTGGATCCCCATGACAGCGGTGAGCGCCGCCGGAGTGGGATATGCGCTGAAAAAGGTCGGCTCGGCGGTGGATGAACGCCGCACCCCGGTGATGGGGGTCATGGCCGCGTTCATTTTCGCCGCCCAGATGGTGAATTTCCCGGTGGCGGGCGGCACTTCCGGACATCTCATCGGCGCGACGCTCGCGGCGGCGATTTTCGGGCTCTGGCCATCCATGGTCATCATGGCCGCGGTGCTCCTGGTTCAGGGATTGCTTTTCCAGGACGGCGGACTGGATGCGCTGGGGGCGAACATTTTCAATATGGGCATCTTCGGGTGTCTGATTTCCAGCGCGGCGATCACTCTGGGGCGCACGCTCGGCCCCCGGTTTTTCTATCCCTCGGTGGCGCTGGCGTCATGGCTCACCGTGGTGGGAGCCTCGGTGCTCTGCGCGGTGCAGCTCGGGCTTTCGGAGACCGCGCCGATGCAGGTGGCGATCTCCGCCATGGCGGGCATCCACGCGGTTATCGGGGTGTTCGAGGGAATCATCACCGTATTCGCGCTGCGGTTCATCTTCGCGGTGAACCCCGCCATTCGCGGCATGCGCGTCGGAGCGGAATCATGAGAAAATTCGTATTCATCATGCTGATGGTATCGCTGGCGGTCGCCGGAGGGCTGTCGTACTTCGCCTCAAGCCATCCCGACGGGCTGGAGCGGGTGGCGGAGGATCACGGTTTCGCGGAAAAGGCCGAAGCCCCTTCGCATACCGTGCTGCCGGACTACACTGTCCCCGGAATGAACGGCTTTCTCTCCAACGGTCTGGCGGGAATCATCGGGGTCGCGGCCACGTTCGGGCTGACTCTCCTGGCCACGCGTGCGGCGGGAAAAAGAAAGAAACCGGAATCGCAAAAGAAACCGGACTGCCTTGTCTGAACCAGTGATTCGAATGATCGGAATGATGAAAAGCTGATAGAAACATTCTGGCGCTTCGCAGTTTTCAATGGGTAGATGCCATGACCGGACATCGCCTGCATGTGCCGGTTACACAGGCGCTTTCGCGGGGTAAGGAAGTCTTCGCCCCTTCCACTGTCTCTGTACTTTTCTGGCGCGCCCAGAAAAGCGCCAAAAGAGGGCGGTCCGGGAAAAGCCAAAGATTCCCCGG
>CAYRTQ010000085.1:0-5774 GCA_964426865.1 uncultured bacterium
ACCGAAACCTGGGCGGACATGCTCCGTTTGCAGGGCGAGGGTGTCTACCCGAACGCTTTCGCGGGGATCGAATCACCGGCGCTCATGCTCCACGGCGGATACGATCCCCATCCCGGGCGTATGATCTTCAAGAGTCTCAAACCGTTCCTGCCGGGGCTGGAGTATCGGGAGTGGGAACGCTGCGGACACTATCCCTGGCGCGAACGGGAGGTCCGGGAGGAATTCCTTGCTGTCCTGAAGGACTGGCTTTCCCTGCATTTGAAGGATGTCGGTTCACCTGCATAATTCACGGAAACAATACGGCGTAATCATATGCTGAAAAAAATCAATGCCCTCTCCATCGTTTTCGCGACGATGCTCGCCCTCTCCGCAGTCTCCTGCACCGGGGGAAAAGAGTCGTCCGGAACGCCGCAGCCGGTGTCGAAAACGTATTCACGCATTATCTCCCTGGCGCCCAATATCACCGAGACGCTCTTCGCGCTGGGTTTGGGCGACCGGGTGGCCGGGGTGACCGATTTCTGCAAATATCCCCCGGAGGCGCGGACCCGGGCGAAAGTCGGCGGCCTGTTCAACCCGAATTTAGAGGCGATGGCGGTTCTGAAACCCGATCTGGTCATTCTCCTTCCGGAATCGGAGCAGGTTCGCGCCGCCCTTTCCGGCCAGGGGGTCGAAATTCTGACCGTTCGCAACCGCGTGGTTGCCGAAATTCTCGATTCCATCACTGCCATCGGGAAAAAATGCGGCGCGGAGGGGAAAGCCACCGCGCTTCGAACCGACATCGAAACGCGCATGGCCTCGGTGCGGGAGAAGACCGTCGGGCTCAACCGCCCACGGGTGCTCCTCGTGGTGGAGCGGACGCTGGGAACCGGAAATCCCGGCGCGGTCTGTGTCGCCGGGCCGAATACATTCTATGATGAACTCATTACACTCGCCGGGGGAAAGAACGCCTATCGCGGACCGGCCATACCCTATCCGCAGGTCTCGGGCGAGAGCATCCTGCGGCTCGATCCGGAAATCATCATTGATTTGCTTCCGGTCATGACGGATCGCGGACTCACCGAGGACGCAGTGCGTCGGGACTGGAACTGTCTGCCGGGGGTGAGCGCGGTCAAAACCGGAAGGCTGCATGTCATGAGCGCCGACTACACTGTAATTCCCGGCCCGCGATTCATCCGGACGCTGGAGGATCTGGCGGCGCTCATGCATCCGGAAATGAAAGCTGAACCGTGAGTCGTGGAATCACGGGATTGCCGAGATGAAAAAACCATGATAATTCCACAATTCCGCAAATCACGGTTCTGAAATTTATCATCCTGTCTTCCGATACCTGACTTCTGGATTCTTTTCATATGATCCCATCCATTCACATCCGGAACTATTCCTTCGCGGTCAACGGCGCGCGCATCCTGGAGGATGTCAGCCTGGAGGTCGGGGCGGGGGAGTTCCTGGCGATCATCGGTCCCAACGGCGCGGGGAAAACTACGCTCATCAAGTGCCTGGTGCGCATCAATACCGGCGGAACCGGCGAAATTTTCCTGGATGAAAGGGCGCTGGAATCCTTCCGTCAGAAGGAACTGGCGCGGCTGCTGGGGTACGTGCCCCAGAGCGATGGCCGCGGCCTGCCGTTCACCGTGGAGGAATTCGTTCTCATGGGACGGTATCCCTATCTCGGGCCGCTCTCGCCGCCGGGAAGGGAAGATGAACGGGCGGCGCGCGAGGCGCTCGAACTGACCGGGACCGCTCATCTCGCCGGACGGTTTCTCGACACCTTGAGCGGCGGGGAGCGCCAGAACGTGCTCATTGCCGCCGCGCTCTCCCAGGGATCCCGTATCCTGCTCCTCGACGAGCCGACTACCTTTCTCGACCCGAAACACGTGGCGGATATCCATGGTATTCTCCGTCGGGTGAACCGCGAGCGGAAAATGACCGTGGTCATGGTGACCCACGACATCAACGGCGCCGCGCTCCTGAGCGACCGTATCGCGGTGCTCAAATCCGGGCGCGTGGCGTTCACCGGTTCCCCGGAAGAGGTGATGCGCAACGAGGTTCTGGAGCGCATCTACGAGCATCCGTTCCTCTTCGTCGCCCACCCCTTGACCGGTCGCCGTCTCATCATTCCCTCGGAGGTGGAGGAATGAGGAAATCCCTCGTGCTCCCCCTGCTGGCCCTCTTCGCGGGGATGACGCTCGCGCTGGCCCCGATGGCCGGGATGCAGCGCATTCCCCTCGAAAGCATCCTGCACCCATTCTCCGGCGGAATCGAGACGGGGATATTCTGGAACATGCGGGTTCCCCGGGCGCTCACCGCATTCCTGGCGGGGGCCTCGCTCGCGCTGAGCGGCATGGCGTTCCAGGCGCTCTTCCGCAACCCGCTCGCCACTCCGTTCACGCTCGGTGTCTCCAGCGGCGCGGCGTTCGGCGCGGCGCTGACCGTGCTTTTCGGCGTTTCCGGGTCATTTCTGGGGATTTCCGGAATCTCGCTCGGTTCGCTGGCCGGAGCGCTGCTCTCCATCTCCGTGGTCTACGGTCTCGCGCACGGGCGTCGGGGATTCTCCGCCTCCACCATGCTTCTCGCCGGAGTGGCGGTGAGCTTCTTCTTCTCCAGCCTCATTCTCTTCATGCAGTACCTGAGCGATTTCACCCAGTCCTTCCGCATCGTGCGCTGGCTCATGGGCGGCATCGAGGCGGTGGGTTACCGTTCCGTGCTCGGGATGCTCCCCTTCATCCTCTCCGGCGGCGCGGCGATCCTCCTTCTCACCCACGAGCTGAATCTCATCACCACCGGCGAGGACATCGCGGTCAGCCGGGGGGTGGATGTCCGCCGTCTCAAAACCCTGCTCTTCCTCGCGGTCTCCCTCATGGTGGGCGGAGTGGTCGCCGTCTGCGGCCCCATCGGCTTTGTCGGCATGATGGCCCCCCATATCTGCCGTTTCCTCGTCGGGGTAAACCATCGTCTGCTCGCCCCCGCGGTCTTCCTCTTCGGCGGCGCGTTCCTCGTCCTCTGCGACACGCTGGCCCGCACGGTCATCGCTCCGGCGGAAATCCCGGTGGGAGTGGTCACCGCGCTCCTCGGCGGACCCTTTTTCCTCTGGCTGCTGCTGCGGGGCGCGGCGGAACGGATGATGAAGTGAAAAGATTGTCTGAACCGGGATTCGCGGGATTCAAGGATTATCGGTATGAAAGGGTTTCGAATGGATTTGCCGAACCAGTTGAATTCCGGTTCAGGCGATCACTTCATGAGGAGCATCTTGACCGTATGCGAAACTTTCCCCGATTCCAGCCGTGACAGATACATGCCCGACGACACCGTTTTCCCGCGTTCATCTTTACCGTCCCACACCGCCGAGTGCGCGCCCGCAGGTAGATTGCCGGAAATGAGCGTACGCACTTTCCGCCCGGTGACATCGTAGACAGTCAGGGTCGCTTTACCGGGTTGGGGCAGGGTGAAGGAGATGGTGGTGGAGGGATTGAAGGGGTTGGGATGGTTTCCGAGGAGAGCGAAGGGCGCGGGCGCGGAGTCGGAAACGGATTGAGGGGCGGTATCGTCGAGAACGCAATAGCCGTTCCTGGTGGCGAACCATTTGCGGTTCCGCGAATCCACCCCGACCGCGCCCACATTATTGGACAGGAGTCCATCCGCTGTAGTGTACAGCTTCCATTCCTGACCGTCAAACCGGAGCGCACCCTTCCAGTCGCTTGCCCAAAGATTTCCATTATCATCTACCGCAAGGGACGTGACAGAAGGATATTTCACTCCCGGTATTTCCCTGAACTCCGTCCATTGGCCGCCGACAAACCGTAAGACTCCTGACCAGGTTCCGAACCACGATTCACCATTCTTCCCGAACACAACGGTATTTGCTCCGCCCTCAATCTCGTATTCCCGCCAGACGCTTCCATCGAACCAGGCGATGCCGTGACCACCGGCCTGGTTACCGTCACTTACACCTGAAGAGCACCAGAGGATTCCATCGGGGCCGACCGCGAGCGGAATAATAGTATTGGAGGGGAGCCCGTCCGCGGTGGTGTAATTCGTCCAGACTCCATTATTCCATCGGAAGAGTCCATTGCTTTCCGACCCGAACCACAGGGTGGAGCCGTCGCCCTCGACCACGAATCCCAATCTATGATCCGGGAGTTCCGTATGGGGAATCACCACTCGCAGGCTGTCGCCTTCAAGGTATACCGCGCCGGGAAACCATTTGCGGCCGGCGGTATCTATCTGGATCTTGGTGGATGCTATTTCCGGTACGGTTCCCGGGGCGAACACCTTCCATGTGCGGCCGTCGTATAGAGCGGCATAGGTGACCGCCGCGACATTGGCGCTTGTCACCCAGACCACACCGTCACGGTCGGTGACAATTTGCGCGGCCCCGACATGGTCCGGGGAGTTCACCCGGTGCAGATTGCGTTCCCGGCCATCCCAGCTTGCCAACCCGGGCGAGGTCGCGTACCATATCACACCGCGCCGGTCAGGGTAGACTCCAGCGACGTATCCCTCTTCCCCGAAGCCGGGCATGAACGATTCCCAAACGCCGTCATGGAAGCTCCACAGGCCTTTCCCGCCGGTTGGCGGTTTTCGATTCGAGCACGCCCATACGGTCCCTTTTTCGTCCACGGCGATGGGCCCCTGAAAGTATGACTCGCCGACCATCCATTCCCCTTCCACCGGTCCCGGATATACCGTAATAGATGATCCGTCAAACCGGCAGAGTTTTCCCCCGGCTACACACCAGATGCTTTCATCCGGACCGGCGGCCACCGCAGTGACGATATTTCCGGGAAGGCCATCACCCATGGTCCAGGTCCGCCAGCCGGAGCCGTCGAAACGGGTCAGCCCGTCATCGGTGGCGAACCACATCGCGCCGTCGGGCGCTTCCGCCATGTCGCGAACGTTCCAGGAAACCGGCCGCTCCGGATCCGGGACATTCTGCCAGCCCGTTCCGTTGAACCGGGAGACGCCCCGACTCGTACAGGCATATATGGTTCCATCCAGGCTGGTTCCCACTGCGGTGACCTGGTCGCTCCGCAGTCCGTTCCACTGATAGAAACCGGTCCAGGCCGTTCCATCGAAACAAACCAGCCCGGAATAATCCTTGACAAACCACACCCGGTCCGCCTGATCCACGAACACCCGCTTCACTCTCTCGTGGAAGGTATCGTTTCCATAAACGACCCAATTCATTCCATCAAAGGAGGCCACGTCGCCATCGCCGAGCACGAACCAGAACACCCCGCTTCGTTGACAGGCCATCGATTTCAGGTCCGGTTCCGGGAATGAAGTAGCCGCTGTGGTCAGGCGCTTCCACTGCACGCCATCGTACATGGTCAGCCCCCGGATGCCGTGACAGAACCACAGACGCCCTTCGGAATCAAGGGCTATATCGGTAACCCGGTTTTCCAGCAATTTATCAACGCTCCCTTTCAGGAAATATTTCATTTGGGAGCCGTCCCAGCGGGCCGCGCCGAAATCCGTACCGAACCAGACATTGCCGGAACTGTCCACCGCCGCCGTGTTCACCCGGTCGTTGGGCAGTCCATCCTTCATGGTGAAAGTCCGCCAGGAATTCCCGTCGAAACGGGTCACTCCTTTCATCGTGCCGAACCATTTCGCTCCGGTTCGGTCGACTGCCAGGCAGGTGATGGCATTGTCTGCGAGTCCGTCGGAGGTGGTGTAATGCCGCCAGACGGACCCATTCCAATTCCATGCGCCATTGGAAGCCGCGAACCAGAGCACGCCGCTGGAATCCGCCGCGACCTCCGCCACATTGAGAA